>NZ_JBSFHW010000061.1:0-53437 GCF_053597275.1 Streptomyces sp. NPDC001492 | reverse complement strand
GCCCCGGACCCCGATCGGCCTGAACGGCCTCGTCCTCAAACGCCGGACGGGCTGATTACGGCCGGTGCGCATCTTTCAGCCCGTCCGGCGTTTGAGGACGAGGCCCCTTCAGGGCCGACGGGGGTCTGGGGGCGGAGCCCCCAGCAGGTGGCCGTCGGGTTACGAGTGACCGAGGTCCGCTGCTTCCCCGTCGGAGACGGCCGGTACGGACCCCGAGTCCGCCGCCGGTCGGAGGGGGAACGGGTCCACCCGGGTCTCGTCGATCACCGGCGGAGCCGGCTGCGGAGGCTTCGGCATGACCGCGGCCTCCGAGTGGCCCCCGCAGCCGTAGGCCAAAGACACCACGCGGCCGTCGGCCGGGGAGAACTCGTTGGCGCAGACGCCGAAGGCCTGCCCCAGCGAACCGCCGATCGGCTGCAGGAAGCCGCAGCTCACGCAGGACGCCGGTGCCGCCTGTGCCATCGGTGTCTTGGGGCCGTACGACTCCTCCCAGCGGTCCGCGGCGACGTGCAGGCCGTACCGGGACAGGACCCGGGCGCGGCGCATGCCGAGTTCCTCGGCGACCGAGGCGATGGAGCCGCGGGAGGGGACGACGGGCAGGCTCGCCGGGGCGCCCGGGGTGACCTCCGCGTCCTCCGCCTCCACCAGCTCCGCCATCTCCTCGGAGACGGCCGAGTTCGGCACGGGCTCCTCCTCGCCGGAGTAGCCGGGCTCAAGGCGGAGGTCCTCGGCATCGGTCGGGAGCAGATCGCCGGGGCCCATGTCGCCGGGGCGCAGGCGCTCGCTCCACGGCACCCACTCCGGGGCGAGCAGCGCGTCCGGGCCGGGGAGGAGGACCACCTCGTCCAGCGTGACGAACTTGGCGCGGGAGGCGCGGGCGACCGTGACGGCCCAGCGCCAGCCGCGGTACCCGAGTTCCTTGCACTCGAAGAAGTGCGTGACAACGCGGTCGCCCTCGGACTCCAGCCCCACATGCTCGCCGACCACGCCTGGTGCGGCGGCCTCCTCGGCGGCGGCGCGGGCGAGGTCGACGGCCTCGGCGCACAGGCGGTCGGGGGTGCGGCTTCGCGTTGTCGCTGCGCTCACAGGTATCGCTTCTCTCCTACGCCGTCACTCGGGTGCGCCGGCCTGAAGGCGGTGGGTGCGGACGGAGCGGACCGGAGGACCGCGTCGACGTCCGCGCCCGATCGCACTCGGGCGCACCTCATGCATCCATTCTGCGGGATGTCCGAGAGGCGCGCGGCCGAGAACGTTCGCCACGACGCGCTACGCACGCTACCTTCTCGCGACCGCTCGGCCTACACCGACGGGAGGTTTCCCCCCGCGGGCCCGGCAACTATCTGGCATGCACCTGGGAAAAGCAGAGGAACTACGCGCCCATACGCGCGGTAACCGCACTACGCACAGGTTTCTCGGGGCACTATGACGGAGTGGCAGCCGCAAGGACACCCCAAGGAGCCGCCGGGGTCGGTGGGACGAAGGGCAGCAGTCGTGGTGGCGGTTCGGGCCGGCTCGGCGGGTCCGTCCGCGCTGTCGGCCGTGCGCTGCACTTCCCGGTGACCGGAACGGCCCGCGGGATCAGAAGGGCCACGCATGCGCACGGGGCGGGCGAGTCCGGCCTCGGCAAGCTGATCGAACTGCACGCCGTGAACGGTGCCGGTGACGTCATGGTCACCGTCGCCCTCGCCTCCACCGTCTTCTTCTCCGTGCCGACCGACGAGGCGCGGGGGCGGGTCGCGCTCTACCTCGCCATCACCATGGCGCCCTTCACCGTCCTCGCCCCCGTCGTCGGCCCGCTCCTCGACCGGCTGCCGCACGGCCGCCGCGCCGCGATGGCGGGCTCGATGCTCGCCCGGGCGCTGCTGGCGCTGATCATCGCCGGGGCCGTCGCGGGCGGCGGCCTGGAGCTGTATCCGGCCGCGCTGGGCGTGCTGGTGGCGTCGAAGGCGTACGGGGTGGTCAGAAGCGCGGTCGTGCCGCGGCTGCTGCCGCCGAAGTTCTCCCTGGTGAAGGCCAACTCCCGGGTCACGCTCGGCGGTCTGCTCGCCACCGGTGTCGCGGCGCCGATCGGGGCGGGGCTGCATGCCATCGGTCCGCGCTGGCCGCTCTACGGCGCCTTCGTGATCTACATCTGGGGCATGTTCCTGTCCTTCTCGCTGGCGCCGAAGGTCGACTCGGCCAAGGGCGAGGACACGGCGCTGCTGGCGGCGGACGCGCAGCATCTGCACGGGCCGCACCTCAAGCCGGTCAAGAAGCCGGGCCTGAGAACCGTCGGTATCGCGGTCACCCATGCCCTCGGCGCCAACGCGGCGCTGCGCTGGTTGTCCGGGTTCCTGACCTTCTTCCTCGCCTTCCTGCTGCGCGAGCATCCGCTGACCGGGGAGAGCGCGGCGGTGTCGCTGGGCCTGGTGGCCGTCTCGGCGGGCGTGGGCAACGCGCTCGGTACGGCGGTCGGGGCGTGGCTGCGGCAGCGGGCGCCGGAGATCATCGTCGTGACGGTGCTGCCGATCGTGCTCGGCGTGGCGATCACGGCCGCGATCTTCTTCGGCGCGTTCCTGGTGGCGTGCCTCGCCGCGTTCGCCGGGTTCTCGCAGGCCCTGGCCAAGCTGGCGCTGGACGCGCTGATCCAGCGGGACGTGCCGGAGACGGTGCGCCCGTCGGCGTTCGCGCGTTCCGAGACCATGCTGCAGATGGCCTGGGTGCTGGGCGGCGCGATCGGGATCGTGATGCCGCTCAACGGCCCGGCTGGGCTGTCCCTGGCCGCCGCGGTGATCGCCCTGGGCTGGCTCACCACCGTCCGCGGGCTGCTCGGCTCGGCCCGGCACGGGGGCGCGGCGAAACCCCGCGTGGCGTAACACAGGGGCACGCCGCACCCCAGGTAAAGAGAGCGTCGGACACGCCCTATAGCCTTCGCCCATGACCTCGATGCAATCCGATGCTGTGCGACGCCGCCGCGCCGTCGCCGCCGCCGGCGCCGTTTCCGCCGGACTGCTCGTCCTGTCGGCGTGCGACAAGCCGACGCCGCTGTCCACCATCACGGTCGGCCGCTCCTCCGTCAGCTCGGAGGCCACCTGCGGCGGCGAGGGCAAGACCCTGCAGACCGCGGACCTGGGGAAGTGCCTGAAGGACAAGGACATCAAGTCCATCAAGGTCGACCCCGACGACACCGTCCGCTTCGGCGTCGACCCCAAGATCGCCGACAAGCGGTGGACGATCCTGATGAACGGTCAGCCCCTGACCGAGGACAGCGACAAGACCTACCGCACCATCCCGGGCAGCGTCTTCTTCAACGCCCAGTACGGCGCCCAGGGCAAGTCCACCCTGGTCACCATCAAGGCGGGCGACGGCAAGAAGGGCGGCAGCGCGGTCACCGGCCTGTGGTCCTTCAAGCTGGAGAAGAACGACTGACCCCGCCTGCCGAGCCCGCCGGGTCCCTCGTGTCTTCGGTACGTGTCCTCGTGGCCACCGCGGTCCCCGTCGAACGGGACGCGGTGGCCCGGGCGTTCACGGGCGAGGGCCACCTGGTGATCGCGGCCGGTGTGGGCCCGGCGCTCGCCGCCGCCTCCACCGCGACCGCCCTCACCACCGCCGCCCTGAGCGGAAGCCCCTACCACCTCGTGATCTCCGCCGGGATCGCCGGCGGTTTCCAGCCCGGGGCCCCCGTCGGCTCCCTCGTGATCGCCGACGAGATCACCGCGGCCGACCTGGGCGCCGAGACGCCCGACGGCTTCGTCCCGGTGACGGAGCTCGGCTTCGGGACCGTCACCCATCGTCCGCCGGAAGCACTCGTACGAGACCTCGCGGCCGCGACCGGGGCGCCCACCGGCGCCGTGCTCACCGTCTCCACCGTGACCGGCACCGCCGAGCGCGCCGCGGACCTGCGCGCCCGCCACCCCCGCGCCCTCGCCGAGGCCATGGAGGGCTTCGGGGTGGCCGAGGCGGCCGCCGCGCACGGCGTGCCCGTGCTGGAGATACGCGCGGTCTCCAATCCGGTCGGCCCGCGCGACCGGGCCGCCTGGCGCATCGGCGACGCCCTGACGGCCCTGACGGAGGCCTTCGGGAAGCTGACGCCCGTACTGGAGAGTTGGAACCAGCATGACCACTGAGCCCGTACACCCCGCACAGGCCCTGCAGATCGCGTACTCCCCCTGCCCGAACGACACCTTCGTCTTCGACGCCCTCGCCCACGGCCGCGTCCCCGGCGCGCCCGCGCTCGAGGTGACCTTCGCGGACATCGACATCACCAACGGCATGGCGGAGCGCGGCGAGTTCGATGCCCTGAAGGTGTCGTACGCCGTGCTGCCGTACGTCCTCGACGAGTACGCGCTGCTGCCGTGCGGGGGTGCGCTGGGCCGGGGCTGCGGGCCGCTGGTGCTCACCCGTGGGCCCGGGGACCTGACGGGCCGTACCGTCGCCGTCCCGAGCGAGAAGTCGACGGCGTATCTGCTGTTCCGGCTGTGGGCGGCCGACACGGTGCCCGGCGGCGTCGGCGAGATCGTCGTCATGCCGTTCCACGAGATCATGCCCGCCGTGCGGGACGGGAAGGTCGACGCGGGGCTCGTCATCCACGAGGCGCGCTTCACGTACCAGAACTACGGCCTGCACAAGCTGGCCGACATGGGCGAGCACTGGGAGGACACCACCGGACTGCCGATCCCGCTGGGTGCGATCATCGCGAAGCGGTCACTGGGAGCCGAGGTGCTGACGGGTCTCGCCGAGTCGATCCGCTCGTCGGTACGTGCCGCGTGGGACGAGCCCGAGGTCTCCCGCCCGTACGTCATGGAGCACGCCCAGGAGATGGACCCGGCCGTCGCCGACCAGCACATCGGCCTGTACGTCAACGAGTTCACCCACGACCTCGGCGTGGACGGATACGCGGCCGTACGGGGACTGCTCACCCGTGCGGCGGCCGAGGGGCTGGTGCCGCCCCTCGGCCCGGATGCGCTCGAATTCCCGTAGCGGATACGGGAATTGTTGAGGGTTATACGTCCAGCTGGTCGGCGACCGCGCGCAGCAGGCCCGCGATCTTCTTGCCGGAGGCCTTGTCGGGGTAGCGGCCCTTCTCGAGCATCGGGGTGATGTTCTCCAGGAGGGTCGTCAGATCCTGCACGATGGAGGCCAGTTCGTCCGGCTTCTTGCGGGTGGCGGCCGCCACCGAGGGGGTCGGGTCCAGGACGGTGACGGAAAGCGCCTGGTCGCCGCGCTGGCCGGCGACCACACCGAACTCCACTCGCTGGCCCGGCTTGAGGCTCTCGACTCCGGCGGGGAGGACCGAGGAATGGACGAAGACGTCGCCGCCGTCGTCGCGGGAGAGAAAGCCGAAGCCCTTCTCGCTGTTGAACCACTTGACCTTGCCGGTAGGCACGTCTGTCCTCGTCCTCGTACTCGTCGGAAAACTGCTTCGGAAACGGCTCTTGATAGCACTCGGGCGGGTCGTCGCGGACCCGCCGGTACCAAGGCTAATGGTCTTCAGGCCGGTGACAAGACGTCGCCGGGTTGTTCCTTCGCGCAGGGAACTACCCTGGTCCGGTGCGTGACAAAACCCAAACGAATTCCGCCGAGCCCGGTGACCGACTGATCCGTGCCGGTGCCATCGTGTTCTTCCTCGGTGCCCTGGCCACACTCGTCACAGTGGCTCCGCTGTTCCTCCACGCGAAGCCATTTCCGACGTACATGTTCGGACTGAGCATGCTCATGGGGGTCGGCTTCCTGATCGCCGGCGCCGGAGTGCTGCGGTCGATCGCGGCGGGCCGCCGTCAGGCGCGCGCCGGGCGGTAGTCCGCGAGCCAGCCGGGGAACTCCGTGAGGTCCCCGAGCACCACGTCCGCCCCGGCCGCGCTCAGCTCCTGCGTGCTGCACGGTCCGGTCGCCACGGCCACCGACAGCGCGTCCGCCTTGCGCGCCCCGCGTACGTCGCCGATGTGGTCGCCGACGTAGATCCCGGCGCCGTGCTCGCGCAGCGCCTCCGCCTTCTGCTCGGCCCACAGGTCGCCGACGACCTCGTCGGGGTGGATGCCGAGGTGTTCCAGGTGCAGTTTGGCGTTCGGCTCGTACTTGGCCGTCACGACGATCGCGCGTCCGCCGGCCGCCTGTACGGCGGCGATGGCCTCACGGGCGCCCGGCATTGCGGGGGTCGCGGCGATGGCGATCGTCGGGTACATCGAGCGGTAGAGGTCGGCCATCTCCGCCAGCTGCTCCTGGGGGAACCAGTTGATCAGTTCCTCGGCGAGGGGTGGTCCGAGGCGGGTGATGGCCAGGTCGGCGTCGATGTATGTCCCGGTGCGCTCGGACAGTGCGAGGTAGCAGGCATGGATGCCTGGGCGGGAGTCGATGAGGGTCATGTCGAGGTCGAAGCCGACGGTGGGCGGGGGCGGGGTTGTTTGGGCCATGTGGGTCATTGTGCCCAGTGACTCGGTCCCAACCGTTGCCTGGCGGCTGCGGGTAGGTGGGGGTTGATCGCGCCCACGCGGCGGAGCCGCATATCGATACAGCCCCACGCCCCTTCAAGCCGCTTCTGTGGGCGCCGAGCGATGAACCGCACCGATGCCGACGCCGCTCAAAGCCGCCTCTGTGAGCGCCAGGTGATGAAGAGGGCCGACAGCAGCGCCGCGCCCCGTACCACCCACGGCCATGTCTCCGCGATCGCCTCGTTCATGTGGCCCTGGGGTATGGGGGTGCCCCAGCGGCCGGTGTTTCTGCCCCAGAGCCAGACGAGGCCGGCTGTGACGGCGAGGGTGGGCATGCCGATGACCGCCCACTTGGACTCGTTGCGGGTGAGGCGGCGGGAGGCGTAGGCGATGAGCCAGCCGAGCAGCAGGGCGAACCAGTTGCCGAGGATCGCGCCGACGACGAGCAGACCGGCGGCGATCAGCAGGAGCGGGTTGCTCCAGCCGCCGGCCGGGAGCGCGAGGCGGCGACGCGGGGCGGGGGCCTCGGGTGCGGCCTTCTCCTCGGCCTCCGGGGCCTGCTCGACGGCCGGTGGCGGCTCCTTCTCGAGTTCCTTCGGGCGCGGCGGCCTGAGCAGATCCGGGATCTCCACGCCGCCGGTGAATCCGGGGACGCTCTCGCCGAAGGGCGTGCTGTCGACCCGCCACCAGTCGGGCCGGGTCGCGCTGTTGCCGAGTTCCTCGGCGCTGGCCATGTGCGGTGGGGAGGGGGCGGTCGTCTCGGGCCGCGCCGGCTCCGCGGGGCGCGGGCGCGGTACGACCCGGCGCAGGCTCTTCGGCAGGCGCCTGCTGTCGTCCGGTTCGTCGTCCCGTTGCACCGGTACCTGGGTAGGGGTCGACTGCGGTGCCGGGGCGGTGCCTCCCGCCGCGGCGACGACCTCGTCGGGGGTACCGAGCCGGGAGAGGATGCGGCGGACCGCGGCGGGGCTGTCGACGGTGGCCTTCGCCCGGCGGCGGTCGATCTCGCCCCGGAGCTCCGACACCAGGCGCATGCGTGCGGCGGACGGCAGTTGCCGCTGCTGCGCCACGTCGCCGACGCGGCTCAGATACTCGTAGACGACCTTGTCGCTCTCGATACCCACGAAGTCCCCTTTGGGGTGGGTGCGTTGGTTTTCCCGTGGTGACGACGGTAGCGCAGGCCGACCGTGCACAGACTCAGCGCCGGAGGCAACCCGCTACCGTGGGTCGGATGAGCACCCCGGCCGCTCCGCGTTCACTCGCAGAGGCACTGCGCAACAGGGACGACGCCTCCCTGGCGGCACTGCTGCGCGCCCGCCCCGACCTCATCACGCCCGTCCCCACCGACCTCACCCAGCTGGCGACCCGCGCCGGCACCCGCGCGTCGGTCGTGCGGGCGCTGGAGCGGCTGGACCGTTTCGCGCTGCAGACGGCCGAGGCACTGGCGGTGGCCGCGGATCCGGCCGGGTACGACGAGCTGCTCGGGCTGATGAGCGGTGACGGGGGCGACCCGGCGGTCACCGCGGCCCTCCCGCGTGCCCTGGGCACCCTGCGGGAGCAGGCCCTGGTGTGGGGCGACGACGACCGGCTGCGGCTGGTGCGCACGGCCCGTGAGCTGCTCGCGCCGTCGCCGCAGCATCCGTCGCCGACGGGGCTCGGGCCCACGGTGCAGGAGGCGACGGCGGGTATGTCGCCGGGCCGGATCCAGGAGATCGTCACCGCCGTCGGGCTGCCCTCGACGCACGACTCCGTCTCCGCCGTGGCCTCGCTGACGGCCCTGTACGGGGACCGCGCACGGATGGCCGCGCTGCTGGCCGAGGCGCCCGCGGAGTCGCGGGAGGTGCTGGACCGGCTGGTGTGGGGGCCGCCGTACGGGCAGGTGACGGCCGATCCGGCGCCGCGGCTGCGCTGGCTCCTGGACCGGGGGCTGCTGCTGCCGACGGCGCCCGGGACCGTCGTACTCCCCCGGGAAGTGGCCCTGCATCTGCGCGGCGGCCGGGCGCATCGTGCCGCCGAGCCGCTGCCGCCCGCCCTGGAGGTGACGGCGACGCACCGTCCACAGGTTGTGGACGCGACGGCGGCCGGGCAGGCGTACACGGCGCTGGCGACCGTGGAGGAGCTGCTGAAGGACTGGGACGAGGGCGGGCCCGCGGTGCTGCGGGCGGGCGGTCTCAGCGTGCGCGACCTCAAGCGCACCGCCGTGGCGCTCGACGTGTCCGAGCCCGTCGCCGCCTTCTGGGTCGAGCTGGCGTACGCGGCCGGGCTGCTGGCGTCCGACGGGGAGGCCGACGAGCGGTATGCGGCGACCCCGGCCTACGACGAGTGGCTGGAGCTGCCGGCCGCCGAGCGCTGGGCGCAACTGGCGCAGGCATGGCTGACGGCGACGCGCACGGCGGGCGTCGTCGGAGGGCGGGACGCCAAGGAACGCACCTTGTCGGCGCTGGGACCGGGCCTGGACCGCTCCGCGGCCCCGGAGATACGGCACCGGGTGCTGAGCCTGCTGGCCGGGCTGCCGGAGGGTGCCTCCCCGGCCGCCGAGTCCGTCCTCGCCCGGCTGCGCTGGGAACGGCCCCTGCGCGGCCCCCAGCAAAGCGACGACCTGCGCGGACGGCTCGCGACCTGGGCGCTGTCGGAGGCGGAGATGCTGGGCGTGACGGGCCGGGGCGCGCTGTCGGCGCACGGCAGGGCGCTCCTCGGGGCGCCCGCGCCCGCGCCCTCACCCGCGCCGAAGGACGCCGAGCCCGCCCAGGAGGGCCCCGGCGACAAGCTCCCCGTCCACCACGTGCCGCTCACCGTGGAGCCCCTCTCCCCCGCCGAACAGGCCACCGCCTCCGCGGCGGCCGGCCGTCTCCTCGCGCCGCTCATGCCCGAACCCCTGGACCACGTGCTGCTCCAGGCGGACCTGACGGCGGTCGCCCCCGGCCCGTTGAAGCGGCCGCTGGCCGACATGCTGGACGTACTGGCGGACGTGGAGTCGAAGGGCGGGGCCACGGTCTACCGCTTCACACCGGGTTCGGTACGGCGCGCCCTGGACGCGGGCCGCACCGCCACCGACCTGCACGCCTTCCTGAGCGCCCACTCCCGTACCCCCGTACCGCAGCCGCTGACGTATCTCATCGACGACGTGGCCCGCAAACACGGGCATCTGCGGGTGGGCGCGGCCTCGGCGTACGTCCGCTGCGACGACGACACGATGCTCAACGAGATCATGGCCGACAAGCGCGCCGCGTCTCTGCGGCTGCGCCGCCTCGCGCCCACCGTCCTCGCCACCCAGGCCGACCCGGCGACCCTCCTGGACGGGCTGCGCGCGATGGGCTTCGCACCGGCCGCGGAGTCGGCGGAGGGCGACGTCCTGATCACCCGCGCCGACGCCCACCGCACCCCGCCGCGCACCGCCCCCGAGCCGGTCCCGGACGGCCCGCCGACCCCCGACGCCACGCTCCTGGCGGCGGCGATCCGCGCGATCCGGGCCGGCGACCTGGCCTCCACGGCCCCCCGCAAGCCGACCGCGTCGGCCGCGCCGGGCGGCGATCTCCCCCGCACCACCTCCGCCGAGACCCTCGCCACCATGCAGGCCGCCGTCCTCACCGGCGAGGCCCTGTGGATCGGCTACGTCAACGCCGAGGGCGCCGCCAGCCAGCGCGTCATCGCCCCGATCCGCGTCGAGGGCGGCTTCGTGACGGCGTACGACCACACGGCGGACGAGGTGCGGACGTATCCGCTGCATCGCGTCACAGGGGTGGCGGAACTGGCGGACGATCAGGGATGAGACGGATGGGCCGGACAGACTGATGGGAAGTACGCAAAGCGGCTTTATCGATCACGGTGGCCTGTGCTATCCCGGTGGAAGCGCGACGACGGCGCGGGGGCTGCAGGGGGACGGCCGTGATGAGCGATGGGGATTCGGGAGGGCGGACACCGCCCGATGACCGGGGGCACCGCACACACTCGCGGGCGATCATCTGGTCGGCGCTGATCGGCGCGATCGCGACGGTGGTGGGCGGCGTACTCGCCGCTCTGATCACGGGCGTGTTCCAGCAGGACAGCAGCCCGGTGTCCGCCGCCGTGGTCTCGTCGGAACCGAGGAGGGACGGGCCGAGCACCTTGCGGACGCCCACGACCAGGGAGCCCTCGTCGTCCGCTCCGGCCACCACGCCCGCTCCGGCCACCACGTCCTCGTCCGCCGTGAGCGAGCTGATCGATCTGATCGCCTCCGGCAGGGGCTCCCTCTACGAGTGCACGAAGTACGACACGAAGGTCGGAACCGCCAGAGCGGCAGTCCGGTGCCGCAGCAGCGCGGAGGGCCATCCGCACTGGAAATCCTTCGTGTACTCCTTCGCCTCCCGGTCCATGTTGGACGCCTGGATGCGCAGCGAAGTGCGCGAGATGGGAACCCCCGACGGCGACCGGTGCAGCGCGGCCGGTGAATGGCACGGCACCTGGCTCTACGGGGGCGAGGTCCTCGGCGAGCTGACCTGCCGGTGGCGCGAGAGCAAGTACCGGATGGCCTGGAGCTACCACGACCAGCTGGTCGGTGTGGTGAGCGAGGACACCGACGCCGATCTGCTCTACACCTGGTGGTCCGGCCGGCCCCTGCTGTTCTGATCTTGGCCCGGGTCCGTTGTCCGCCACATGCGGCACACTGGACGTTTGGCGGCCGACACCGGCCGTACGGAAAGGGTGCCCCGCGTGAATGGTCCACTCATCGTCCAGTCCGACAAGACCCTGCTCCTGGAGGTCGACCACGAGCAGGCCGACGAGTGCCGTCGGGCCATCGCGGCGTTCGCGGAGCTGGAGCGGGCGCCCGAGCACATCCACACGTACCGGGTGACGCCGCTGGGGCTGTGGAACGCGCGGGCGGCCGGGCACGACGCCGAGCAGGTCGTGGACGCGCTCGTGCAGTACAGCCGGTATCCGGTGCCGCATGCGCTGCTGGTCGACGTCGCGGACACCATGGACCGGTACGGGCGGCTGACCCTCAGCAAGCACCCCACGCACGGGCTGATCCTCACCACCACCGACCGGCCGGTGCTGGAGGAGATCCTGCGCTCGAAGCGGATCGCCCCGCTGGTCGGGGCGCGGATCGACCCGGACACCGTCGCCGTGCACCCCTCGGAGCGCGGGCAGATCAAGCAGACGCTGCTGAAGCTGGGCTGGCCCGCCGAGGACCTCGCGGGATACGTCGACGGCGAGGCGCACCCGATCGAGCTGAACGAGGACGGCTGGGCGCTGCGGCCGTACCAGAAGCAGGCCGTGGAGAACTTCTGGCACGGCGGGAGCGGCGTCGTCGTGCTGCCGTGCGGGGCGGGCAAGACGCTCGTCGGCGCCGGGTCCATGGCGCAGGCGAAGTCGACGACCCTGATCCTCGTCACCAACACCGTCTCGGCGCGGCAGTGGAAGCACGAGCTGGTGAAGCGCACGAGTCTCACCGAGGACGAGATCGGTGAGTACAGCGGTACGCGCAAGGAGATCCGGCCGGTCACCATCGCCACGTACCAGGTGCTGACCACCCGGCGGAAGGGCATCTACCCGCACCTGGAGCTCTTCGACTCCCGCGACTGGGGGCTGATCGTCTACGACGAGGTGCATCTGCTGCCCGCGCCGGTCTTCAAGTTCACGGCGGACCTGCAGGCGCGGCGGCGGCTGGGGCTGACCGCGACCCTGGTGCGCGAGGACGGACGCGAGTCGGACGTGTTCTCGCTGATCGGGCCCAAGCGGTTCGACGCGCCGTGGAAGGAGATCGAGGCGCAGGGCTACATCGCGCCCGCCGACTGCGTGGAGGTCCGGGTCAACCTCACCGACTCCGAGCGGCTCGCCTACGCCACCGCCGAGCAGGAGGAGAAGTACCGCTACTGCGCCACGACGGAGACCAAGCGGAAGGTCACCGAGGCGATCGTGCGCCGTTTCGCGGGCCAGCAGATCCTCGTCATCGGGCAGTACATCGACCAACTCGACGAGCTGGGCGAGCACTTGAACGCGCCCGTCATCAAGGGGGAAACCTCCAACGCCCAGCGCGAGAAGCTCTTCGACGCCTTCCGGGAGGGCGAGATCAGCGTCCTCGTCGTCTCCAAGGTCGCGAACTTCTCCATCGACCTGCCGGAGGCGACGGTCGCCATCCAGGTGTCGGGCACCTTCGGCTCACGCCAGGAGGAGGCCCAGCGGCTGGGACGGGTGCTGCGCCCCAAGGCCGACGGCCACCAGGCGCACTTCTACTCGGTCGTCGCCCGCGACACCATCGACCAGGACTTCGCCGCCCACCGCCAGCGCTTCCTGGCGGAACAGGGGTACGCCTACCGGATCGTGGACGCGGACGAACTGCTGGCGGAGGAGGCGTAGGGACGCCTTCACTTACGGCGTACGCCCGCTTCCTCGCCGTACTCGCCGAGGATCACCACGTCGAAGGCGGCGCCCACGAACACCTTCAGGGCGCGCAGGGTGTCGCCGAGGCGGTGACGGTGGCTGCCGAGGACGGGGGTGGCGCCGGGCGGACCCGGCCTGCCGGGGCCTGGGGTGATGGTTGCTGCGCTCATGTATCCATGGTGGATCGGCGGGCATAAAGGGAGCATCGGCCTGCGGACCGAACCTCCCGCGTCGCCGCGTACGACTCCGGTCGTGGCCCTCCCCCCCTGGTATGACGGGGACATCCCCTAGGGGGCCCTGAGGGGGAGGACGGGGGACGGGCAGGGCGCGGGCAGGGCGCGGGCAGGGCGTGGAAAACCGTTGGCCCCCGTCTCCCCCGCTCACCTAGAATCTCCGCTCTTGCCCGCCTCCCTCCACGGAGCGCCGCCGTCCGGACGGAAACCGGCCGGCACCTCGCAGCCCCAGCCCGTAGCGCCTTCGGAGGCACCGCCTTGTCCACGCCCGTCGACGATCCCGCCCCTCTCGACGACCCTCTCTCCCGCGAGCGCGCCCACCTCGCCGCATCCCGTGCCGCCCTGCGTGCCATGCGCGAGGACGTCGAGTCGCTCGACATCAGCGACGTCACCGCGAACTGGGTCAACGCCGAGGTCCTGGCCCGCCAGATCGACGAGCGCATCAAGGCGCTGGCCGACCTCAGCGACACCCCGCTGTTCTTCGGCCGTCTCGACTATCTGCACTCCCCGGGCGCCGACCAGGCCGAGGGTGCGGACGGCGAGAGGTTCTACATCGGGCGCCGGCACGTGCACGACCACGACGGCGACCCGATGGTCATCGACTGGCGGGCCCCGGTCTCCCAGCCGTTCTACCGGGCGTCCAAGAAGGACCCGCTGGACATCGCGCTGCGCCGCCGCTTCGGTTACACCCGCGGTGACATCACCGCGTACGAGGACGAGCACCTCTCCGACCCGGCCGAGGCCGCCCGCACCAGCAAACTGCTCCAGCAGGAGATCGAGCGCCCGCGCGTCGGCCCGATGCGGGACATCGTGGCGACCATCCAGCCCGAGCAGGACGAGATCGTGAGGTCCGGCCTGGGCGGGACCGTGTGCGTGCAGGGAGGACCGGGGACCGGGAAGACGGCCGTCGGGCTCCACCGTGTCGCGTATCTGCTCTACGCCCACCGGGAGCGGCTCGCCCGCACCGGCACCCTCGTCATCGGGCCGAACAGGTCCTTCCTGCACTACATCGAGCAAGTCCTGCCCGCCCTGGGCGAGTTGACGGTCCAGCAGGCCACCGTGGACGACCTCGTCGCGGGCGGCATCGAGATCCGGGGCACCGACGACGCGGCGGCCGCGGTCGTCAAGGGCGACGCGCGGATGGCGGAGGTGCTGCGGCGGGCCGTCCTCTCCCACGTCACCATGCCGACCGAGCCGCTCGTCGTCGTGCGCGGCTCACGCCGCTGGCGGGTGCCCGCGTACGAACTGGAGGACATCGTCCGGGAGTTGCTCGACCGCGGCATCCGCTACGGCGCCGCCCGCGAGGCCCTCCCGCAGCGCATCGCGCACGCCGTGCTGGTGCAGATGGAGCGGTCGGGGGAGGCACCGGACGACCGGGTGCAGGACGCGGTGGCCCGCAACGCGGCGGTGAAGGCGGCCGTCAAGCAGATGTGGCCGCCGGTCGACCCGGCGAAGCTGGTCCTGCGCCTGCTCTCGGATGCGGACTTCCTCGCCGAGCACGCGGCCGGAATCCTCACCGAGGACGAGCAGAAGACGATCCTGTGGGCGCTGCCTGGATCTGGTAAAAGGGCGGCCCGGAGCGTGAAGTCCGCCCAGTGGTCGCCCGCGGACGCGGTGCTGATCGACGAGACGACGGACCTCGTGCAGCGCACGCACTCCCTCGGTCATGTCGTCCTGGACGAGGCACAGGACCTCTCCCCCATGCAGTACCGCGCGGTGGGCCGCCGCTGCACCACCGGTTCGGCGACCGTCCTCGGCGACCTGGCGCAGGGCACCACGCCCTGGGCGACGCGGAGTTGGGAGGAGGCGCTCGCCCATCTCGGCAAGCCGGACGGCGTGATCGAGGAGCTGACGGCCGGTTTCCGTGTCCCGACGGATGTCATCACCTACGCCTCCCGCCTGCTGCCGCACATCGCCCCCGGTCTCACGCCGGTCGCCTCGGTCCGCGAGAACCCGGGCTTCTTCGCCCTCCGGCCGATCGAGAACACCTCCGAAGTGGTCGCCGCCTGCGAGGAGTTGCTCCGCAACGAGGGATCGACGGGCCTGATCGCGGCCGACGCCCGCGTCCCGGCGCTGGCTGAGGCGCTGACGGCGGCCGGGATCAGCTACCTGGCTCCCGGTGCGGAGACGACGGCCGAGACCCGCCTCACCCTGGTCCCGGCGTCCCTCGCGAAGGGCCTGGAGTACGACTACGTGGTCCTGGACGAGCCGCAGGCGGTGGTCGACGGCGAGCCCGACGAACGGACCGGCCTGCGCCGCCTGTACGTGGCGCTGACCCGCGCGGTGTCCGGGCTGATCGTGACGCATGCGGCGCCGCTGCCGCCGCAGCTTGCCGGGTAGGGTGCTGCCCGCTGTGTCATGTCCCCCCGGAAAGGCCCCCGTTGAGCACGCCGCCACCCTCGCACCCTGCCCACCAGCCGATTCCGGGGCCGTATCAGCATCCTTCCGGGCCGTACCAGCAGGCGCCGGTCCCAGGTCCGTACGCGCAGCCCTCGGGGGCGTACCCGCCCGCTCCCTCCTGGCCGCAGCAGCACGGCGGCGGAGCCTGGGGACCGGTGGGCGGGCCGGGGGCGGCCTGCCAGGTGTGCGGGGCGATGCCCGCCGCGCCGGTGACCGTCCGCGGTCACCAGGGCATGGTGGTGATGATGCGGTTCCTGCGGCGCGAGGGGATGTTCTGCCGTACCTGCGCGCTGGCGAGCTTCCGGGACATGCAGGCCGACACCATGGTGATGGGCTGGTGGGGACCGCTGTCGGTGTTCATCACGCCCCTCACGCTGCTTGCCAACCTCAGTGCCCTGTCCGGCATCCGGCGCATCCCGGAGCCGGCCACGGCGGGCTTCCGGCCGCCGCTGGATCCGGGCAAGCCCGTGTTCCGGCGGCCGGCGGGCATCCTCGCCCTGATCCCGCTGAGCCTGGTCGGCCTCGTGGTGGCCGCGATTCCGGTGCTTCTGATCATCGGCCTGGTGGTCGGGCCCAGTCACGGCAGTGACAACAGCAACAGCAACGTCGACCACCCGACCCTGACGGTCGGCTCGTGCGCCCGCAACGCCACGGACTGGCCCGCACAGGACCTCAGGCCCGAGCCCTGTGACTCCCCGAGCGCGGAGCTTCGCGTCCTCGCCCCGACGAACGACGAGTGTGCGGCCGGGGACTACCTGGCCTACCTGGAGTACAGCAAGGACGGCGATACGTCTCTGTGCCTGCACCCCCTGAAGCGCTAGACCCCGTCCAGTACCGCCCGCCACTCGGCGACCGCGGCCGCCGACACGGGCCCGTCCCAGCCCCCCGGCCGGGCGGCCCCGCCGATGTGAAAGGCGTCGATCCCCGCAGCCCTCAGCTGTGGCACATGCTCCAGCCGCAGCCCCCCGCCGACCATGATCCGCGGCTCGTAGCCGGGCTCCCCGCACCGCGCCGCCTCGGCGAGCAGGGTGGGGAGGCCGTCGTCCACCCCGGCGGCCGAACCGGCCGTGAGGTAGGTGTCGTGCCCCGGCAGGCCGTCCAGCTGCCTGCGCAGTGCGTCCCGGTCCGCGGCCCGGTCGATCGCGCGGTGGAAGGTCCAGCGGCAGCCGTCCAGTTCCGCCACGACCTGCTTGACGGCGTCGAGGTCGACCTGCCCGTCCGCGTCGAGGAACCCGAGCACGAACTCCTCGGCCCCGGCCGCCCGCAGCTCCCGGGCGACCCGGACCAGCGGCTCCACGTCCCCCGCGGCGAACCCGTCCGCCGGCCGCAGCATCACGCGCAGGTCGATGTCGACGGCGGCACGGATCCCGGCGAAGGTCTCGACCGACGGGGTCAGCCCGTCGGCCGCCATGTCGGTGACCAGCTCCAGCCGGTCCGCGCCTCCGGCCTGGGCGGCGACCGCGTCCTCGGCGTCGAGGGCGATCACCTCCAGGACTGCACGCATGCTCATAGGACCCCTTCCGTCGGTGTTCCCCTGGAGCGGCTACAGGTCTAGTCCAATCTCAGGGTACGACGACGGGGCGGACGACCGCGAGATCGCCCCCCGGGGCCCGGCACCGCGGCAGGCCGTGGCGGACGGCTTCGACAGTCCGCAGCAGCCCGTCAGCCGAACATGTTCAGCTCCGCCGCCTCCGCTCCCACCAGCTCGTACGACGTGCCCGTGGGCACCGCGCGGCCCGCGTGGAGCCGTACGAGAGTCGCGGAGTCACCGATGAAGCGCGCCGGGTTCCGCTCCCCGCTCGTCTCCCCCAGCAGCAGCGGCTCGTCCTCCCCCACTGCCTTAAGGGCGTGGGAGGTGCCCCCATCGTCGAGGTCGGCGTGCAGCGGCAGACGGCCCCGCTCGCGGGTGATCCGGGCGAGGAGGGCGAGGGCGTCCGGGAGGCCGGGACCTCCGTACGCCTGCGGCTCACCCCAGACGTCCCGTACGTCGCCCGCGTGCACCCACTCCCCCAGCGCGACCCTGTCCAGCACACCGCCCGCCTTGCCGATCACCGGCCCGGCCTCGGTCATCCCGCGCTCCAGCTCGTCCACGACCTGCTGGTTCGTCCAGTCGGCGCGCTCGGCGATGTCCCGGTCGTTGGCGGCGGGCGAGAAGACGCCCTCCTCGAAACGGCTCTCCACCACCCGCAGCAGCGCGGCGGAACAGTGTGCGAGGACGTCCCGCACCGTCCACCCCGGACACGCGGTGGTGGGCAGTGCGAAGTCCGCGTCCGGGCGGGCGCGGAGGAGCGGGATCAGGGCGTCGCGCTCGACGGTCAGGAGGCGTCCGGGCAGTTCGGGGTCGCGTACGTCGTCAGTCGTCGTCATGGGGGCCACGCTAGGGGCACCGGATGATCGACGGGAGAGGCCGCAGCCGCCGGGGAGGCGGGAGAATGTGCGCATGGCCGATCACGCCCGCCCCGATGTCGATGCCCTGCGCACCCGCTGGAACCGCGCCCTGGAAGGAGCCCGCTCCCCCGCCGCCGGCCCCGACCCGGCCCCGTACGCCGACAACCTCCTCGCCCGCTGGCAGGAACCGCAGCGCCACTACCACACGCTCGCGCACCTCACGGCGGTCCTCGACCACGTCGACGCACTGGAGAAGTACGCGGCCGACCCGGACCTCGTACGCCTCGCCGCCTGGTTCCACGACGCGGTCTACTTCCCCGACCGCTCCGAGAACGAGGAGCGCTCGGCCCGCCTCGCCGAGCGTGCCCTCCCCGAGGCGGGCCTCTCCGAGGCCAAGACCGCCGAGGTGGCCCGCCTGGTCCGCCTCACCGTCGGCCACGACCCGGCCGACGACGACCGCGACGGCCAGGTCCTGTGCGACGCCGACCTGGCGATCCTCGCCTCGCCCCCGTCCGCGTACGCCGCGTACACGGCCGCCGTACGCGAGGAGTACCACTTCGTCCCGAGCGACGCCTTCCGCACGGGCCGCGCCGCGATCCTGCGCCAACTCCTCGACCTGCCACGGCTGTTCAGGACGCCGTACGGCCGGACGGAGTGGGAGGCGACGGCCCGGTACAACCTCACCTCCGAGCTGGAAATGCTGTCGCTCCCGACGGGCCCGTCCGCATAGTCTGCGCCCCATGCGTGCATGGGGCGGGGATCAGGTGGAAGAGGCCGTGGCGGGCTGCGTGGCAGCGCTGCGGCCGGCGGTGGACCGGGGCTGGACGGAGGTGAAGGCTTCCGGGCTGGAGTGGAACTGCCACGAGACGGCGGTCCACATCGCGGACGACCTCATCGCGTACGCCGCCAATCTGGCCGGACGCGCGAAGGACGGCTACGTCCCCTTCGAGATCACCCTCGACGAGGGCACCGACAACACGGGCCTGCTGCATGTGATCGAGACGACCGGCGCCCTGCTCGCCGCTGCCGTCCGCACCGCTCCGCGCGAGGCCCGCGGCTTCCACCCGTACCCGTTCCGCAGCGCCAACCGCGAGGGCTTCGCCGCGATGGGCATCGCCGAGGTCCTCGCCCACACACACGACATCGCGGGCGGCCTCGGCCTGGAGTACGAACCCCCGGCCGCACTGGCCGAGTCCGTCCTCACCCGCATCTTCCCGCACGTCCAGCCGAGCCCCGACCACTGGCGCACCTTCCTCTGGGCCACCGGCCGCGGCGAACTCCCCGGCCGCGCCCGCCTCACCGAGTGGCGCTGGAACAACAACCTCGTCCTCCCCACCGACCGCCTCACCCTCCAGGGCATCACCCCCGCGGCCGCACGCGACCTGGTGGCGGGCGGCGACGGCGGCTTCGACTGGCTGGACGGCGGCCCGTTCGAGGGCACCCGGGAGGCTTCGAACTTCATGCTGAAGGCGTACGAAGAGGGCGTGCACCGCCCGGAGTTCGGCGTCTTCGCCCTCGTCCGCCGCGAGGACGGCCGCGCGATCGGCGGCATCGGCTTCCACGGCGTCCCCGACGAGGAGGGCCGCACCGAGATCGGCTACGACCTCACCGAACCGGCCCGCGGCCACGGCTACGCGACCGAGGCCCTGCGCGCGCTGTCGGAGTGGGCCCTGGCACGGGACGACGTCCGCACGCTCTTCGCCACGATCGAACGGGACAACGTCCCGTCCCAGTCGGTGGTCACCCGCGCCGGTTTCAGGAAGGCGGGCGAGGACGAGGAGGGACTGGCCTACGAACTGGGGCGCTGAGGCCGCCCCTTCGGCCGCCGCAACCCCGCCCCCGTCAGCAGCCGCACCACCTCCCGGCTGCTGACCTCCACCGCCCCCGCCGCCACCACGTCCGCATACCGGTGCGACGGGATGTCGTAGTGGTCCCGCTCGAAGGCGCGTGGGGGCACGCCCAGTTTCTCGGCGAAGGTGTGGAGTTCGTCGTAGGAGACGTCGCTGATGAGGTGGGACCACATGCGGCCGTGACCGGGCCAGGTCGGTGGGTCGATGTAGACGGTCACGAGGACGACGTCCCGCCCGTGGCCGAGCCCAGCGTGCCGACCGCCGCCACCTTCACGCCCGCCTTGTGGCAGACCCAGTGCGGGTCGGGGCCGAGCTCCGGCTCGACGTCGAGGGCGTGCGGGTCGCCGCCGCCGCAGACCGGGCACAGGGGCCAACGGCCGTATGTCTCCAGCAGGGCGTCCTGGACGTCCTGCGCGACCAGCCCGGCGACGTACTCGACGCCCTGCGGCCACTGCTCCACCCACCATCGCCGCTGGACGACGGACTCCTCGACCATGGACACCACGTCCGCCGCGGCGACCTCGCGCGCGGCCAGATCGGCGAGTACGAGGGCGCGTGCCGCGTGCAGCGCCTGCTCCAGGGGGCTGATGGGGTGCATGCCCCCATTGTGCGCACTCTTGACCGGGACACCGCGCCGAAAATATCTTTCATGAGTGACCCAGGACGTGAAGGAAATTTTCTCCGGTGCGGCAGGCCGGGCGAGTGCGCCTCCCGCTCCCGCCGCCCTCGCCGCGAAGGTGCGCACGCTCGCGCCCTCCATGACCCGCTCCATGCAGCGCGTCGCCGAGGCCGTCGCGGGCGACCCGGCCGGCTGCGCGGCCCTCACGGTCACCGGCCTCGCCGAGCTCACCGGCACCAGCGAGGCGACGGTCGTACGGACGGCCCGGCTGCTCGGGTATCCGGGATACCGGGATCTGCGCCTCGCCCTCGCCGGCCTTGCGGCGCAGCAGCAGTCCGGGCGGGCGCCCGCCATCACCACGGACATCGCGGTCGACGATCCGATCGCCGATGTCGTGGCGAAACTCGCGTACGACGAGCAGCAGACGCTGGCCGACACGGCGGCGGGGCTGGACACGGTGCAGTTGGGGGCGGCGGTCGCCGCGGCGGCGGGCGCGCGACGCATCGATGTGTACGGGGTCGGGGCGTCCGGCCTCGTCGCCCAGGACCTCACCCAGAAGCTGCTGCGGATAGGCCTGATAGCCCAGGCGCACAGTGATCCGCATCTGGCCGTGACGAACGCGGTGCAGTTGCGGTCGGGGGACGTCGCCATCGCGATCACGCACTCCGGGTCCACCGGGGACGTCATCGAGCCGTTGCGGGTCGCCTTCGAGCACGGGGCCACGACGGTGGCGATCACCGGGCGGCCGGACGGGGCGGTCGCCCAGTACGCCGACCATGTGCTGACGACGTCGACCGCGCGGGAGAGCGAGTTGAGGCCCGCGGCCATGTCCTCCCGGACCAGTCAACTCCTCGTCGTGGACTGCCTGTTCGTGGGGGTGGCGCAGAAGACGTACGAGACGGCGGCGCCGGCGCTGGCCGCTTCGTACGAGGCATTGGCGCACCGGCACCGCAGGTAGTCGCAGGTAGTCGCAGGTAGTCGCAGGTAGTCACAGCAGACGTCGCAGGCAGTGCAGGCAGCCGCAGACACGAGACCGGACCGCACATCTGAAAGAGCCGCCCCCATGACCTCCACCTCCAACCCCCGTGACCTCCGCGCCGAGTTGGAATCGCTGACCACCGAGGCCTTCCGGCCCGAGCTCGCCGAGATCGACCGGCTGCCCACGCTCGACATCGCCCGGCTCATGAACGGCGAGGACGCCACCGTGCCGGCAGCCGTGGCCCGGCAGCTTCCGTCCATCGCCGCCGCCATCGACGCCGTGGCCGGGCGGATGGCCCGGGGCGGGCGGCTGATCTACGCCGGTGCGGGCACCGCCGGCCGGCTCGGCGTGCTGGACGCCTCCGAGTGCCCGCCGACCTTCAACACCGATCCGGAGCAGGTCGTGGGCCTGATCGCGGGCGGCCCCGACGCCATGGTCACCTCCGTCGAGGGCGCCGAGGACTCCGCGGAACTCGCCCGCAGCGACCTCGACGCCCTGCGCCTGCTCGCCGCCGACACCGTGGTCGGCGTCTCCGCCTCCGGCCGCACCCCGTACGCGATCGCGGCCGTGCGGCACGCCCGCGCGCGGGGGGCGTTGACCATCGGCCTCGCCTGCAACGCGGACAGCGCGCTCGCGGCGGCCGCGGAGCACGGCATCGAGGTCGTCGTCGGACCCGAGCTGCTCACCGGATCCACCCGCCTGAAGGCGGGCACGGCGCAGAAGCTGGTCCTCAACATGCTCTCGACGATCACGATGATCCGGCTCGGCAAGACGTACGGGAACCTGATGGTCGACGTACGCGCCTCGAACGAGAAGCTGCGCGCCCGCTCCCGAAGGATCGTCGCCCTCGCCACGGGAGCCTCGGACGACGAGATCGAGCGCGCCCTCGCGGCCACCGACGGCGAGGTGAAGAACGCCATCCTCACCATCCTGGCCGAGGTGGACGGCCCTACGGCGGCGCGGCTGCTGGAGGACTCGGACGGGCATCTGCGGGCCGCGCTGGCGGCGGCTCGCTGACGCCCGTCGGGAAAGGAGCGCGGTCACGACCCCACGGTGAGGACGGCGTTCGCCGTGATCCGCCGGTCGCGCAGGTCGCCGAGGGCGGTCGCGGTGTGCCGCCAGTCCTCCAGGCGGCCGATCTGCGGGTGCAGCCGGCCGCTGTCGACGAGCCGGACCAGAGCGGCCAGGTCGGTGCCGAACGGCTCGTCGAAGTGCTCGTAGTGGAAGTGGCGCACGGTGGCCGAGCGGGGGCCCTTGAAGAACGCGAAGAAGCTGAGCTCGGCGGGCTGCCGGGAGGCCTGCCCGAACCAGATCAGCTGTCCGCGCTCACGCAGCAGGGCGAGGGCACGCGGTGTGGAGGTGTCGCCGACGGACTCGAGGACGACGTCGAAGGGGCCGACGGCCTCGTCGAGGTCGTGCACGACGGTGGCACCGAACTCGGCGAGCAGCTTGCCCCGTTCGGGGGTCGCGGTGACCGCGGTGACCTCGGCGCCCTCACCGAGGGCGAGTTCGGTGACGTAGTGGCCGACTCCGCCGGACGCCCCGGTGAGCAGGATCCGCCGGCCGGCGACGGAGCCCGCCACGCGCAGCAGCCGCAGGGCGGTGAGCCCGGCCAGCGGCAGCGCGGCCGCGGTCTCGAAGGAGACGCCGTCGGGGAGCACGGCCAGGGAGTGGGTGGGTACGGCCGCGTACTGGGCCCAGCCGTTCGCCGGCGGGTGGCCGACGACACGGGTGCCGACGGCGGGCCCGGAGCCGTCCGCGGCCGCCTGTACGACGACTCCGGCGATGTCCTTGCCCGGCCGGCCGCGCAGCCCCAGCGGCCCGTGGAGCTGGAAGACCTCACCACGGTTGATGGAGAACGCCCGTACCTCGACGAGGACCTCGTCCGGCGCCGGCTGCGGCACCTCGGCCTCGCCGAGCTCGACCATCTCCTCGGGCCGTCCGGTGGGCAGCAGGGCCTTCATCGGGTGACCTCCTGCGGGCGCGGCTGCGGGCATGACTGACTCCTGTGTCCTGTGGTCGGGTGGTGCTCAGCACGCTAGGGACCGCCTCCTTCCCTGCTCAACACCTGTGCCCCGCAAGTGCGTTCACGGTGTGCCGAAAGTGACACACCCGGGCCGGGGGCTTCGCTCACCCGCACGGCCGCGAACCGGGCGCACGCCAGGTGTCCACTGCCGGTGGCCCGAGGTGACACACGCGGGCCGGGGCTGTACCCACCCACGCAGGCGCGGACCGGGCGCACGCCAGGTACCGGCCGCCGGATGCGGGGCCGGCCCACTCCAGGCCGCTCTGGCCGGGGCGGCGGACGGGCAGTTGAGGACAGCGGCGCGGCGGGCCGCCACTGCCTGCGTGCCATGTACCGAAAGTGACACACCCGGGTCGGAGGGTGTGCTCACCCGCGTGGGCGCGGGCCCGGTGTGCGCCAGGTGGGCGCTGCCGGATGGTGGGTCGGTCTGCTCCAGGTCGCTCTGGTCGGGGCGGGTGGGTGGTTGAGGGCGGTGGCTCGGCGGGCTGCCACGGCCTGTAGTGCCGCGAGGAGCGCGGCGAGTTCGGCGGCGTCGGGGCTGCCGCGCAGCAGCCGTACCGTGGGCGTCGCGCTCATACCGGCTGGTTCCCGTGCTTGCGCTCGGGCAGCTGGGCGTGTTTGGCGCGCAGCATCCGCAGCGACCTGATCAGCACCTCCCGGGTGCGCCGGGGATCGATGACGTCGTCGACGAGGCCGCGCTCGGCCGCGTAGTACGGATGCATGAGTTCCTCCCGGTACTCGGCCACGCGCCGCGCCCGGGCGCGTTCCGGGTCGTCGGCCGCGGCGATCTCACGGCGGAAGACGACGTTCGCCGCGCCCTCCGCGCCCATCACGGCGATCTCGTTGGTGGGCCAGGCGAACGACAGGTCGCAGCCGATGGAGCGGGAGTCCATGACGATGTACGCGCCGCCGTAGGCCTTGCGCAGGATGACCTGCACCCGTGGCACGGTGGCGTTGCAGTAGGCGTAGAGCAGTTTGGCGCCGCGCCGGATGATGCCGTCGTGCTCCTGGCCGGTGCCGGGCAGGAAGCCGGGCACGTCGACCAGGGTCACCAGGGGGATGTTGAAGGAGTCGCAGAACTGCACGAACCGGGCGCCCTTCTCGGAGGCCGCGATGTCCAGGGCGCCGGCGCCCGCCATGGGCTGGTTGGCGACGATGCCGACGACCTGGCCGCCGAGCCGGGCCAGGGCCACGACCAGGTTGGGCGCCCACAGCTCGTGCACCTCGAACAGGTCGCCGTCGTCGACGATCTCCTCGATGACCCGGCGTATGTCGTAGACCTGCTGCGGGTCGGCCGGCACCAGGTCGAGCAGGGCGTCCCCGCTCCGGTCCACGGGGTCGTGGCTCACCGCGTCGGGCGGCAGCTCGCGGTTGTTGGCGGGCAGCATCGACAGCAGATGCCGTACGTCCTGGAGGCAGGACTCCTCGTCGTCGTACAGGAAGGCGGAGACGCCGGAGCGCGCCGAGTGGACGTCGGCGCCGCCGAGTTCCTCGTGGCCGACCCGCTCTCCGGTGACGGCGTGCACGACGTCCGGTCCGGTGATGTACATCTGCGCGGTGCCGCGCACCATGAACACGAAGTCGGTGAGGGCCGGCGAGTACGCCGCGCCGCCGGCGCACGGCCCGAGGATCACGCTGATCTGCGGGATCACGCCGGAGCAGCGCACGTTGCGGGTGAAGATGCCGCCGTATCCGGCGAGCGCGGTCACCCCCTCCTGGATACGGGCGCCCGCCCCGTCGCTGAGCGCGACCAGCGGTGCCCCGGCGGCCTCGGCCAGGTCCATGATCTTGTGGATCTTCTGGGCGTGGGCCTCGCCGAGCGCCCCGCCGAAGATCCTGAAGTCGTGTCCGTAGACGAACACCTGCCGTCCGTCCACGGTCCCCCAGCCGGTGACGACACCGTCGCCGTGTGGTTTCCTCGCCTCCAGGCCGAAGCCGGTCGCGCGGTGCCGCCGCAGCCCCTCGACCTCGGTGAACGAGCCCTTGTCCAGGAGGAGCGCGAGGCGCTCGCGGACGGTGAGCTTGCCCCGGGCGTGCTGGCGCTCGGTGGCCGCCGGATCGGGACCTGTCAGCAACTCGCCCTGAAGAGCGGCAAGTTCGCCCAGGCGTTCACGCATGGAGAACTCCTTTTCTGCACCGGAAATCAGCTACGCCCACGCTAGGCAGACCCGTCCCCGGCCGGGCAGCACACGCCCCGAAAGGGCGGCGAGGGGATTCCTAGGTGACAAGGCGCCCGGGCACTCTGGTGGCATTACCGGTTCAACTCCTCTCTCCTGCCGTTAGGTTCGGTTTCCCCCGGCCTGTTTCCCCCACCCCGCCGGAAGGAGTCGCGCATTCACCGCCCCTTCTCTACCAGGAGACTGAACATGAGCGAGGAGAAAACACTCTCGGCCCGCCATATCGCCGTGATCGCCGACCCGTTCCCGATATCCCGGGCCGCGGTGGCCTCACTGCTGCGCCGCTCGGGAGCGGTCGACGAGGCCGAGGAGGCGAAGACCCGGCAGGGTGCCCTGGATCTGGTGCGCCGGCTTCGGGTCGACATGCTGGTCACCGAGGTCGATCTGGCGGGCCGGGGCGACGGGGTGCAGCTGTGCCGGCAGGTCAAGGGGCTCGCCCGGCCGCCGACCGTCCTGATGTTCACCGGCGCCGACGACCCCGCGGTGGTCGCCGCGTGCCTGGCCGGCGGGGCCGACGGTTTCGTCCACCGCACGGCCTCGCCCGAGCGGCTGGTACGGGCCGTGGAGGCCCTCGCGGCGGGACGGAACGTCTGGTATCTGCGCGAGCACTCCGGCCTTGCCCCCGCATCGGGAACGCAGCCGCGCGTGCCCGGAATGACCGCACGCGAACAGCAGATACTGGGACTGCTTCTCGGCCGGTACTCGAACGACGAGATCGCGGCCGAACTCCAGCTGGCCCGGCAGACCGTCAAGAACCATGTCAGCAATGTGCTCGCCAAGCTCGGCGTGGCGAACCGGCGCGAATTGCTGGCCCGTCGGGACCCGCTCGCGGCCGCTTCCTGAAAAGCGTGCGGTGCGGGCCGAACCGAATCTATTCGGCCCGCACCGCACGCCGGGGAGCAATGTCTCCTACGAAACACAGTGCGGTGCCGTAGGAGTCATTCTCCTTGAAAGCGCCCGCGGGCCGCGCCTAGCGTTCCGGTCATACCGAGGCCGCCGCCGGAAAACGCGGCGGGTCGAGACCGAGATTCCTCAAGAAGAATCCCCGAGAAACCCACCGGAGGTTGAAATGCCCATCGTGACCGTTCAGCAGGGTCCGCGTGACGTCGAACTCAAGCGTGACCTGGTCGCCCGTATCACGGACGCATTCGTCGACGCGTACAAGATTCCGGCGGAGACGGTTCAGGTGTGGATCCAGGAGGTTCCGGCGGACAGCTGGGGCGCCGCGGGCAAGCTCATCGCCGACAGCTGACACCTGCCTTTTTCCTTCCCTTCCCCCCACACGGTCCCGGCCGCCCCTCGTCGGCGGCCGGGACCGTGCCGTATCGCCGCAGACCCACATCGCCGCAGACCCCTGCCACCGGAAACGGAGAGCACCGTGACGACACCGACCACCACGACGGCGCCCGGTGCCCTCGACGGCATCGACACCGGACGCCTCGCACACTGGCTGGAGAGCAGGCTGCCGGGCCGCGGTCCGCTGACCGGGGTGACCCCCCTGGCGGGCGGGCGGTCCAACCTGACGTACCGGCTCTCCTGGGGCGGCCGCACCCTCGTGCTGCGCCGGCCGCCGCTCGGGCATGTGCTGGCCACCGCCCACGACATGGCGCGCGAGTACCGGGTGCTGAGCGCGCTCGGACCGGCCGGCGTGCCCGTGCCGCGGACGTATGCGCTGTGCCGGGACGCCGACGTGCTGGGTGCCCCCTTCTACGTCATGGGGTTCGCCGAAGGCATCACCTACCGCAGCGACGCGGAACTCGCGCCGCTCGGCGAGCACTCGGCGCGGCGCACCACCCATGCGCTGGTCGACACCCTGGCCCTGCTGCACTCCGTGGACCCCGAGGCGGCCGCTCTGGCCGACTTCGGCCGCCCCGAGGGCTTCATGGCCCGGCAGGTGCGGCGCTGGCGCCGCCAGTGGGACGCCTCGCGCACCCGGGAGGTGGACGGCGCCGACCAGCTCAACGACCGCCTGGCGGCGACCTGTCCGCCGTCCGGGGCGGTGGCGGTCGTGCACGGCGACTACAAGCTGGACAACGTGCTCCTCGACCGGGCGGATCCGGGCCGGGTCACCGCGGTGCTCGACTGGGAGATGTCCACGCTCGGCGACCCGCTGGCCGACCTCGGCATGCTCTGCATGTACTGGGACGGCTTCGCCGGCGTCGACCGCCCGCCGGTCGCCTCCCCCGGCACCCTGCCCGGCTGGCCCGGCCGCGAGGCGCTGGTGGAGCGGTACGCCGCGCACAGCACGGCCGGCCTCGAACGGCTCGGCTGGTACACCGCGTTCGCCTTCTACAAGCTGGCCGCGATCCTCGAGGGCATCCACTGCCGCACCGTGCAGGGCCTCACCGTCGGCGAGGAGTCCGCGAACCTCGCCGACGCCGTACCGCTGCTCGTGGCCCGCGGCCACGACGCCCTGCGCACCGCCGGCTGATCCCCCGCGCCCCGAAACCCGCCCTGTCTGCAACGGAGTTGCCCCATGGACTTTTCCTACGACGCCCGGACCGAGGACCTGCGCACCAGGATGCTCGCCTTCCTGGAGGAGCAGGTGCTGCCCGCCGAGCCCGTCTTCCACGCCCAGCACGCCGCGGGCCACCCATGGGGGCGCCCCCCGGTGCTGCAGGAACTCAAGAACGAGGCCCGCCGCCGGGGCCTGTGGAACCTGTTCCTGCCGGACGACCGGTTCGGCGCGGGGCTGACCAACCTGCAGTACGCGCCGCTCGCCGAGATCACCGGACGCAGTCCCTTCATCGCGCCGGAGGCCGTCAACTGCGCGGCCCCCGACACCGGCAACATGGAGGTCCTCGCCCTGTTCGGCACCCCCGCGCAGCAGGACCGCTGGCTCAAGCCGCTGCTCGACGGGGCGATCCGCTCGGCCTTCTGCATGACCGAGCCGGACGTCGCCTCCTCGGACGCCGCGAACATCACCACCCGGATCGAACGGGGCGGCGACAGCTATGTCGTGAACGGCCGCAAGTGGTGGTCGTCCGGGGCGCTGGCACCCGAGTGCGAGCTGCTGATCGTGATGGGCAAGACCGACCCGGACGGGCCGCGCCACCGGCAGCAGTCGATGATCCTGGTGCCGCGCGACACCCCGGGAGTGCGGGTCGAGCGCGGTGTGCACGTCTTCGGCTACACCGACGGTCCGCACGGCGGGCACGGCGAGGTCGTCTTCGAGGACGTCCGGGTGCCGGCCGAGAACATCGTCGCGGGCGAGGGCGAGGGCTTCGCCATCGCGCAGGCCCGTCTCGGCCCCGGCCGTATCCACCACTGCATGCGGCTGATCGGCATGGCCGAGCGTGCCTTCGACCTGATGTGCGAGCGGGCCGGCGGCCGGGTCGCGTTCGGCCGGCCCCTGGCCGAGCAGGGCGTGGTCCGCGAGTGGATCGCCGAGGCGCGCGTCCGCATCGAACAGGCTCGCCTGCTGGTGCTGAAGACCGCCTATCTGATGGACACGATCGGCAACAAGGGCGCGCACACCGAGATCCAGGCCATCAAGATCGCGGTGCCGGCGATGGCCGAGTGGGTCATCGACAAGGCCATCCAGACGCACGGCGGGGGCGGGGTCTCCCAGGACTTCCCGCTGGCCGAGCTGTGGGCCCACGCCCGCACCCTGCGCCTGGCCGACGGCCCCGACGAGGTGCACCGCGCCTCACTGGCCCGCCGCGAACTGCGCCGCTACCAGAACACCTGACGACCGTTCACCAAAAGGCCGCCCTTCCCATCCGGAAGGGCGGCCTTTTGTTTTCTACGGCCGATTTTTCTACGGCGACTTGCCGCAGGAATGGGAAGCCGGTACCGCGAGTACTGATTTCCCCCGGAAAGGGTACCCGGCGGCCCATGGCCGAAGTCCCGGCCGCGCCTACCGTTTTCTTTATGACGAACAGTGAATTCGAGATACCCGAAGAACGCGTCGTCGTCACGGGAATCGGCGTCGTCCTCCCGGGCACCCTCACCGTCGACCGGTTCTGGGCGAACATCTCGGGCGGCAGGTCCCAGGTGGGCCGGCTCACCAGGTTCGACGCGGAGCAGGCGGGCCTTCCGGTGTACGCGGCGGCCGAGATCGACGGCTTCGACCACCACCCCTTCCTCCCGGAGCTGACGGACGCGCACGCGGCCAAGTACTCCCGGGAGATCCTCATCGCCATGTCGGCGCTCGCCGAGGCCCGCCGGGACGCCGGGCTTGGACAAGGCGCCGTGGACCCGCGCCGGCTGGGCATCGTCATGTCCTCCTCCCGCGGTCCGTTCAGCTGGTGGCGCGACGTGCTCACCGGCGCGGACCCGGACGCCTTCGGCGACAAGGGCGCCATGTTCCGCGGCCTGCCCGGCTGCCCGGCCTCCCTGTCCGCCGTCTACACCGGCGCCCAGGGCCTGGTCACCACCGTCAGCAACGCCTGTGTCGGCGGCCACCAGGCCATCCAGCTCGCGCTGCGGGAGCTGCGCTCCGGGGCCGCGGACGCCATGCTGGTGGGCGGCCACGAGTTCCCGATCGTGCCCGAGGTCGCCGCCTGCTACCGGGCGATGGGCCACGGGGTGCTCTCCTCCGAGCGCGAGGACCCGAGCCGCGCGGTGCGCCCCTACAGCAACGACCGCGAGGGCTTCGCGCTCGGCGAGGGCTCCGTCGTGCTGTGCCTGGAGCGGGAGTCGGCCGCCCGGCGGCGCGGGGCCCGCGTCTACGCCGAGATCCTCTCGGCCGCCTCCCTGAACGAGGCCGCCCACCCCACCACCATGGACCTGACCGGCAAGGTCACCGCCTCGGTCATCGAGGACGCCCTGGCAGGCGCCGGCCGCGACGCGGACGACGTCGACTACTTCTGCGCGCACGGCACCGCCACCCGGTACAACGACATCGCCGAGTCGCGTGCGCTGCGCGCCCTCTACCCCGAGCGCACGCCCGCCGCGCTCCCGCCGCTGAGCTCCAACAAGCCCATCTACGGCCACACGTTCGGCCTGGCGGGCATCATCAATGTCGCCGCGACCAGCCTGATGATCCACCACCGGACGCTCGCGCCCACCATCAACTTCACCACGCCGGACCCCGAGTGCGACCACGACCACGTCTTCGAGGGACCGCGTCCGGCCGAGCTGGACCTCGCGGTGTCCATGTCGTTCGCCTTCGGCAGCCAGACGGCGGTCGTCGCGCTGGGAGCCCCGTCGTGAGCCGGCCCCTGATCGCCGCCGACGTGGACGAACTGGTCCGCGCCCTGGTCCGGCCCGGCGACCACGTCCATCTGGCCGGGACCCCGTCCCGCCCCAACGCCCTCACCTACGCCCTGTGCCGGGTCTTCGGCGCCGAGGGCCGTCTGACGGTCTCCACGACCGCCGTGCACTCCTCGGCCCACGCGCTCGCGCTGTCCGGTGTCGCCGACAAGGTCATCGCCGGTTTCGTGGGGGACACCTATCCCTCGCCCCGCCCCAACCCGCTCTACGCGGACCTGGAGAGGGGCGAACCGTTCACCTTCGAGGCCTGGTCGCTGCTCAGTTACGTACAGCGGCTCATCGCCGGCGCGCAGGGAGCCCCGTACGCGGTCACGGGTTCGCTGGCCGGCACGGATCTCGCCGTGGGCAAGCCGGACGTGCTGCACCGGGTGCCCGACCCCGCCCGCCCGGGTGAGGAGATCACCCTGCTCGCCCCGCTGCGCCCCGACGTGACCCTCGTGCACGGCGTGGCCGCCGACGAGGACGGCAACATCGCCCTGGTGCCGCCGCTCGGCGAGGGCGCCTGGGCCGCGTACGCCGCCGGGCGCGGTGTGATCGCCTCGGTGGAGAAGATCGTCACCCGCGAGGAACTGCGCGCGGTCAACGACCGCGTGGTCATCCCCGGCCAACGCGTCCTGGGCCTGACCGAGGCCCGGCTGGGAGCCCACCCCCAGGCCCTGCGTACCGGCCAACTCCTCGGTGTGGACGGCTACTTGGACGACTACGCCTTCCTCGAGGAGATCGTCGCCTCCTGCCACGGCGAGGAACGCGGCCGGGACTGGTACCGCACCTGGGTCACCGCCCCCGGCTCGCACCAGGAGTACGTCCACCGCCTGGGCCTCCGACGCCGCACCGCCCTGCGCATCCCGGACCCCGCCCGGACGGACGACGACTACGACGCCGAGACCGAGACCTGGGCGGAGATCCACCGCTGTGAGAAGGAGGCGATCGCCAAGGCCGCCCCCACCCCGCCCACGGCTCCCCGCCCCACCACCGCGCGCCCCGCACCGACCGCACCCGCCGAACAGGTCCCTGTCCCCGTGGCACCCCCCACCCGCCAGGAACGCCTGATCGTCCTCGGCGCCCGGGCCGTGGCCGAGCAGGTCCGCGCGCACGGTTACGACACCCTGCTCGCCGGGATCGGCACCTCGCACATGGCGGCCTGGCTCGCGGCCGAGCTGCTGCGGGCCGGCGGACAGGATGTCAAGGTCGTCGCCGAGCTGGGCATGTACGGCTTCCGGCCCGAAGGCGGGGACACCTTCCTGTTCAGCCTGCTGCACGCGAGCGGCAGCGAGATGCTGGCCGGCATCCCGGAGATCCTCGGCGGCATGGTCGCGGCCAACCCCCGGGCGCTGGGAGTCCTGGCCGCCGCCGAGATCGACGAGCACGGCACGATCAACACCAGCCGCGGCGCGGACGGCCGCTGGCTGACCGGCTCGGGCGGCGCCAACGACATCGCGTCGAGCACCGACTGCGTGGTGATCGCCCCGTCGTCCCGCCGCCGCTACGTCACCGAGGTCGCCTACCGCACCAGCCCCGGCCACCGCATCCGCGAGGTGGTCAGCGACTTCGGCCGCTTCACCCGAGCCGAGCCCGGCTTCCGCCTGTCGACCTACCTCCCCGCGGACGACACACCCGACGGCCCCCGGGAACTGGCCCACCAGGCCGCCGAGGCAATCGCAACCCTCACCTCCTGGAAGTCCGACGCCTCCGGGGTCATACCCGAAAAGCCGGTAACGCCAGAGGAGTTGAGCCTCCTCCGCGCCCTCGACCCAGACGGCCGTTTCCGCTGACGGCTCATCGCAGCGCAGGCCTGGCGCAACCGCCTTCAAGGGGCGCGGGGAACTGCGCGACAGGCCACAACGAACCCGCACCCGTCCACGACATCCAGCGGCACTCACCCACGCAAGGAGCGAAGAAAATGCACACCCGCACAGAAGCCCGCACCTGGACCGGATCCGGCCTCAAGTTCACCGGCCTCGGCCACTACTTCCCGCGAACCCACCGCACCCACGACGGCGAAGTCACCATCGACGGCCGCACCTACCCGCCCGAGACCGCGCGGGAACTCGGCGTCCGCGCCCTCCACGTGGCCGACGAGGACGAGACCCTGGAGTTCATGGCCGTCCAGGCCGCCACCTCCGCCCTGGCGAACGCCGGTCGCGAGCCCGGCGACCTCGACCTGGTGGTCCTGGCCAACTGGACGGACCGCCAGTGGATACCGGAGATAGCCCCAGGAGTCGCGGCCGCGCTCGGCGCGCACGGCGCCCTCGCCTTCGACGTCTGCGGTGCCTGCACCGGCTTCGTGCACGGCGTCCAGACCGCCGCCTCGATGCTCACCGCGCACCCCGGCTGGAAGCGCGCCGTCGTAGTGGCGGCGGACCGCTTCACCCGTCGCGCCCGCCCCGGCACCCGCGGCCAACTGGTCTTCGGGGACGCCGCCGGCGCGGTGGTCCTGGAGAAGGGCGACCCGGACGACCCGAGCGGTCTGATCGACTCGGTCCTGGACTGCGACGCCGCCGAGGCCGACACCGTCGCCGCCCGCGCCCCCGAGGGCTTCCTGCGCCCGAAGCCGGAGCTCATCGACCTGGCGGTGCGCTCCAGCCTGAAGGTCGCGGACAACCTCCTGACCCGCAACGACCTCAAGACCTCCGCCCTCGACTGGCTCGTCCCGCACCCGGGCAACAACGCCATCCACGCCGGTGTACGCGACGGCCTCGACCTGGAGCCGGCCAGGTTCCTCACCAACTTCGCCGAGCGCGGCAACACGGGCTGCGCCTCGATCCCGATCGCCCTGTCCGAGTACGCCGAGAAGGGCGTCGTCAGGAGCGGCGACCTGGTGCTGTCCACGGCGGTCGGCTCCGGCTGGTACTACGGCGGGCTCCTGTACCGCCTGTGACCCGGACCCGCCCCCTGCCCGATCGGCTCACTCACCTGAAGGACCTGTCATGAGTCTCAGCAGCCCCACCCCCGCTCCCTCCTCCTCCCTGGCCGTGTGGACCGACTTCGGCGGAGTGCTCACCCCGCCGGTCGGCGTCACCTTCAACGAGTTCGCGGACCGCGTCGGCGTCCCGCTGTGGGCGCTGAAGGAGTCGATGCGCCTGGTCGGGGAGAAGTACGGCACCGACTCGATGGGTGCCATAGACATCCCGCTGATCGACGAGGCCACCTGGTCCGACGAACTGGAGGACGTCCTCGGCGGCACCTTCGGGGTCGTCGCCGACCTGCAGCACTTCGGCGACCGCTGGTTCGCCGGGCGCCCCGCCAACCAGGCCTGGACGGCGCATCTGGAAACGTTCCGGGCCCGGGGCGCCTTCGTCGGGCTGCTCTCCAACCTGCCGCCGTCCTGGGACCGCCACCGCCGTTTCATGATCGACGACTCGCACTTCGACGACATCGTCCTCTCCCACGCCGTGGGCAGCCGCAAGCCCGACCCCGCGATCTTCGAGCTCGCCGCGAAGCGGGCCGGGCTCGAACCGCACCAGTGCGTGCTCGTGGACGACCTGGAGAAGAACGTGCTGGGCGCGATCGCCGCCGGCTGGCAGGCCGTGCACTTCCACGACGCCGACCAGGCCGCCCGCCAGGTCTCCCGCCTCCTCGACGCGGCCGCCCCGGCCGCCGTCTGAACCCTGCCGCCCACCCCCGACGCACCGCACAGGAGCCCGTCATGTCCGTACTGAGCCAGGTCGAGCCGGTCCAGGCCACCGAAGCGGCCCAGATCCTGTCCACCCAGCGCACGCTGTCCCGCCGGCTGGTGCACCGTTCGGCGATCTCCGAGGTGTTCCTCACCGACTTCCAGTCCGTCGACGAGAACACCTTCCGGGCGGCGGCCCAACTGCCCCCGCGCCACTTCTACTACGGCGACCACACCGCCCGGCCGGCGATGCACGACCCGCTCGCGGTGTTCGAGAGCGTGCGCCAGATGCTGCTGTGCGCGATGCACCTCCAGCACGACGCGGGCCACGACACCAAGTCCATCACCGCGACCGCCTCCCTGGAGATCACCGACCCCGGCCCGCTCAGGGCCCGCGGCGCACTGGACCTGCTGCTGCTCGGCAGCGTGCAGCTCGCCAAGAACTACCAGGACACCATCGCCCGCGTGGTCCACCAGGTGCGGGTGATGGCCGGCGGGCGGCAGGTGGGCGTCGTCACCGTCGACACCGCGCAGCGCCCCGACGCCGTGTACGAGAGGCTGCGCATGAGCCACCGCGCCACACCGCCGCCGATGTCCGACGCCGTGCCGGTCCGCACCGACGCGGTCGCCCCGCCCCCCGGGCTGGTGGGCCGCGAACAGGCGGAGAACGTGGTCCTGGAGAACGCCGAGGTGACCGACGGCGCCGTACGCGCGCGCCTCCGGGTGCCGACCACGCATCCCAGCATGTTCGAGCACGCCCAGGACCATGTGCCGGGACCGGTGATGATGGAGGCCGCCCGGCAGGCCGCGCTGCTGCTCGCCGCCGACGGGCAGGAGCCCGACCCGGCCGGGTACCACCCGCAGTACATGGACGCCGAGTACCTGCGCTTCGCGGAGCTGGACAGCGACATCACCGTCGTCACCCGGCGCGTGCCCGACCCGGTGGACGGCGGCCTGCGGACCGAGACCGCCTTCGTCCAGCAGGACGAGACCGTCGCCCGGATGCGGGTCCGGCTGGCGGCCCACACCCCCGGAGCCGGCGATGCGGTTTGACGCACCCGTCCACCTCAGCGCCCCCGTCCAGGTGCTGGGCGAGCACGCCCAGCCCGTGTCGGACGCGCTCGCCGGCCTGCTGATCGACGAGCAGGACGCCGAGCGGTACGCCTATACGGCACTGCGGACCAGCACCCTCGCGCCGGTCCGGCTCGCCGCCCTCGCCGCCGCCAAGTCCCTTGAGTCGTCCGGGGTTTCACCCGAGCGGATCGGCCAGCTGCTGCACGCGTGGACCTACCACCAGGGCCACGAGTTCTGGTCCCCGGCCCACTATCTCGCCCAACAGGTCGGCGCGGTGGCCGCGGAGCCCGTCGGCATCCAGCAGATGTGCAACGGCGGAGCGGCCGCGATCGTGCAGGCCGCCTGCCGGCTGCTCACCGCGCCCGCGGCCGGCCCCGCCCTGGTGACCACCGCCGACTGCTTCCCGCAGCCCGGCTTCGACCGCTGGGGCGGCGACTACGGGGTCTGCTACGGCGACGGCGCCACCTCGGTCCTGGTCGACCGGGCCGCGCATGGCCGCTCCGTACGCCTGCTGTCGGCGGCGACCGTGGCGGCCCCGGTCCTGGAGGGCATGCACCGCGGCGACGCGCCCTTCAGCCCGGCGCCCACCAGCGGCCTCAAGACGCTGCTGCCGAAGCTGGCCAAGAAGGAGTTCCTCACGGCCAACCCGACCCTGCCGTTCGGCCCGATCGCGCACGACGCGATCACCTCCGTGGTCGCGCGGGCCCTGCGCGACGCCGGGGTCGCCGCCGCCGACGAACGGCTGCGCGCGGCGGCGCTGCCCCGGCTCGCCCGGCACGTCATGACCGGGGCGTACGAGCCCGCGTTCCGCGAGGTGTGCGCCGCGCCGGTCGTCCGACTGGGCGCGGACACCGGCCACTTGGGGGCCGGAGACGTCGTCGCCAACCTGTCCGACCTGCTCGACCGGGACGACGTACGGCCCGGAGATCTGCTCGTCCTGCTCAGTGCCGGCGCCGGGTTCACCTGGTCCGCCGCGATCGTGGAGGTGAACCAGCCGTGACGAACCCGACCGTCCCCGTCGAGGACCCGACCGCGCTCTTCCGGGTGGACGGCCGGGTGGCCGTGGTCACCGGGGCCTCCAGCGGCATCGGCGCGCATGTGGCCCGGCTGCTCACCGCGGCGGGCGCCAGGGTGGCCCTGGCCGCGCGCCGCGAGGGCCCGCTGAAGGAGCTCGCCGCCGAGCTGCCCGGCTCGCTCGCCGTGCCGTGCGACGTGACCTCGGCCGAGGACCGTGAGCGTCTGGTGCGCACGGTCACCGGGGAACTCGGCCCGATCGACATCCTGGTCAACAACGCGGGGCTGTCCGAGACCGTGCCCGCGGAGACGCAGACGGTGGAGAGTTTCAGCTCCATCGTGGCGCTGAACCTGACGGCGGTGTTCGCGCTGAGCCAGGCGGTCGGCGTGGGCATGCTGGAGCGCGGCCGGGGTTCCGTCGTCAACATCGCCTCCATCTACGGGCTGGTGGCCAGCGGCAGCCTTCCGCAGGCCGCGTACACCGCCTCCAAGGGCGGGGTGGTGAACCTGACCCGGGAGCTGGCCGCCGAGTGGAGCGCGCGGGGCGTGCGTGTCAACGCGGTGTGCCCGGGCTGGTTCTGGTCGGAGATGACCGAGTCGATGCTCGGCAGCGACAAGGGGCGGGCGTGGGTGGAGCGCCGCACCCCGATGCGCCGGGCCGGCCGGCTGAGCGAACTGAACGGGGCGCTGCTGTTGCTCGCCTCGGACGCCGGCTCCTATGTCACCGGAGCGGCCGTGCCCGTGGACGGGGGCTATCTGGCCCTGTGACCCCAGGAGTCACGCCGGACCGACCGCACCCCGTGCCGCTTCGGAGGCACGGGGCACTCCTCGAAGAGGGAATGGCCTGGTCAGCGCATGTATTCATAGCATCGACAGAGCGCGGGGAGGGAGTTCACCAAGCTCCGGCCACCCGGCCCTGCTTCCGGGAACGCACCGCCGCCCGTCCATCCCCCGCCCGGGCGGCCGCGGCCGGCGCCTCCCTTCCCGCGCCTTGGAGTCTGTGTCCCCTTCGCACTCCCCCACTGCCACGCAAAGGCGTGGGGCCCGGCCGCGTTGTCGAAAGGCCCTGGCAGCTCCGCTGTGAGGGCCTTCCGGCGCTCGCGTTCGCACGCCCGGGACACCGCGCGCCGATCCGGCCGGGAACAGGACACAGGCCCCCGCGACGACACCGGCCACGGCCGCGCGGTCGTCGCCTGTCTGCTCGTGACCCAAGTCATCACCCACGCCGCAATCACTGGAGGGCACCATCGTGAGCACAGCTGTCTCCCCCGCCCGTTTCCGAGGCCGGGTCGCCCTGGTCACCGGGGCGAGCCGGGGTATCGGGTTCGCCGTCGCCGAGCGCCTGGTCGCCGAGGGCGCCCGGGTCTGCGTCACCGCCCGCTCGGCCGGACCGCTGGCGGAGGCCGTCGAGCGCCTCGGCGGTCGCCGCCACGCCGTGGCCGTGGCAGGCAAGGCGGACGACGACGCCCACCGGGCCGAGGCCGTCGAGCGGACGCTGGACGCCTTCGGGCGGCTGGACGTCCTGGTCAACAACACGGGCATCAACCCGGTGTTCGGCCCGGTCCTCGATCTGACGGAGTCCGCCTGGCGCAAGGTGTTCGACGTCAATGTGCTGGCGGCGCTGGGCTGGCTGCGCCGCGCCCGCGAGGCGTGGATGGGCGAGCACGGCGGCAGCGTGGTGAACATGACCGCCGTGGCCGGGTTGAAGCCCGCGACCGGGATCGGTGTCTACGGCGCCAGCAAGGCCGCGCTGATCCACCTCACCGAGCAGCTGGGCCAGGAGCTCGGCCCGCACATCCGCGTCAACTCGGTGGCCCCCGCCGTGGTGAAGACCCGCTTCGCGTCGAAGCTCTACGAGGAGCGCGAGCAGCAGCTCACCGCGGACTACGCGCTACGCCGCCTCGGCGCCCCCGAGGACATCGCGGCGGCGGTCGCGTACCTGGCCTCGGACGACGCCTCCTGGGTGACGGGCCAGACCCTGGTCGTCGACGGCGGGCTGACCACGGTGGGCGGCGGTATCTGAACCGCCTTGCCGGACAGACGACTTCGGGCCTTCCCCCAGCCGGGGAAGGCCCGAAGTCGTATCGGTCGTACCGGGGTTCAGACCCCGCGGCGCGAGCCGTCCTGGTTGATCGGGGACCACCACAGGGCCGAGGTCGAGCCGCCGTCGCCGAGGATGACCCCGCGGCCCTCCACGATGCGGCCGTCCCGCCAGCGCAGGAAGTGCAGCGCCGTCACGTCGAGCAGGTCGTACGGCGAGGTGCTGTCCGCGGGCGCTCCCGCCCGCAGCGCGCGGTTGGTGTTGACGTCGACCGAGTACCCGTCCTCGGCGTTGACCATGATGGTCACGTTCTCGGCGGTGTAGGTCCCTCCGGACAGCTCGCCCACGGTCTTGAGGAACCCGAGGAAGCTGTCCAGCCCCTCGTGCCGGCCGGCGTGCGCGTGGTTGCCGGGTATCTCGAAGGTGACGTCCTCGTCCCAGTACTCCAGCATGGCCTGGCGGTCGCCCGACGCCAGGGCGCCGAAGGCCTCACGGACTCGTTCGACGGTCAGCTCGCTCATGATGTTCTCCCTCGTTGGTTGTGCTGCGGACGGTTTGGTCGTCCTGGGGGTGTGGGGACAGGCGGTTGCCGGGGCGGCCTGCTGTTCCGGCAGCCGCCCCGGCAACCCGTCGGTGCGTCAGGCCGCGACCCTGTCCGGCTCGGCCTGCGGCGCGGCCTCGGCCGCGGGGGCCGCCTGGCGGGACTTGGCGCCGACGGCGGCGACGAGCACGGTCGCGGCGGCGCAGAAGCCCGCCATGATCCACAGCGCGGTGTGCAGACCGCCGGTGTAGGCCGACGTGGCCACCTGGTGGAAGGCGGCGCGGGCGCTCGCCGGCACGGTGGACTCCGGTCCGGACAGCTGCCCCTGGTTCAGCGCGTTGGCCAGCTCCCCCGGCTTCCCGCCGTACGGGCCGCCGAAGGCGTCCAGCTTGCTGCCGAGTTCCACCCGGGTGAAGTTGACGAGCAGTGAGCCGACCACCGCGATGCCGGTGGCCTCGCCCGCCAGCCGCATGGTGTTGAACATGCCCGCGGCCATCCCGGCCCGCTCCGGCTCGACGCTGGAGACCGCCGCGCCGTCCATCACGCCGAAGGAGACGCCGATCCCGATGCCGATCACCGCGTACGGGCCCAGCGCGGCCCAGTTGCCGATGCCGGGGTGCACCACCGTCAGCCAGGCCGTGCCGATCGCGGTCAGGCCGACGGAGGCGGTGACCATGTGCCGCACCGGGATCCAGCGCAGCAGGTATCCGGTGATCAGGGGGAAGAAGATGGTCGGCACGGTGAGCATCAGCATGTCGACGCCGGCGTGCATCGTGGTCTGGCCGTTGACGGCGGTGAGATAGCTGGGCAGGTAGACCAGCAGCGGGGTGAAGGCCAGGACCAGGGCGACCACGCCGACGCACAGCGACACGAACTGCGGCTGCCGGAACAGGCCCAGGTCGAACATCGGCCGCTCCTGCCGCTTCTCCACCACGACGAACAGGGCGAAGAGCACGGCGCAGGCGACGTACATGACCAGGTTGAAGGCGGAGGTCCAGCCGAGCGCGGAGCCCTCGATCAGGGCGGCGATCAGCGCGGTCAGCGCACCGCTGAAGGTGATGGTGCCGGCCCAGTCGACGCGGCCCGCCTGCGGGTCGCGGGACTCCGGCAGGCGGGTGGCGAGGGCGAGCACCACGGCTCCCGCGATCGCGGGGACCAGGAACACGGACCGCCAGCCGAAGTTGGTGGACAGGGCGCCCGCGATGAACGGTCCGAAGGCCATGCCCACGCCCACGGTGGTGCCGAAGACGCCGAACGCCTTCGCCCGCGCGGGCCCGTCGAAGACCTGGGCGAGCGTGGCGCTGCCGGACGTCAGCACGGCGGCCGCGCCCACACCGGCGACGACCCGCGAGGCGTCCAGCAGCGCGATGTTGCCGGACAGCGCGGAGACCAGCGAGCACAGCGTGAAGACGGCGGTGCCCAGGACGAAGACCTTGCGGCGTCCGAACCGGTCGGCGAAGGCGCCGGAGGCGAGCATGAAGCCGGCGAAGGTCAGGTCGTAGCCGTTCACGATCCACTCGTCGGCGGCCAGGCTGCTGTGGAAGTCGGCGGCGACACCGGGTATGGCCACGGACGCGCCGGTCAGCGAGATCGGCAGCAGCAGCGATGCGAGCACCACGGTGACAAGACTTACGACGGGATTGCGGGACGTATTCGGGGACGGATCCCTCATGATTCTCTTCCTCCAGAAAAACTGCCGGTGTCCATGGCAATTCCACGCTAGGGACCGGAACCGGGTCCGTATATTCCCCTTGTGGTCCAGCGAGTGTTTCTTTGGAGGCACACCTGGGCATCCACCCAGGTCAGCGTGTTACTTTCGTTTGCTGCGGCGGCACGTTCGGACAATATCCGCGCTTTATCCGGCGCTGTGGAACTAGCGTCCGGAATTGCCCGTGCCCATCGGCCGGTGCGAGTATCCGAAACGCTGGGAGAGCGCACATGTCCAAGGTCAACCCCGTCCTGGTGGTCGGCGCCGGGCCGATCGGCCTGGTGATCGCCTGTGAACTGCTCGGTCAGGGCGTCCCCGTCCGGATCGTCGACGCCGAACGCGACCACTCGGCCCACTCCCGGGCCACCACCATCTGGCCGCGCCCGCTCGAACTCCTGCGCAGGATCGGCGTCGCGGACCGCCTGGTCGACAGCGGCCACCGCATCCAGGGCGTGGCGTACTACTCGGACCGCCGCCCTCTCGCGACGGCCTGGCTGAACCGCCTGGAGGACACCCCGTACCCCTTCGCCGTCGGCCTGCCCCAGGACCGCACCGAGGCACTGCTCGAACAGCGCCTGTCGGAGCTCGGCGGCAAGGTCGAGCGCGGGGTGCGGCTCGAGACGCTGGACGCCGGCGGGCCGCGCGCGCGGGCGGTGCTCGCCCTGCCGGACGGCCTCACCGAGGAGATCGAGGCGGAGTGGGTCGTCGGCGCCGACGGCGCGCACAGCACGGTGCGCAAGGAGCTGGGCCTCGGCTTCGAGGGCTCCAAGCTGCCGATCAACTTCGCCATCACCGACGCCGAGCTGTCCGGAGAGATACCGGCGGACCTGGTGAGCTACTGCTACACGGCCGCGGGCGGCCTCGGGCTCGCCCCGGTCTCCCCCGGCGTCCACCGCATCGCCGTCGCGGTGCCGCCCGAGATGGCCGGGACCACGCCCACCCGCGCGTTCTTCCAGCAGGTGGTGTCCGACCGCGCGCCCGGTGGCGTCGAGGTGGGCGAGCTGCGCTTCAGCACGGTCTTCCAGGTCCACGTCCGCAGCGCGCCCGGCTTCCGCCGCGGCCGGGCCTTCCTCGCGGGCGACGCCGCCCACCTCATGAGTCCCGCGGGCGGGCAGGGCATGAACACCGGCCTGCTGGACGCCGCGAACCTGGGCTGGAAGCTGGCGGGCGTCCTGCGCGGCACCCTCGACGAGGCGATCCTCGACAGCTACGACGCCGAGCGGCGCCCCGCGGTGCACACGGTGACCCGGTCCACCTCCCTCCAGACCCGCTGGGGAGCCCTGACCAGGCCGGCCCAACTGGCGCTGCGCGACACGGCGGTACGGGCCGCGGGCCGCACCGGTGTCCTGCAACGGACCCTGGCGCCGGCCATCGGCCAGCTCACGTCGGGCTACCGCGCCCCGACCGCGCGCAGGACCTCCCTCGCAGGGCCGAAGGCCGTCCCCGGGGACCGGCTGCCCCTCCTGCTCGGCGAGGAACCGGTCCGCACCGGGGCGCCCTGGACCCGCATCACCGGCCGCTCGTACGCCGTACTGCTGCACCCCGGCCGCACCAGGCCGGCCGACTGGCGCAGGACCTGCGCGGCGATCCGCGCGGCCGTCGGCGACGAGGCCGAGGTGGTCGAGGCCCCCACCGACCCCCGAAGCCCGCTCACCAGGGCACTGGGCCGCCACCCGCTCGCGGCGATCGTCCGCCCCGACGGCCACCTCCACACCACCCTGCCCGACCTGAACCCCACCACGATCCGCACGACCCTCGCCCGGACCCGCCGGGAACCTCTGCCCGGCACCACACTCACCTGACCGGCACCGCCCCGAGGGGGCCGTCGGTCGAACTCGCACCGGCGGCCGCCAACGCCGTCGGCGGGTGCAGCGCCCTGTTTTTAGGGGCGCGGGGCTGTATCGATTTGCGGCTCCGCCGCGTGGGCGCGACCAGCCACAACGAACCCGCACCCGGCACACCACAACTCCCCCACGGCGAGCTGCCGCTCACACCCCCGTCCCACGCCAACGGCCCCCGCCTCACACCCGGCAGGGGCCGTGCACGCAGTGCGCCGAGGCGTCACCCCGCCATCGGCAGGGAGTGCTTACTGCGCGGACGGATGAGCTGAAGCGCCGCCGCCTTGTTCACCGCGTCCAGCCGGGACACCGCGTCCAGTTTGTCGAAGATCTTCCTCAGATGGCGCTTGACGGTGCCCTCGGTGATACCGAGGCGGGCGCCGATCTGCCGGTTGCTCAGCGCCTCGGCGACCAGGGTGAGCACCTCCGTCTCGCGCTTGGAGATCACGGCGGCCCGACCGGCTCCCTCGGCGGCGGCGAGCGGCGGCATCGACACCGTGACCACCGTGCGCCCACCGCCGGGCCGCTCCCGGATGGCCGCGAGCAGGGACTGACGGCTGGCGCTCTTGTGGAGATAGCCGCGCACCCCGAGCGCCAGCAGCCGGCGCACGAGCGCCGGGTGGTCGTCCATGCTCAGGACGATGATCCGCAGCCCCGGCCGGCGCTCCAGAAGCCGGCGCACGGTGGCCCCCGGGTCCTCGTTGTACGGCATCTGCACGTCGATCAGCGCGACGTCGGGCCGCAGTTCCGCGGCGGCCCGCACGGCGGCGCGGGCGTCGCCGACCTGTGCGACCACCTCCATGTCGGGCTCGCTCTGCAGGAGTTCGACCATCGCCTCGCGCAGGAGGGTGTGATCGTCGGCGACGAGTATGCGGGTCGGGGCGTCAGACATGGCGGGTGTTCCTCTCCTTGACCGGGACCCAGAGCGTGATCCGGGTGCCGCGCCTGGGTGCGCTGGTGACCGTGGTGACGCCGCCGACCGCCTGGATCCGCTCCCGCATGCCGAGCAGTCCGTTGGTCGAACCGCGTTCGCCGACCCCGGCGGGGTCGAAGCCGTCCCCGTCGTCGGCCACCGAGGCGTGCAGTTCCCGGGCGTCCCATGTGATGTGGACGGCGACGTGCCGGGCGTGCGCATGGGCCACGGCGTTGCGCATCGCCTCGCGGACCGCGAGGAACACGGCGTCCGCCACGGCCGCCGGCAGCAGACCGTCCACGCCGTCGACCCGCAGGTCCACCCTCGGCTCGCTGATCTCCATGGCCTGCACGAAGCCGCGCAGTGCGTCCTCGATCGAGAAGGGTGCGACCGCCGGCGGCGAGTCCCGCAGTGCCGAGGTCACCTGCCGGGTCGCGCACAGGACGTCCACCACGGCGGCCCGTACCTGCTCCAGACGGGCGGCGGCCTCCGGGTCGGACCCCGCCGCCGTGGTCTCCAGCATGTCCAGACGGCGCAGTGCCAGCGCCAGTCCGCTGCCGATCCGGTCGTGCACTTCCCGTGCCAGCACCTTGCAGACGTCCGTCGGCGCCGACTGTGCCGTCCCTGCTGTCTCTGTATCCCTCACCGGGTCCTCGCTCTCCCCCGTACGGTCTCCTGGCCGAGTAGGCCCTACATCCAAGAAGAATATAGAGAGCTCTCTTTTTTTCCAGCGAGTTCGAGCCCGATCGAGTACACAGATGGCAAAGAAAAAAGAGTGACCTCTTTGCTTTAGGCGGCGGGCACCGCGATGCCGTGGCACACGAAGGGCCACAGGCGCGACATGACACCCGCCGCCCCCCTGCACCGCTCCTGCCCCGACGCGGTGCGCGGGTGCACCTCCGCAGCGGTGAGCAGGTACATCACCAGTCCCGCCACCACGGGCGGCCGGACACCGTGCCGCAACTCCCCCGCCGCTTCCGCCTCCTTGAGCAACTGGGACAGCGTCGGCGTCCACGAGGAGTGCCAGGCCGGAACGATGTCCGGCCGCTCCCGCGCCAGCAGCGAGGCGGCACGCACCACGACGTCCTCGTCCAGGAGCCGGGCGAGCGCCTGCAGCAGCACCCCGACGGCGCGCAGCGGGGACGCCTGCCCGGCGGCGGCGGACGCGGTCCGCTCGCCGGCAACGGTCGCGGCGCGTTCGACCACGGCTTCGGCAAGTTCGCTCTTGCTGGCGAAATGAAAGGTCAGCGCCCCCATGGAGACCCGTGCGGACCTGCTGATCGCGACCAGGGTGGCCCCGTTGTAGCCCTTGTCGTCCACGACATCGGCCGCGGCCCTGATGAGAGCTTCGCGCGTGCGCTCCGCCCTGGCCTGTACTGCCATGCATCCTCCAAAGTCCCGAGGCCGACCGGCCGCCCCGCGGTCGGCACCGGCCGGACCGTGGACGTAAATAAAAGAGATCCCTCTATATTATTCTGGCAGTGGCGACCGCTTCGCAAGCAGGCGGAATGAGCCACTCCACCATCGCCCGCACGACGGGGCCCCAGGAACGGGAACAGGCCCCCCTGCCTCGGTGAGGCAGGGGGGCCCGACGAAGTCGCCGTGACACCGGGGCCGCCCCTAGCGGGCGCCCCTTCGCTCCAGCGGGCCCGGGCCGGGGTCGGTGGCGAGCAGTTCCCAGATCAGGTCGCTGCGGTAGTGGTGGTCCCGGCCCAGCAGCTCCAACTGCCGCTGTCCCCAACGGCCTTGTGTGTTCGCGAGCAGCGCGGTGCACTGCCCCCAGTCGGCGTCCCCGCGCGCGGGCTCGGCGAGTCCGCGTGCGGCCAGGACCCGCCTGAGGCGGCCGCTGGTCACCGGCACCGGATGGGCGGCGTGATGCACCCCGCGCACCGGCGTGCCCGCGGTGACGGCCGCGGCGGCCAGCCGCGCGAGGTCGTCCACGTCCACGAGGGACAGCAGCGCCGTGCCGCCGTCCCACTCGGGCGGTACGCGCCGGGTGAGTTCGGCGAGGGCCGGACCCACCCAGCGGTCCCCCTCGCCGATCACCAGACCCGGCCGCAGCACCAGCGCACCGGCCGCCAGGGCCGGCCCTTCGGCGGCGAGGCGGCTGCGGCTGGCCTCGGACACCGGCTCCGCGTCGACCCCGTCGACGTCGATCCCGCGGTGCGGACCGGCGCCGTAGACCGCGGCCGTGGAGAAGTGGACGATACGGTCGGCCCCGGCCTCCCGGGCGGCCGCCATGACGGCGGTGGTCCCCTCGAGGTTCACCGACCAGGCCTGCCGGGCATCGCCCCCGACGTAGGAGACGGCGTGCACGACGGCGTCGATGCCCTTGAAAGCGGCCTGAAGTGACGCCGCGTCAGTGACGTCGGCCCGGACCCGCTCCACCGTGCCCTCGCCCGGCACCTCGGCACTCGCGCCGCGGGCCAGCGCACGCACCCGCAGCGGCCGGCCGCCGGGAGCCGTGCGGGCGGCCAGCGCTCGTACCACCGCGGAGCCGATGAAGCCCGTGGAGCCCGTCACCGCGACGGTCCACGGGCCGGCCGCGCCGTCCGGGGTCACTGCGCCGTCTCCGGCCCCCGCACGCCGAAGTCCAGCTTGCCGATCGTCTCGGGCGTGGCGACCGCGGGCAGGAAGTACTGCCACAGTTCGACGATCCGCTCCCGGAGGTCCTCATGGCCGGTGCTGATCCGGGACAGCAGCTGGGTTCCGCTGTAGGCGGCCACCAGCACCCGGGCGAACCCGGCGGGGTCCACGCCCTCGCGCAGCTCGCCGAGCGCGTCGGCGGCGATGAGCTCCTCCTTGAACCGGGTGATCCACAGCTGGTAGGCGGTGTCGTCCTGGATGCCGAAGGCACCCTGCTCGACGGCCAGCCGCACGCCGGCCCGCAGCAGGACGTTGCTCCGCAGCTCGTGGGCCAGTTCGAGGGTGAGGTCGACCAGGCGCTGGAGTCCGCTGCGGCCGGTCCGCTCCGGCAGGTCGTCGGCCTGTTCGGCCATGACCGCCCTGGCCACGCCCTCCTTGGAGCCGAAGTGGAAGTACAGGGCCCCCATGGTGGACCCGGCCCGCTTGATGATCTTCGTGGTGCTCGTGCCGGCGTACCCCGCGAGGTCGAACTCCTCGGCGGCCGCCTTGATGAGAGCCGCCCTTGTCCGCACGGCACGCTCCTGTTGAGGCTGCGCCACTGGACCTCCTCGCTAAATAAACAGAGCACTCTCTTGGTTAGAACACGCACCAGGTTACGCACGGGCCTTGAGAGGTGTCCAGTGCACCGGTCAGCCGCTCCGCAGCCCCACGAAACCTCCTGGAACCGGAGGCCGATGTCCCACATGCCTTGATCGGTCCATGAGTGACCCTTTACCGCCCCTTGGGCCAAACAAACAGAGCACTCTTTATGTTTATGGGGCTGCGGCTGCCAGCCGCAGCGCTCACATACGTCTCAGGGGGATTCCGTATGTCCAGCACCATCCAGCATGTCCACTCCACCGTCCCGACCTGGGTGCCGGTGACCCAGGAGCAGGTGCACAAGCTCACCGCCTCGGAGGTACTGCTGACCCAGTGGTGCCAGAACGGGAACGACGTCTTCACCGTCCATGCCGACTGGCCGCAGGACCACGCCTTCTACGGACCGCGGCACGGCCTGCACGACCCCATGCTGCTGGCCGAGTCGATCCGCCAGTGCATACCGCTGCTCAGCCACGCCGCCTACGACGCCCCGGCGGGACACCGCCAGTCCTGGAGCCACTTCAGCTTCGCGCTGACCCCCGCCGCACTGGCCACCACCGCCGGTACGGCCTCGGTCGAACTCCGCGTGAGCTGCCACGACGTCGTCCGCCGCATGGGCCGTCTGGCCTGCATGCTGATGAAGGTCGACGTGATCCGGGACGGGGTCCGGGTGGGCACCGCCCAGACCCGGTTCGCCAACACCGCCCCCGCGCTCTACCAACGCCTGCGGGGCCCCTACGCCGACCTCGACGCCTCGATCGCCCGCGCGCTGCCGCTCCCCCCACCGGCCGCGCCCGCCCAGGTCGCCCGCCAGGACTTCGCCGACGTCGTCCTCTCACCGACCGACTCGCCCCGGCGTCACCAGCTGCGCGTCGACCTGGGCCACCCGGTGCTCTTCGACCACCCGGTCGACCACGCACCCGGCATGCTGCTCCTCGAAGCGGCGCGCCAGGCCAGCCACACGGCGGTGCAGCAGCCGGCCGCGATGCTCTCCATGGACGTCGTCTTCGCCCGTTACGCCGAACTCGACGCCCCCTGCTGGATCCACACCGACCCGTTCCCGACGGACCAGCCCGGTCAGCACCGGGTCCTGATCACCGCCGTACAGAACGACGTCTGTGTCTTCTCCAGCATCATCACGCTCCTGAGCGTCCCGCAGAACTGACCCCTCCCGCCCCGGCGCGCGCCACCAGCGAGTACCGCCGACAGACACGGCGGCGCAGGCGGGCGCCGGGGAGGATGCGGCGCACCGGCGGGGGCAGTTCACCAGGGGGTCCAGGGTCCATGAGCCCTCATGAGAGGCGCACCCCTCTGTTCCGGCTCCGCACCCGAGCCCGCAGCACCTCCTCCGGCGGCGCCACCCCCACCGCCTCCGGCGGGCACTCCCACTCCCGCCCGCCGCCGACCGGCCGCAACTGCACCCGCCCGCCGACATGCCCCATGACCTCGCCGACCCGCCCGTCCCGCACATCGGTTGCGTATGCACCGACCGCCGGCCGCTCCCCGCGCAGCACGGACGCCAGCTTCTCCGCCGTACGGACATTGCAGCGCCCGAGGTCGACGAGCGCGAACGGCTCCTCGCTCGCCGCGGTCACGGGATCGACGCAGAGGGACGGCAGGGCCACCCCGACGCCCGTGAGGGCCTGCCGCAGGCTTTCGACGACTTCTTCGGTCGACCGCACGTCGCTCGTACCTCCACGCTGAGTTTGCTGTTCGCAACACAGCGTGGCCGCAACGCCTCTAACCTGGCCATACGAAACGTTCCAACAACCCCCTCCGTACGACAGGGAGTTGCACATGCCGGGACCGAAGGACCTCGATCCGTCGTCATCGCCGCGGGCTCTGCTGGGCGCGGAGCTGCGGCACGCACGCGAGCAGGCCGGGCTGAGTCAGGAGGAGCTCGGGCTACGGCTGTTCGTGAGCGGGTCGTTCATCGGGCAGTTGGAGGCGGGGACTCGGCGGATGCAGCCGGAGTATGCGCGGTTGCTGGATGAGGTGTTGGAGACGGGGGGCTTTTTCCTGCGGAACTGCCGGGCGGCGGCCAAGTCCAAATACGAGTATCCGGAGCACTTCGCGGAGGTGGCGGAGACAGAGGCTCAAGCCAAGTGGATCAGGGAGTATGCACCGCTCCTGATCCCCGGATTGCTGCAGACGCCCACGTACGCAAGGGCCGTGAGCCGCGCGCACGACCCCACGGCCCCGGAGGAGACCATTGACGGGTGGGTGGATGGCCGGATGGCTCGGACCCGTCTACTCGCCCATCCAACAAGCCCAAGGTTGTGGGCCGTACTTGACGAGGCGGCGCTACGCCGGAAGGTCGGCAGCCGGGCAGTGATGGCGGAGGCCCTGGGCCACATCGCCGATCTGATACACCGGAGCCGGGCCCTCGTGCAGGTGCTGCCGTTCAGCGCAGGTGCGCACGCGGCGATGCAGGGCGCCATGAAGCTGATGGAGTTCGAGGACGCCCCTCCGCTGGTCTACTTCGAGGGGGTTTGCCACGGGCGGCTGGAGGACGATCCAGCCACGGTCACCCAACTGAGGTTCGTATTCGATCTCATCGTGGCCTCCGCACTCTCGCGGGAGAAGTCCCTGGCCCTGATCGAGGGGTTGGCGCAGGATTACGCCCATGAGGAACACCCCTGAATACGACCTGAGCACGGCCACCTGGCACAAGTCGAGCTACAGCGGCGGCGGTGGCGACAACTGCCTCGAAATAGCCGAAGGCCACCCCACCGTCGTCCCCGTCCGCGATTCAAAGAACCCCCTCGGCCCGAAGCTCGTGTTCCGGGCCGAGGCATGGACCGCGTTCGTCGAGGACGTGCGGGCCCACTAAGCAACCGTCGCCGCCTGCTGGGCGTTCAGGGCGGAGCGGATCTCCTCCTCGTCCGCCTGGCTGAGTGAGGTGTGCAGGACCTCGCCGCCGAACCGGGCTATACGCGGCAGCGCCTTGTCCGCGGTGGCGTCGTAGATCACCGCGATCACCGCGGCGTGCCCGGGTGCCAGGCGCTCGCCGAGGCTCTTGACGAACTGGGTCCGTTCGTCGTCCTCGGCGGTCGCGCCGACCGCTCCGCCCGCGGCCGCGCCGATGGCGGCGCCGAGCAGCGGCTGAAGGAGCAGCAGTCCGATCAGACCTCCCCACAGCGCACCGCCCAGGGCGCCGGAAGCGGCGGGGTGGGGCTTGCCGGGGATCTTCACCTCACCGTCGTGGTCACGGATGAGCAGTACCGCGTCGGCCACATGCACGGTGTGTTCGGTGTGCAGGGCGCGCAGTTCCGTGAGCGCCTGCTCGGCGACGGTCTCACTGGGGTACGCGACGGCGATCATGTCGGTCATCGGAATTCCTCCTGGTGCGACGGGACGCCGACCGACGGCCTCGAAAGTGTTCCCGGCCTTCGATCCAGCGCCTTGCGATGGCTCCATCATGGAGTTTGTCGGTCGTCTGAGTCAAGTGACAAAGTCGAGTTACTGAGAGGAGTTGCCGAGCCGGGTACCGCCCGTTGTCAGTGGCGCCTGCGAGGGTGGTGGGCACGGAGATCGAAGGGCTGGAGGGGGCACGGGATGACGGGCACGGACGGCGGCTGGGCGGGCATGGACTACCGGGGCTGGCAGGACCACCAGGAGGTGACGCGGCGCCTCGACGCGGGCGCCGACCCGGAGAGATGGGGTGTCGGAGGGTCGCGGCCCCTGCACCGGGCGGCGCTGTTCGGCTCGCCCGAGGTCGTCGCGGAACTGGCCCGGCGCGTGGCGGACGTGGACGCGCTGGAGGGCGGGACGACGGCACTGTGGGAGGCGGTGGTGGCGGGCCGTGCGGAGAACGCCCGGGCGCTGGTCGCCGCCGGAGCCGACCCGGGACGGGTGGGGCACGGCGGCTGGACGCCGGCGCGGCTGAGTCTCGCCGGACCGGAGCCCGAGCTGTTCGCCGGCCAGCCCGAAGCTCAGCCCGGTCTGACGGAGGCCGAGCGCGCGGTGGCGGCGGCGGGCCGACGGCTCATCGCGGCCCTCGGCGAGATCCACGACGAGGGCCTGGGACTGGCGTGCGTGGGCGGAATCGACGCGGCGGAGGCGATACGGCGCCTGGAGGCAACCCCGGCCGACCCCGAGCTGACGGCCGAGCTGGAGGAGGACCCGTACGCCCACGACCCGGACGAGACCCTGCGGATCGTCGGGGTGACGACCGTGCCGGGCGGCTGTGTCCTCACCCAGCCGTGGGGCTACGGACCTTCGATGCCCGGCGTCCACACCCGCCTCTCGGCGGGCACCGTCTCCTACGGCCTGTACGCCAATCCCAAGAGCGGCAACCAGGGCAGCATCCACCGCGACGGCGTCTGCGAGGGCTGGGACCTGCACCCGGGCGGCGGCCCGGACGCGGGGGACAGCCCCGAGGAGGTCCTGTTCTCGTACGTGTACAGCAGCCGGGCGGTGGCCTGCTCGCTCGCGTACGCCGGTCTGCGCCCGACCGACGCCCGAGGGGTCGTCGGCCCGCCGGACCACTGGGTCGAACTGCCGGACCGCGACTACTGGGCGACCTGACACCCGCACCCGAAGCTCAAGCGTCCTGCCCCGTGAACAGCACCTCGGACACCGAAAAGCTCAAGGAGTACGCACACTGATACCTATGAACCACGCCCAACTGACGGCCCTGGGCCGCGCCCTCCGCCTCCTCGGCGAGCACGGCGAATCCCTCACCGCCGACACCCCCGACGCCAGGCTCCACGAGGTCAAGGCCGACCTGAAGCGCGCCCTCGACCTCCTGCAGGAGAGCGTCACCGGCGCCGCGCCCGCCACCCGCTGCCCCGAGCACCCGAACGGCCCGGTCGACGAGAACGCCCACGACCTCTGCCTGCTCTGCGAGACCCGGCGCCGGGCGGCCCGCCGCGCCGAGTTCAACGGCGGCCCCGTGCCCCCGCACACCACCGAGACCGCCCCTTCCCGCTACGGCGTCAGCGCCGACCGCCCGCAGCCCCAGCAGCGCTGGCTGGCGGAGGCGTGGAACGGCCAGACCTGGCACCTGTGCGGGACGCCGAGGCGGGACCGCCGCGAGGCCGAGCTGTACCTCGCCGCTCAGCGCCGCGGCCCGCGCCCCGCGATGGCGTACCGGCTGGTGCACGAGTTCACCGACTACGAGGTGCTGCGCGTGTGGGGCACACCGGTGAAGGTCGACATCGAGCCGCTCGGAAACCTCTAGCGCCGCCTACTTGAGCAGCGGGAGCGGCGCGAACTCGTACCCCTCCCACAGCCGTCGCGAGGTCTCCTCCGGATACGGCCCGACCTGCGCCTTCGGCCCGGCATCCAGCACCTGCACCAGGCGTTCCTCCGGCTCGAACGCCGGCCAGCCCGGGTCCCCGGTTCGCGCGAACGCCGTCCAGGACTCCCGGAAACGGGACGACAGCGCCTCCCCCTCCGCGGTGGCTCCCGTACCCGCGAACAGCAACTGCCCCAGGTCCGCCTGGAACGTGCCGAACAGCAGCGGGATATCCAGTCCGTGGCAGGCGCCGAGGCCGCCCCCGCCGCCGGGGGCCGCCCAGGTCAGCTCGTACAGATGGGCGCGCCCGCCACCCGCGACCTGTGCCTCGGCCAGGTGCAGTGAGGGCATGTTGAACAACCAGTCCGTCTGCACGCGTTCGAACAGCTCACCCGGCGTGGCCTCGGGGAAGGCCGCGCGATACGCCCGCTCCCCGTCCGGCCCCGGACCGAACATCCGCAGCGCCCAGCCCGCCTGCTCTTCCCCGATCTTGCCCAGCATCCCGCCGAGCACGAGGAACAGCCGGAACTCGTCGCGGTTGTGCCCGACGAGCAGGTCGACGTCCTTTCCCGCGCCCGCCTTCAGCGCCTGCCAGGGAGTGCACGGCAGCACCTCGCCGTCGACCACCGGCGAGAAGGGGGTGGCCGTCGGGGCCACCTGCCCCCACCGGTCCGCGTACGACATCATCCGGGCGCTCAACGCCTCGCCCACCGAGGTCAGTTGCCGGGGATCGACGGTGGCGAGATCGGCCGCCGTCGGGCGCAGCCCCGCCTCCTCGGCGATGGCGGACGCGATGTCACGGGCCAGCTCGCCGGAGAAGTAGGTCCCCGGCATACTCTGCGCGACCGCCCGCCGGAACAGCCCCCGCGCGCTCGGCATGGCAAGCAGCGAGGCCACCGACCCGGCCCCGGCGGATTCACCGAAGACGGTCACCTGCCCGGGATCCCCGCCGAACCCCTCGATGTTTTCCCGCACCCACTCCAGCGCGGCCACCTGATCGAGCAGCCCCCGGTTGGCGGGCGCCCCCTCGATGAGCGCGAACCCCTCGATCCCCACTCGGTAGTTGAGCGTCACGACGACCACGTCACCGTCACGCGCGATGCGCTGGGCGTCGTAACCGGGACTGCCGGAGTGCCCCAGCTTGTAGGCCCCGCCGTAGATCCACACCATCACCGGCCGAAGACCGCCCGAATCCGCCTCCGGGGTCCAGACATTGACGGTCAGCCACTCGTCGCCCTCGGGGACGTTCAGCACGGCCCTGCGCCCCTGGAGGCCGGACTCCTGCGGAGGCGGCGGCCCGAACGCGTACGCCTCCCGGGTCCCCTCCCAGGCCCGCACCGGGCGCGGCGCCCCGAACCGGTCCTTCCCGACGGGCGGTTCGGCGAACGGAATGCCGCGGAACACCGCCAGCCCGTCCTCAAGGCGCCCACGCACGGCTCCGGCGACGGTACGCACGACAGTGGTCGTCATCATCAACTCCTGGTCTGGATCGCTGCGGGCCGCCACATATTTTCAGCCCGTCCGGCGTTCGAGGCCTCATTGCATGTCGGTGCGGCGGCCGGTGTCGGCAGCGGG
>NZ_JBSFHW010000060.1:0-54333 GCF_053597275.1 Streptomyces sp. NPDC001492 | reverse complement strand
GGGCTCTGCCCCCAGACCCCCGTTCGGCCTGAACGGCCTCGTCCTCAAAGGCCGGACGGGCTGAAATGCCTCACGCTCCGGACGGGCCGGAAGACACCGCCCGGCGTGGCAGTGCCGCGCACAGTGCCGCGCACACCACGAACGCCCCGGTCACCCACGGCATCGCCGCCGTCAGGGCGTCCGTCAGGCCGTTCCCGGCGTGGTCGAAGAACACCGTGCCGACGACCGCCGCCCCGAGCGCGCCCCCGAACTGCTGTGCCGTGGAGAAGATCCCGGACGCTCCGCCCGCCAGCTCCCCCGGCACCGCGGACAGCACCACGTTCACCAGGGGCACCACCAGGAAGCCCAGTCCGGCCCCCGCGACCACCAGGCCGGGCACCAGCGGCCACGCGCCGGTGTGTACGGCGGGCGCGTCGGTGACCGCTGCCCACACCCAGGCCAGACCTGCGGCCATCATCAGCGCGCCGACCCCGAGCACGAGGCGCCCGAAGCGCACCGCGAGTGCGTCCGCGGCAGGCGCGGTGAGGAACCCTCCGACCGAGAAGGCCACGGTGACCACTCCGGCCTGCATCGGCGTGTACTGCTCGCTCCCCTGCAGCCAGAGCGCGAAGACCAGGAAGAACCCCTGCATGCCGACCGAGAACAGCAGCTGCACCAGCACGCCCACCGAGAACGCGGGCAGCCGGAACGCCCGCGCCGGCAGCAGCGGCACCGTCCCCGCACCACGCCGGCGCGCCTCGAACACCCCGAGCCCGGCGACGGCGCAGACACCCGCGGCGAGGCAGAACCAGCCCCACACCGGCCATCCGTTCCCCCGGCCCTGCACCAGCGGCAGCACGATCGCCACCAGCCCGGCCGCCAGCACCGCGCTCCCCAGCAGATCCGGCCGCCCGGCCGACCGCTCCTTAGTGGCCGGCACCAGCACCAGGCCCGCGATCAGTGTGCCCACCGCAACCGGCACGTTCACCAGGAACACCGAGCGCCAGCCCCAGCCGAACAGATCGGCATCGGTCAGCAGACCGCCGAGGAGCAGCCCCACCGCCGAGGCGAACCCGGCGACGGCCCCGTACATCCCGAACGCGGCCCCGCGCTCCTTGCCCGCGAACAGGGTGCGGAACGAGCCGAGCACCTGCGGGATCAGCACCGCAGCCAGCACACCCTGCACGGCCCGTGCGGCGATCAGCTGGCCGGGCGTCTGGGCGAGGCCGCACCCCAGGCTCGCCAGTCCGAAGCCCGCGGTGCCGGCGAGGAACAGTCCGCGGCGCCCGAAGCGGTCCCCGAGGTGCCCGGAAACGATCAGCGTGGCGGCGAAGCCCAGCAGATAGGCGGAGACCAGCCACTGCAGCTCGCTCTGCGAGGCGTGCAGGTCGCGGCCGATGGACGGGATCGCCACATTGACGATCGTGACGTCCAGCAGGTCCATCAGCGCCGCGATCATCATCACGACGGCGGCTGCCCAGCGGCGTGGGTACGGAGCCGCGTCGGTGGGCGGGGACATGGCAAGGGTGGTGGTCATGGCGTCTCCCGTGGGGTTCCGGACGTCGTCGAGCCCAGATTTATTTCGTTCGGACGAACGAAAGACTTGCACCGATGCTTCGATGATCGCAAGTACTTAGTTCGGCCGAACGAAATATTTGCTACGCTGACCCCATGAGCGGCAGCGAGACGGGATCCGAACGGCGGCTGGTGCCGAACCTCGAAGGGGCCGTCCCCACGGACGACCCGCGGCGGGCCGAGACACTGCTGCGGCTGTTCGCGGTGGGCCGGGAGAACAGCGGGGCCACGGTGATGTTCCACTCCGCGGTGTCCGCCCGGCAGGGCCTGATCCCGAGCGAGGAGAAGGCCCTCGACCTTTTGGAGCGGCACGGCCCACTCACCGCGAAGGACCTCGCCGAGCGCACCGGCCTGGCGCCCGCATCCGTCACCGGCCTGGTCGACCGCCTCGAAGCCAAGGAATTCGTACGCCGGATCAAGCACCCGACGGACAAGCGGCGGGTGCTCGTCGAGCTGAACCGGGAGAAGATCGCCCATCTCTTCGCGTTCTTCGAGGAGTGGGCGCGCGACATCGCCGCGGCGTGCGAGCAGTTCAGCACGGACGAGCTGGAGACCGTGATCCGCTTCCTTCAGGTGATGACGGAGGAGCAGCGCAAGGCCGCCGCCCGCCTCACCGGCTGAGTCCGCTCAGGCCCCGTACACCGCGCCCGGCTCCGCCGCCTCCGCCAGCAGCTTCAGCGCCGCCTCGCCCGCCTCGCCGGGACTCCAGCGCGCTCCCTTGTCGGCGCTCGGGCCCGGCCGCCAGCCCTCCATGACCGTGATCCGGCCGCCCTCCGCCTCGAACACGCGCCCGCTCACACCGGCGCTTGCGGCGGAGCCGAGCCAGACCACGAGCGGGGAGACGTTTTCGGGAGCCATCGCATCGAAGCCGTCGGCGGGCGCCGTCATCGTGTCGGCGAAGGTGCGTTCCGTCATCCGGGTGCGGGCAGCGGGCGCGACGGCGTTGACCTGGACGCCGTAGCGGCGCAGTTCGGCCGCGGCGACCAGCGTCAGGCCGACGATGCCGGCCTTCGCGGCGCTGTAGTTGCCCTGACCGACCGACCCCAGCAGCCCGGCGCCGCTACTGGTGTTGACGATCCGGGCCACCGGCATGCGGCCCGCCTTGGCCTCGGCCCGCCAGTGCGCGGCAGCGTGCTTCAGCGGCAGGAAGTGGCCCTTGAGGTGGACGCGCAGGACGGCGTCCCAGTCGTCCTCGTCGAGGTTGACGAGCATCCGGTCGCGCAGGAAGCCGGCGTTGTTGACGAGGGTGTCGAGCCGGCCGTACGCCTCCAGGGCCGTCGCGATCAGGGAGGCCGCCCCTTCGGTGGTGGCGATGTCGCCGCCGTGGGCGATCGCCTGGCCGCCCGCCGCGCGGATCTCCTCCACCACCCGCCCGGCCGGACTGCCGGGGCCCGGTGCCCCGTCCAGACCCACCCCCAGGTCGTTGACGACCAGCCGGGCGCCCTCCGCCGCGTACGCGCGCGCGTGCGCTCGCCCGAGGCCGCGGCCGGCTCCGGTGACGACCACGACCCGCCCGTCGCAGATTCCGCTCATCTCACGTCTCCTTGTTGGCAGTTGCCGCATCCAGGAACGCCGGCCGCTCCCCTCCCCCGTGCACCAGCAGGCTCGCCCCGCTGATGTAGGCGGCCGCGTCGGAGGCCAGGAACACGGCGGCCGCGCCCACGTCTTCGGGTGTGGCCAGACGGCCGAGCGGCACCGTGCGGGAGACCGCCTCGATGCCGTCCTGGCCGCCGTAGTGGAGGTGGGCCAGCTCGGTGCGGACCATCCCGACGACGAGGGTGTTGACGCGCACCTCGGGCGCCCACTCCACGGCCATCGAGCGGGCGAGGTTCTCCAGGCCCGCCTTGGCCGCCCCGTAGGCCGCGGAACCGGGCGAGGGGCGGCTCCCGCTGACGCTGCCGATCATCACCACGGAGCCCTGCGCCCGCCTGAGGTGTTCGTAAGCGGCGAGGGAAGCCGTCAGCGGCGCGAGGAGGTTGAGCTCCAGCACGCGCGCGTGCCGCTCGGCTTCCGCGTCGGTGAGCAGCCGGTAGGGCCCGCCGCCCGCGTTGTTGACCAGGACGTCCAGCCGTGGGAGCGCGGCGAAGAAGGACCGCACGGCGGGTGGATCGCGCAGGTCGAGGGACGTGAACTCGACGCCCTCGACCGGGACGTCGGGCGGTCTGCGCGCACAGGCCACGACCCGCGCACCGGCCTCGGCGAAGGCCTGCGCGATCCCCGCTCCGACACCGCGGGTGCCGCCGGTGACGACGACGGTCCTGCCGCTCAGCTGCGGCCGCCGCAACTTATCCACAGGCCTCCCGCTCCGATCCGAGGGCTGCTAGCTTCGAAGACTCGCACCTAACAAATGTTTGGTGGAAAGGCGTTGGTTGGAAAGGTAGCTGATGTGCGCATGGGTGTCTCCACCTCGGCCCCGGAAAAGGGGCCCGGAAAAAATGGCATCGCCGTCGTGACGGTCGACTTCCCGCCGGTCAACGCGCTGCCGGTGGGCGGCTGGTTCGCGCTGGCCGACGCGGTGCGCGCGGCCGGCCGCGACCCGCAGGTGCGGTGCGTGGTGCTGGCGGCGGACGGGCGCGGGTTCAACGCGGGTGTGGACATCAAGGAGATACAGGCGCGGGGACCGAGCGCCCTGGCCGGTGCCAACCGCGGCTGCTTCGAGGCGTTCGCTGCGGTGTACGAGTGCGAGGTGCCCGTGGTGGCGGCGGTGCACGGCTTCTGCCTGGGCGGCGGGGTCGGGCTGGTGGGGAACGCGGACGTGATCGTGGCGAGCGAGGACGCCACCTTCGGGCTGCCCGAGCTGGACCGTGGCGCCCTGGGCGCGGCCACACACCTGTCCCGGCTGGTCCCCCAGCACCTGATGCGCGCGCTGTACTACACCTCCCGCACCGCGACCGCCGCCGAACTGCACGCACACGGCTCGGTGTGGCGGGTGGTGCCGCGGGAGGAACTGCGGGCCGCAGCCCTGGAGTTGGCGGGCGAGATAGCCGCGAAGGACGGTGAGCTGCTGCGGCTGGCCAAGGCCGCCATCAACGGGATCGACCCGGTCGACGTGCGCCGCAGCTACCGCTTCGAGCAGGGCTTCACCTACGAGGCGAACACGGTCGGGGCGGGCGACCGGGTCCGCGGCGCCTTCGGCAAGGAGAAAGGCGAGAGGGACGAGAGGGACGAGAGGGACGAGAGGGAGGGTGCACAGACGTGAGTGACAAGACGATGACCGCCGAGCAGGTCGTCTCCCGTCTGCACAGCGGCATGACCCTCGGCATCGGCGGCTGGGGTTCACGGCGCAAGCCCATGGCCCTGGTCAGGGCACTGCTGCGGTCCGGTATCGGCGAGCTGACCGTCGTCTCGTACGGCGGCCCGGACGTCGGCATGCTCGCGGCCGCCGGACGGATCCGGAAACTGGTGGCGCCCTTCGTCACCCTCGACTCCATCCCGCTCGAACCGCACTACCGCGCGGCTCGCGAGCGCGGTGCCTTCGAGCTGATGGAGATCGATGAGGCGATGTTCATGTGGGGGCTGCACGCGGCGGCGAACCGGCTGCCGTTCCTGCCGGTGCGGGCCGGCATCGGCTCGGACGTGATGCGGGTCAACCCCGCGCTGCGGACGGTGACTTCGCCGTACGAGGACGGGGAGACGTTCGTGGCGATGCCCGCCCTGCGGATGGACGCGGCCCTGGTGCACGTGGGCCGCGCCGACCGGCTGGGCAACGGGCAGTATCTGGGGCCCGACCCGTACTTCGACGACCTGTTCTGCGAGGCGGCGGACGCGGCGTACCTGTCGTGCGAACGGATCGTCGACACGGCCGAGTTGACGAAGGAGGCCGCACCGCAGACCTTGCTGGTCAAGCGGCACACGGTGACGGGCGTCGTCGAGGCGCCGAACGGGGCGCACTTCACCTCCTGCGCGCCGGACTACGCGCGGGACGAGGCCTTCCAGAAGACATACGCGACCACGCCGTGGCCGGAATTCGCGGCCCGTTTCCTGTCCGGGGACGAGCAGGCGTATCAGTCTGCGGTCGGGGAGGAGTCATGACGGACGTCACCCGCGCCGAGTACTGCGTGATCGCCTGCGCCGAGGCCTGGCGGGGCAACGGTGAGGTGCTCGCCAGCCCCATGGGACTGATCCCGTCCATCGGCGCCCGCCTCGCCCGGCTCACCTTCTCCCCGGACCTGCTGCTGACCGACGGCGAGGCGATGCTGGTCCGCCCGGACGGGACGCCGGAGGGCTGGCTGCCCTACCGGCAGCACCTTGCCCTGGTCTCCGGCGGCCGCCGGCACGTGATGATGGGCGCGAGCCAGCTCGACCGGTTCGGCAACCAGAACATCTCGTGCATCGGCGACTGGGAACGCCCCACGCGGCAGTTGCTCGGGGTGCGGGGCGCGCCGGTCAACACCCTGAACAATCCGACGAGTTACTGGGTGCCGAGGCATTCGCGGCGCGTGTTCGTCGAGAAGGTCGACATGGTCTGCGGTGTCGGATACGACCGTGCGGCCGGTGCGCGCTACCACCGCATCCCCTGTGTCGTCTCCGATCTGGGCGTCTTCGACTTCGCCACCCCCGACCACTCGATGCGGCTCGCTTCACTGCACCCGGGTGTCACGGTGGAGCAGGTCAGAGAGGCGACAGGCTTCGATCTGGCCGTCCCGGAGGGGGTGCCGACGACGCGTGAGCCGACCGCCGAGGAGCTGGAGCTGATCCGTGAGGTGATCGATCCGGCCGGCAGCCGTGCCAGGGAGGTCGGTTCATGAGGGAGACGGCTCTGACCCGGCTGGTCGGGGTCCGGCATCCGATCGTGCAGACGGGCATGGGGTGGGTGGCGGGCCCGCGCCTGGTCTCCGCTTCGGCTAACGCGGGCGCCCTGGGCATCCTGGCCTCCGCGACCATGACGGTCGACCGGCTGCGTGAGGCGGTACGGGAGGTCAAGTCCCGTACGGACGCGCCGTTCGGGGTCAATCTGCGCGCCGACGCCTCGGATGCCGGCGACCGGGTGCGGATCCTGATCGAGGAGGGCGTGCGGGTCGCCTCCTTCGCCCTCGCGCCCTCCGCCGAGCTGATCGCGGAGCTGAAGGAGGCGGGCGTGGTCGTCATCCCCTCCATAGGGGCCCGCCGGCACGCCGAGAAGGTCGCCGCGTGGGGCGCGGACGCCGTGATCGTGCAGGGCGGCGAGGGCGGCGGGCACACCGGGGAGGTCGCGACGACGGTGCTGCTGCCGCAGGTGGTGGACGCGGTGCGGATACCGGTGGTGGCGGCGGGCGGCTTCTTCGACGGACGGGGGCTGGTCGCGGCGCTGGCGTACGGGGCGGCGGGAATCGCGATGGGCACACGGTTCCTGCTGACGTCGGACTCGACCGTGCCGGACGCGGTGAAGGCGCGGTATCTGGCGGCGACCGTGCGGGACATCACCGTGACCAGGGCGGTCGACGGCCTGCCCCACCGGATGCTCCGCACGGACCTGGTGGACTCCCTGGAGAACTCCGGCCGCACGCAGGCCCTCTTCCACGCGGTCCGCAGGGCGGCAGGCTTCCGCAGGCTGTCCGGGCTGACCTGGCGGCAGCTGGTGCGCGACGGGCTCGCCATGAAGCACGGCAAGGACCTCACCTGGAGTCAGGTCCTGCTCGCGGCGAACACCCCCGTGCTGCTCAAGTCGGCCATGGTGGACGGCCGTACGGACCTCGGGGTGATGGCGTCCGGTCAGGTCGCCGGGGTGATCGGGGATCTGCCCTCGTGTGCGGAGCTGGTGGAGGGGGTGATGGCCCAAGCGGAGGACATCATCGGCACACTGGCGGTCGGCGACGCTTGAGCGTCCGCCGCCGTCTCACAGCCTCTCGATGATCGTCACATTGGCCTGGCCGCCGCCCTCGCACATCGTCTGCAGGCCGAAACGGCCGCCTGTGCGCTCCAGTTCGTGCAGCAGGGTCGTCATCAGCTTCACGCCCGTCGCGCCCAGGGGATGACCGAGGGCTATCGCGCCGCCGTTGACGTTCACCTTGTCCGGGTCGGCGCCGGTCTCCTTCAGCCAGGCCAGGACGACCGGCGCGAAGGCCTCGTTGATCTCGACGAGGTCGATGTCGTCGATGGTCAGGCCGGTCTTCTTCAGGGCGTGGGCGGTGGCCGGTATCGGGGCGGAGAGCATGCGGATCGGGTCCTCGCCGCGCACGGAGAGGTGGTGCACGCGTGCGCGTGGCGTCAGTCCGTGCTCGCGTACCGCCCGCTCGGAGGCGAGCAGCATCGCCGCCGCCCCGTCGGAGACCTGGGAGGAGCAGGCGGCGGTGATGGTGCCGCCGTCGAGGACCGGCCCCAGCCCGGCCATCTTCTCCAGGGAGGTGTCCCGGCGCGGGCCCTCGTCGACGGCGACCGGGCCGTGGGCGACGGTCTCGCGGTCGAAGCGGCCCTCGTCGATGGCGCGCAGCGCCCGCTGATGGGACCTGAGTGCGAACTCCTCCTGGTCCTGGCGGCTGATGCCCCATTTCGCGGCGATCATCTCCGCGCCGACGAACTGGTTCACCGGCTGGGCCCCGTACCGTGCGCGCCAGCCCTCGCTGCCCGCGAAGGGGCCTTCGGTGAACCCCAGGGGCTCGGCGGCCTGGCGGGTCGCGAAGGCGATCGGGATCTGCGACATGTTCTGCACCCCGCCCGCGACCACCAGGTCCTGTGTGCCCGAGAGCACGGCCTGCGCCGCGAAGTGCACCGCCTGCTGCGAGGAGCCGCACTGCCGGTCGATGGTCACTCCCGGCACCTCCTCGGGCAGTCCGGCCGCCAGCCAGCAGGTCCGCGCGATGTCCCCGGCCTGCGGCCCCACCGTGTCCAGACAGCCGAAGACGACGTCCTCGACGGCGGCCGGATCCACGCCCGAGCGGGCCATCAGCTCCTTCAGCACATGGGCGCCGAGGTCGGCGGGATGGACCCCGCTCAGTCCTCCCCCGCGCCGCCCCACGGGCGTACGGACCGCTTCGACGACATAGGCCTCGGCCATGGCGACTCCCCAGCTTTCCCACGGGTTACGTGCGTACGGCGATCCCGTCCAGCACCATCGACAGGTACTGCCGGGCGATCTCCTCCGGGCTGTGCTGTCCGCCGGGCCGGTACCAGGACGCGGCCACCCACACGGTGTCGCGCACGAACCGGTAGGTGAGCCGGACGTCCAGGTCGGCCCGGAAGACCTCGGCGGCGACTCCGCGCTCCAGCGTGGCCAGCCACGCCTTCTCGAACTTGCGCTGCGACTCGGCGAGGAACGCGAACCGCTCCTGCGCGAGCAGCTGCTTGCTCTCCTTCTGGTAGATCGCGACGGCGGCGCGGTGCCGGTCGATCTCCCGGAACGACTCGGTGACCAGGGCCTCCAGGGTCTCCCGCGGTCCCAGCCCGGCGTCCAGGACGGTGTCGTAGCCGCCCCAGAGCTCGTCGAGGAAGGTGCGCAGGATCTCCTCCAGCATCGATTCCTTGGAGTCGAAGTGGTAGTAGAGGCTGCCCGCGAGCATGCCCGCGTGGTCCGCGATCTTGCGTACGGTGGTGGCGTTGTAGCCCTGCTCGGCGAAGACCTCGGCGGCGGTCTCGAGGAGTTCGCGCCGCCGGGCGGGTGCGGCGGTCACCTGGGGCTTCTTCTTGGTCGGCACGGGTCCATTGTCGTCCGCTCCGGTCCTCAGGCGTGCTGGCTGCTGACGGAGACGACTTCCCCGGTCAGGTACGAGGAGTAGCCGGACGCCAGGAACACGATCACGTTGGCCACCTCCCAGGGCTGTGCATACCGCCCGAAGGCCTCGCGTGCGGTCAGTTCCTCCAGCAGTTCCGGCGTCGTCACCTTCACCAGGTGCGGGTGCATGGCCAGGCTCGGCGAGACGGCGTTGACGCGCACCCCGTACTCGGCGGCCTCCATCGCCGCGCACCGGGTCAGCGCCATCACGCCCGCCTTCGCCGCCGCGTAGTGGGCCTGCCCGGCCTGGGCGCGCCAGCCGACCACGGAGGCGTTGTTCACGATCACGCCGCCGCGTCCGTCCGCCCGCATCAGCCGCAGCGCCGCCCGTGTGCACCGGAACGTGCCGTTCAACGTCACGTCGAGGACGCGGGCCCACTGCTCGTCACTCATGTCGACGAGGTCCGACGTGCCGCCCAGACCGGCGTTGTTGACCACCACGTCCAGCCGCCCGTGCTCCCGCACGGCGGCCTCGAACAGCGCCTGCACCTGGCCCTCGTCGGTGACGTCGCACGGCAGGGCGGCCACCGACGACGCCCCGAACTCGCGGGCGAGCTCGGCCTCGTACTCCTTGAGGCGCCGCACATGCGCGTCGCCGATCAGCACGCGTGCGCCCTCCTCCAGGAAACGCCGCGCGGTCGCGCCGCCGATGCCCGCCCCGGCCGCCGCGGTGATGACGGCGGCGCGTCCCTTCAGCAGCCCGTGCCCCGGCTCGTACACGGGACTCTCGACGACTGTCATAGCCCCACGCTAACCTACCAAACACTTGTTAGGGAAGGATGGCAGCCGATGGATCTCGCCTTCACACAGGAAGAGGAGGCCTTCCGCGCCGAGGCCCGGGCCTGGCTCGCGGACCGGGTACCGCGCGCTGCCCTGCCGTCCCTGGAGACCGCGGAGGGCTTCGCGGCCCACCGCGCGTGGGAGGCCGGACTGGCCGCGGACCGCTGGTCGGTCGTCAACTGGCCGACGGCGTACGGCGGAAGGGACTCCGGCCTGGTCCGGTGGCTGATCTTCGAGGAGGAGTACTGGGCGGCGGGGGCCCCGGCCCGGGTGGGTCAGAACGGGATCAGTCTGCTCGCCCCGACCCTGTTCGAGCACGGCACCGAGGAGCAGAGAGCGCGCGTGCTGCCGCCCATGGCCACGGGCGAGGTGGTGTGGGCGCAGGCCTGGTCGGAGCCGGAGGCGGGCTCGGATCTGGCGTCCCTGCGGTCCAAGGCGGTGCGCACGGACGGGGGCTGGCTGCTGAGCGGGCACAAGACGTGGTCGTCGCGGGCCGCCTTCGCGGACCGCGCCTTCGGCCTGTTCCGCAGCGACCCGAGGGCCCCGAAGCCCCATCAGGGCCTGACCTACCTGATGTTCGACCTGCGCGCGCCCGGTGTCACGGTCAGCCCGATCGGCCGCCTCGACGGGAAACCGGCGTTCGCCGAGCTGTTCCTGGACGAGGTGTTCGTGCCGGACGAGGACGTGATCGGCGCGCCCGGCGAGGGCTGGCGGATCGCGATGTCGACGGCGGGCAACGAGCGGGGGCTGATGCTCCGCTCCCCCGGCCGCTTCCTGGCCGCGGCGGAACGGCTGCACCGTCTCTGGCAGCGGCAGGGCTGCCCGCCCACCGCCCAGGCGCAGGTGGCGGACGCCTTGACAGGCGCCCGGGCCTACCGGCTGTTCACCTTCGCCGCCGCCTCCCGCTTCCTGGAGGGCGCCTCCATCGGCCCGGAATCCAGCCTGAACAAGGTCTTCTGGTCCGAGTACGACATCGCGCTGCACGAGACGGCCCTCGATCTGCTCGGCGCACAGGGCGAGGCGGCGGACTCGGAGTGGGCCGAGGGCTATGTCTTCTCCCTCGCCGGACCGATCTACGCGGGCACCAACGAGATCCAGCGCGACATCATCGCCGAGCGGCTGCTCGGCCTGCCGAAGGGGCGCTGATGGCTCCGCCGGGTCCGCCGCGACGGGTTGTTTGTCGTCTGCGGCGCCGTCGTGGCTTGGCGCGCCCACGCGGCGGTAGCCGCATGTTCAACACAGCCCCGCGCCCCTTCAGGGCGCTTCCGAACTGCACCGCAACTCCCGCGCCCGAAGGTATGCCGAACGTTTCGAAGGGACGTTACTCATGCGATTCCTCCTTGACGCCGAGCAGCTTGCGTTCGCGGCCTCGCTGGACGCCAGGCTGACCGCCGCCGACATGCCTTCGACCGTACGGGACTGGAGCCGAGGCGAGCACTCAAGCGGCCGCGCGCTGTGGTCCCGTCTCGCGGACGCGGGCGTCTTCGCGCTGGCGGTCCCCGAGGAGTACGGCGGCCTGGGGCCGCGTCCGGTCGAACTCGCCGTCGCGTTCGTCGAGTTGGGGCGACATGCGGTGCCGGGCCCGGTGGTGGAGACGGTCTCGGCGGCCGCCCTGCTCGGCGCACTGGACGACACAGGCCCGGCCAAGCGTCTGCTGCCCGCACTGGCCTCGGGCGAGTCGGCGGCGACGCTCGCGACGGGGCCGTATGCGCTGGACGCGGACATGGCGGACGTACGGCTGACCGTGGCGCCAGGAAGCACCGAGCTGCGCCTCGCTCCCCCGCCCGGCCGGCCGCACCCCTCCCTCGACCCCGCCCGCCGCCTCTTCGCGCCGGCGCCCGGCGGGGAACTGCTCGCCGCCGGTGCGCAGGTCTCCGAGGCTGTCGCCCCCGCCCTGACCTGGGGGCGCCTCGCCGCTGCCGCCCAGTGCCTCGGCGTCGGACTGGCCCTCCTGGACCGAACCGTCGCCTACGTTCGGCTGCGCACCCAGTTCGGCGTCCCCATTGGCTCCTTCCAGGCCGTCAAGCATCGACTGGCCGATGCGAAGATCGCGTTGGAGTTCGCCCGCCCCCTGGTGTTCGGTGCCGCGCTCACCATGGCCCCCGCCGACGTGGCCGCCGCCAAGGTCACGGCATCCGAGGCGGCGTACGCCACCGCCCGTACGGCGCTGCAGTTGCACGGCGCGATCGGCTACACCGCGGAGTACGACCTGTCCCTGTGGCTGACCAAGGCCCGCGCCCTGCGCACCGCGTGGGGCGGGCCCGAGGAGTGCCGCGCCCTGGTCCTCAGTGGTGGTGATCGCCCCTGGTGAGTTCCCGGTACTCCTCCACCGTCGGCTTCGGGATGTGCGACTCCGAGCCGAACATCACCCGGGCCAGCCGGGCGCGCACCCGCTGCCCCGGCCTGACCGGCCGCCGTACGCCGTTCGCGTCGACGAGCGGGCCGATCTCGTAGGGCGGGTTCTGCTCGTGCTGGGTGAGGGTGAACAGCTGGTCCTGCGCGAGGGGCTCGTGGACCTCGACGAACTCGCCGTGCGGCAGCCGTTTGATGGTGCCGCTCTCCCTGCCGTGCAGCACCTTGTCCCGGTCCTTGCGCTGCAGGCCCATGCAGACCCGTTTGGTGACGAGGAACGTGACGACCGGCGCCACGAAGAAGGAGACCCGCACGAACCAGGTGATCGAGTTGATGGACAGATGCAGATGGGTGGCCACGATGTCGTTGCCGCCGCCGATCAGCAGCACCAGGTACAGGGCCAGCCAGGCCGCGCCCAGCCCGGTGCGGACCGGCATGTTGCGCGGCCGGTCCAGGATGTGGTGCTCGCGTTTGTCGCCGGTGATCCATGCCTCCAGGAAGGGGTACAGGCCGAGGGCGAGCAGCAGCAGCGGGAAGAGCGTGAAGGGGATGAAGACGCCGAGTTCCAGGGTGTGGCCCCAGAAGTTGAGCTCCCATCCCGGCATCACCCGGATCAGGCCCTCGGAGAAGCCGAGATACCAGTCGGGCTGGGCGCCGGTGGTCACCAGATCCGGGCGGTAGGGTCCGAAGGCCCACACGGGGTTGATGCTGGCGATGCCGCCCATGAACGCCAGCACGCCGAAGACCAGGAAGAAGAAACCGCCCGCCTTGGCCATGTAGACCGGCAGGAAGGGCATGCCGACCACGGTCTTCTGGTCCCGTCCGGGCCCCGGGTACTGGGTGTGCTTGTGGTAGAAGACCAGGATCAGATGGGCGACGACCAGGCCCAGCATGATCCCCGGCAACAGCAGGACATGGACCGGGAAGAGCCGCGAGATGATGTCGTGCCCCGGGAACTCCCCGCCGAACAGGAAGAAGGACAGGTACGTCCCGACGATCGGGACGGACAGGATCGCGCCGTCGGCGAAGCGGATGCCGGTGCCGGACAGCAGGTCGTCGGGGAGCGAGTAGCCGGTCAGACCGGTGATGATGCCGAGGAACAGCAGGGTCCAGCCGAACAGCCAGTTGAGCTCGCGCGGCTTGCGGAACGCGCCGGTGAAGAACACCCGCATCATGTGGACGAGCATGCCGGTGACGAAGACCAGCGCCGCCCAGTGGTGGATCTGCCGGATCAGCAGCCCGCCGCGCACGTCGAAGCTGATGTCGAGGGTGGACTCGTAGGCCCGGGTCATCGAGATGCCGTTGAGCGGGACGTACGAGCCGTGGTAGATCACCTCGACGCCGCTCGGCTCGAAGAACAGGGTGAGACAGATGCCGGTGAGGATCAGGATGAGAAAGCTGTAGAGGCAGATCTCCCCCAGCATGAAGGACCAGTGGTCCGGGAAGACCTTGCGCATATTGGCCTTGGCCAGCCCGTACAGACCCAGCCGCCCGTCGGCCCAGTCCGCCAGCTTCTCACCCGTGCCCGACGGCTCCCTGCGCCTGGAGCCGGCCGTCTCGTTCCCCGATCGTGCGCCGTCCATACGTTCGTCGCCTCCCCGTCGGATCATCCTCAGGGTGGCACGGCGTCCCGGGTAAGCCAACGGTGAGAGCACCGTACGAGTGATGCACGCCGGTCCCGGGCTCTCAGGCGGGCCGCACGATCCCCCGGGCCCGGGCGGCGGCCAACCACGTCGGGAACTCGCCGACCAGCCGGTCGTACAGCTCCGCGTCGGTCACCCGCGCCGGGTCCGACCCGGCGTGGAAGAAGCCGGCGTTGTCGACGACCCGCTTCTGCGGCACCGCGAGATCGTCCAGCTTGCGCAGGAAGTCGAACTGCTTGCTGTCAGGATCCCCGAAGCCCACGAACTGCCAGAACAGCGGGAGGCGGGCCGCCTTGCACAGATAGCGTTCCGCGGCCAGCTTGTTGATCGGCCCTCCGTCGGTCTGGAAGACGACCAGGGCGGGGGCGGTCGAACCGCTGTCGAGGTAGTGGTCGATGACCGCGTCCATCGCCAGGTGGTAGCTGGTCTTGCCCATGTGCCCGAGACCGGCCACGATCTTCTCGATCCGGCCCTCGTGACCGGCGAGCGCGATGTCGGTCTCGGCGTCGACGTCCGTCGAGAAGAAGACCACGGGCACCCGCCCGTCGTCGTCGAGATGCGCGGACAGCCCCAGCACCCGGTCGGCGAGCGCCTGCACACTGCCGTCCTTGTAGTACGGCTTCATCGAGCCGGAGTAGTCGACGACGAGGTACACCGCCGCCCGCAGTCCGTCGAGCCCGTGCTTGTGGAGCGACACCCCGGCGCTCTTGTACAGACTGACCAGCGCGGGCGCGGTCTCCTCGATCTTGCGGAGGCTGATCGCGGCCATGCTCCCCCCTTCGTCCGTGCCGAGGTTACGTCACATCCACCCCACCGCTCCCACCACCCACACCTGTTCGCTATTTTGTTCGCCGCCGTCCCCACCGGCTCGCTGCCCGTCCCACCCCTCCGAGGAGCCGGCTGTGGAATCCGAGTCCACCGTCACCACCTGCTACCGCCATCCCAAGGTGGAGTCCCACGTCCGCTGCACCCGCTGCGACCGGTACATCTGCCCGGACTGCATGCGGGAGGCGGCCGTCGGCCACCAGTGCGTGGAGTGCGTGAGGGAGGGCGCCCGGTCGGTACGGCAGGCGCGTACGGCGTTCGGCGGCCGCGTCACCTCGGCGCCGGTGGTGACGTACGTCCTGATCGGGCTCAATGTGCTCGCGTATCTGGGCGAGTTGGTGCGTCCGTCGGTCGTGGACCGGTTCGAGATGCTGGGCCGCGGGCTGGTCGGACCGGACGGCGGCCACTACGGGTGGGTGGCCGGCTATCCCGCCGACTTCCACCTCGAAGGGGTGGTCGGCGGTGAGTGGTACCGCCTGCTCACCGGGGCCTTCCTGCATCTGCCGCCCACCGGGGGGACGTTCGGGATCGCGCACATCGTGATGAACATGGTGGCGCTGTGGAACATCGGCCGGGTGGTCGAGTCCCAGCTCGGCCGGATCCGCTACATCGCCCTGTACGTCCTGTCGGCGCTCGGCGGCTCCGTCCTGGTCCTGCTGATCGCCCCCGACCAGGCCGCGGTCGGCGCCTCGGGCGCGATCTTCGGGCTCGGTGCCGCGTACTACGTCATGGCCCGGCGGCTGGGCGCCGACATGAGGTCCGTCAACCAGTTCATGGGCGGTCTGCTGCTGTGGCTGGTGATCTCCGCGTTCGTCACGTCCTGGCAGGGCCACCTCGGCGGCCTGCTGGCCGGCGGCGCGGTGACCCTCGCCTACGCGTACGCGCCCCACGACCGGCGCCGCAACCTCGTCCAGGCGGGCGCCTGCGTCGCCCTGCTGGCGCTCCTCGTGATCCTGACGGTCGCGAAGGTCACGGAACTGGCCGCCTGACCGGGATCACCCGGCCGTACCCTCTCGTTATGAAACGTGCCGGTTTCCTCCTGTTCGCGGCCCTCCCCGCGGTCGTCACGGGCGTGGTCTACGTCCTCGCTCCCGCCGAATCCTCCGGCGGGAGCGGGAGCAGGACGCCGACCAGCGCCGCGCAGAAGGCTCGCCAGATCGCCAAGAGCCGGGCCGAGCACGAGAGCGCGGAGGACCAGGAGGTGATCGCCGACCTGCCGGCCGGCCTCGCCGCCCCCGCCAAGAAGGAACTGGCCCAGGAGCTCGTGGCCAGCGCCGAGAACTCGACGCTGGACTGGCGCAGTGCCTACGGCTACATCGAGGACATCGACGACGGCCAGGGCTACACCGCCGGCACCGTCGGCTTCTGCACGGGTACCCACGACCTGCTCGCGCTCGTCGAGCGCTACACCGAGGACCATCCCGACAACGGCCTCGCCGACTACCTGCCCGCCCTGCGCGAGGTCGACGGCACGGACTCCCACGAGGGCCTGGACCCGGACTTCACCGCCGCCTGGAAGGCCGAGGCACAGCTGCCCGCCTTCCGGAAGGCCCAGGACGAGGAACGCGACCGCGTCTACTTCGACCCGGCCGTCCGCCTAGCCAAGCTGGACGGGCTCGGCACACTCGGCCAGTTCGTCTACTACGACGCCATGGTCCAGCACGGCCCCGGCACCGGCCCGAACAGCTTCTACGGCCTGCGCGAACGCGCCATGGACGAGGCGGACCTCCCCGCACAGGGCGGCTCCGAGCGGGACTACCTGGACGTCTTCCTCGACATCCGCGTCGAGGCCATGCACACCGCGCGTCCGGACCTCGACACCAGCCGCGTCGAGACGGCCCAGCGGCAGTTCCTGTACGACGGGAACCTGGCCCTGAAGACGCCGCTGGTGTGGAAGGTGTACGGGGAGACGTACAAGGTGCCGTAGCCCGCCCCGCCCGGCGGTCGACCGCAGACATGCGACGGCGCCTGCCATCGTCCGGTCGGGGACAGGGCAAGCGCCGTTGCGGTGTTCCGCACGCCTTTGTACGGGACGTATATGAGGGACCGTCAGGCCATCAGGGCCCGGTCCGTCGGGCGGATCGGGGCCGGCAGGTCGCTGGCGCCCGTCAGGAAGCGGTCGGTGCCGCGGGCGGCCGAGCGGCCCTCCGCGATCGCCCACACGATGAGGGACTGGCCGCGGCCCGCGTCACCGGCGACGAACACGCCGGGGACGTTGGTCTGGAAGTCGGCGTCGCGGGCGATGTTGCCGCGCTCGTCGAGCTCCAGGCCGAACTGCTCGACCAGGCCGTTCTCCCGGTCGGTGCCCGTGAAGCCCATCGCCAGGGTGACCAGCTGGGCGGGGATCTTGCGCTCCGTGCCCGGCTTCGGGGTCAGCCTGCCGTCGATGAACTCCACCTCGGTCAGGTGCAGCCACTGGACGTTGCCGTCCTCGTCGCCCTCGAAGTGGGTGGTGGAGACGGAGTAGACCCGCTCGCCGCCCTCCTCGTGCGCCGAGGTGACCTTGTAGAGCATCGGGAAGGTCGGCCACGGCTGGGAGACCGGGTTCCGCTCGTCGCCCGGGCGGGGCATGATCTCCAGCTGCGTGACGGAGGCCGCGCATTGGCGGTGGGCGGTGCCCACGCAGTCCGCGCCGGTGTCGCCGCCTCCGATGACCACGACGTGCTTGCCCTCGGCCGAGATCGGGGAGGTGACGTAGTCGCCCTCCTGGACCTTGTTCGACAGCGGCAGGTACTCCATCGCCTGGTAGATGCCCTTGAGCTCGCGGCCGGGGACCGGGAGGTCGCGGGCGGTCGTCGCACCGGCGGCGATGACGATCGCGTCGTAGCGCTTCTTGAGGTCGGTCGCCTTGAGGTCGCGGCCGATCTCGATCCCGGTACGGAAGCGGGTGCCCTCCGCGCGCATCTGCTCGATACGGCGGTTGATGTGCCGCTTCTCCATCTTGAACTCGGGGATGCCGTACCGGAGAAGGCCTCCGATGCGGTCCGCGCGCTCGTAGACGGCGACCGTGTGACCGGCCCGGGTCAGCTGCTGGGCAGCGGCCAGACCCGCCGGGCCCGAGCCGATGACCGCGACCGTCTTGCCCGAGAGGCGCTCGGGGATCTGCGGGGCGACATCCCCGGTCTCCCACGCCTTGTCGATGATCGAGACCTCGACGTTCTTGATGGTCACCGGCGGCTGGTTGATGCCCAGCACACACGCCGACTCGCACGGAGCGGGGCACAGCCGACCCGTGAACTCCGGGAAGTTGTTCGTCGCGTGCAGACGCTCCGAGGCGGCCGACCAGTCCTCGCGGTAGGCGTAGTCGTTCCACTCGGGGATGAGGTTGCCCAGCGGACAGCCGTTGTGGCAGAAGGGGATGCCGCAGTCCATGCACCGGCTGGCCTGCTTGCTGATGATCGGCAGCAGGGAACCGGGGACGTAGACCTCGTTCCAGTCCTTCAGACGCTCGCCGACGGGACGGGACTTGGCGACCTCACGGCCGTGGTTCAGGAAGCCCTTCGGGTCAGCCATTGATCGCCGCCTCCATCATCTTCTCGGTGATCTCGGACTCGGAGAGTCCCGCCTGCTCGGCGGCGTCCTTGGCGGCGAGCACTGCCTTGTACGTGCTGGGGATGATCTTGCTGAAGCGGTCCACCGCGGTGTCCCACTCGGCGAGGATCTTCTCGGCGACCGTGGAGCCGGTCTCCTCCTGGTGGCGGCGCACCACGTCGTGCAGCCACTGCTTGTCGGTGTCGTCGAGGGCCTCGACGGCGCTGAGGTTGCCGGCGTTGACGTTGTCGACGTCCAGGTCGATCACATACGCGATACCGCCGGACATACCGGCCGCGAAGTTGCGGCCGGTCTCGCCGAGAACCACCGCGCGACCGCCGGTCATGTACTCGCAGCCGTGGTCGCCCACGCCCTCGGAGACGACCGTCGCACCGGAGTTGCGGACACAGAACCGCTCGCCGCTTCGACCGCGCAGGAACAGCTCGCCGCCGGTCGCGCCGTAGGCGATGGTGTTGCCCGCGATCGTCGAGTACTCGGCGAGGTGGTCGGCGCCCCGGTCCGGGCGGACGATGACACGGCCGCCGGAGAGGCCCTTGCCGACGTAGTCGTTGGCGTCGCCCTCCAGGCGCAGCGTGACACCGCGCGGCAGGAAGGCGCCGAAGGACTGGCCCGCGGAGCCGGTGAAGGTGATGTCGATGGTGTCGTCGGGCAGGCCCGCGCCACCGAACTTCTTCGTCACCTCGTGGCCGAGCATCGTGCCGACCGTGCGGTTGATGTTGCGGATCGCGACCTGGGCGCGCACCGGCTGGGCGTCGGTCGCGGAGTCTGCGGCCAGGGCGTCGGCGGCGAGCTTGATCAGCTCGTTGTCGAGCGCCTTCTCCAGGCCGTGGTCCTGCTCGATGACCTGGTGGCGCACCGCGCCCTCGGCCAGCGCCGGCACGTGGAACAGCGGCTCCAGGTTCAGGCCCTGCGCCTTCCAGTGGTCGACGGCACGCGTGACGTCGAGCGCCTCGGCGTGGCCGACGGCCTCCTCGATGGAGCGGAAGCCCAGCTCGGCGAGGATCTCGCGGACCTCTTCGGCGATGTACTGGAAGAAGTTGACGACGTACTCGGCCTTGCCGGAGAACCGGTCCCTGAGGGTCGGGTTCTGGGTGGCGATGCCGACCGGGCAGGTGTCCAGGTGGCAGACGCGCATCATCACGCAGCCGGAGACGACGAGCGGCGCGGTCGCGAAACCGAACTCCTCGGCGCCGAGCAGCGCGGCGATGACGACGTCACGGCCGGTCTTCAGCTGGCCGTCGGTCTGGACGACGATGCGGTCGCGCAGGCCGTTGAGCAGCAGCGTCTGCTGGGTCTCGGCGAGGCCGAGCTCCCAGGGACCGCCCGCGTGCTTCAGGGAGGTCAGCGGGGAGGCACCCGTGCCACCGTCGTGACCCGAGATCAGGACCACGTCCGCGTGCGCCTTGGAGACACCCGCGGCGACCGTGCCGACGCCGACCTCGGAGACCAGCTTGACGTGAATCCGCGCCTGCGGGTTCGCGTTCTTCAGGTCGTGGATCAGCTGGGCCAGGTCCTCGATGGAGTAGATGTCGTGGTGCGGCGGCGGGGAGATGAGGCCCACGCCCGGCGTCGAGTGACGCGTCTTGGCGACCCACGGGTAGACCTTGTGGCCGGGCAGCTGGCCGCCCTCGCCGGGCTTGGCGCCCTGGGCCATCTTGATCTGGATGTCGTCGGCGTTGACCAGGTACTCGGAGGTCACGCCGAAGCGGCCGGAGGCCACCTGCTTGATGGCACTGCGCCGGGCCGGGTCGTAGAGACGGTCCGGGTCCTCGCCGCCCTCACCGGTGTTGGACTTGCCGCCCAGCTGGTTCATGGCGATGGCGAGCGTCTCGTGCGCCTCGCGCGAGATGGAGCCGTACGACATGGCGCCGGTGGAGAAGCGCTTGACGATCTCGGAGACCGGCTCGACCTCGTCGATGGAGATCGAGGGGCGGTCCGACTTGAAGCCGAACAGACCGCGGAGCGTCATCAGTCGCTCGGACTGCTCGTTGACGCGCTCGGTGTACTTCTTGAAGACGTCGTAGCGGCCGGTGCGGGTGGAGTGCTGGAGACGGAAGACCGTCTCCGGGTCGAACAGGTGCGGCTCACCCTCGCGGCGCCACTGGTACTCGCCGCCGATGTCGAGGGCGCGGTGCGCGGGCGCGATGCCGCTCGCGGGGTACGCCTTCGCGTGCCGGGCGGCGACCTCCTTGGCGATGACGTCGATGCCGACGCCGCCGATCTTGGTGGCCGTGCCGTTGAAGTACTTCTCGACGAAGGCCTCGTCGAGACCGACGGCCTCGAAGACCTGGGCGCCGCGGTAGGAGGCGACCGTCGAGATGCCCATCTTGGACATGACCTTCAGTACACCCTTGCCGAGGGCGTAGATCAGGTTGCGGATGGCCTGCTCGGGCTCTATGTCCGAGAGGAAGGTGCCCGCGCGGACCAGGTCCTCGACGGACTCCATCGCCAGGTACGGGTTGACGGCCGCGGCACCGAAGCCGATGAGCAGCGCGACGTGGTGGACCTCGCGGACGTCGCCGGCCTCGACCAGCAGGCCCACGTGGGTGCGCTGCTTGGTGCGGATGAGGTGGTGGTGGACGGCCGCGGTGAGCAGCAGCGAGGGGATCGGCGCATGCTCGGCGTCCGAGTGACGGTCCGACAGGACGATCAGCCGGGCGCCGTTCTCGATGGCCGCGTCGGCCTCGGCGCAGATCTCCTCGATGCGCGCGGCGAGGGCGTCGCCGCCGCCGGAGACCCGGAACAGGCCGGAGAGGGTCGCGGCCTTGAAGCCGGGCATGTCGCCGTCGGCGTTGATGTGGATGAGCTTGGCCAGCTCGTCGTTGTCGATCACCGGGAAGGGCAGGACGACGCTGCGACACGAGGCGGCCGTCGGGTCGAGCAGGTTGCCCTGCGGACCGAGGGAGCTGCGCAGCGAGGTCACGAGCTCCTCGCGGATCGCGTCCAGCGGCGGGTTGGTGACCTGCGCGAACAGCTGGGTGAAGTAGTCGAACAGCAGCCGCGGGCGCTCGGAGAGCGCGGCGATCGGGCTGTCCGTGCCCATCGAACCGATCGGCTCGGCACCGGCCTTGGCCATCGGAGCGAGGATGACGCGCAGCTCCTCCTCGGTGTAACCGAAGGTCTGCTGGCGGCGGGTGACCGAGGCGTGGGTGTGGACGATGTGCTCGCGCTCGGGCAGGTCGCCCAGCTCGATCTCACCGGCTTCGATCCACTCGGCGTACGGCTGCTCGGCGGCGAGGCCCGCCTTGATCTCGTCGTCCTCGATGATGCGGTGCTCGACCGTGTCGACGAGGAACATCTTGCCGGGCTGCAGCCGGCCCTTGCGGACGACCTTGGAGGGGTCGATGTCGAGGACGCCGACCTCGGAGCCGAGGACGACCAGGCCGTCGTCGGTGACCCAGTAGCGGCCGGGGCGAAGGCCGTTGCGGTCGAGGACCGCGCCGACCTGCTTGCCGTCGGTGAAGGTGACGCAGGCCGGGCCGTCCCAGGGCTCCATCATCGTGGAGTGGAAGTTGTAGAAGGCGCGGCGGGCCGGGTCCATGGAGTCGTGGTTCTCCCACGCCTCCGGGATCATCATCAGCACGGAGTGCGGCAGGGAACGGCCGCCCAGGTGCAGGAGTTCGAGCACCTCGTCGAAGGACGCGGAGTCGGAGGCGTCCGGCGTGCAGATCGGGAAGACGCGGTCCAGACCCTTGTCGCCGAAGAGGTCGGAGACCAGCTGCGACTCGCGGGCGACCATCCAGTTGCGGTTGCCCTTGACGGTGTTGATCTCACCGTTGTGCGCGACGAAGCGGTAGGGGTGCGCGAGCGGCCACGACGGGAAGGTGTTCGTGGAGAAGCGCGAGTGGACCAGCGCGACGGCCGACGCGAAGCGGCGGTCGGAGAGGTCCGGGAAGAAGGGCTCCAGCTGGCCGGTGGTCAGCATGCCCTTGTAGACGATGGTGCGCGCGGAGAGCGACGGGAAGTAGACACCGGCCTCGCGCTCGGCGCGCTTGCGCAGCACAAAGGCCTTGCGGTCGAGGGCGATACCCGTAGCAGGCACAGCGGCGTTGTCGGTGACGAAGATCTGCCGGAAGGCGGGCATCGTCGAGCGGGCGGTGGCACCGAGCAGTTCGGGCGCGACCGGCACCTCGCGCCAGCCGAGGACGGTGAGGCCCTCTTCGGCGGCGATCGTCTCGATCCGCGAGACGACCTCGGCCGTGCCGTCCTCCGGCAGGAAGGCGATGCCGACGGCGTAGGCACCGGCCGCGGGCAGCTCGAATCCGGCCACCTCGCGGAAGAAGGTGTCGGGGACCTGGGAGAGGATGCCGGCGCCGTCGCCCGAGTCGGGCTCGGAGCCGGTGGCACCGCGGTGCTCGAGGTTGCGCAGCACCGTCAGGGCCTGCTCGACCAGGGTGTGGGACGCCTCGCCGGTGAGGGTCGCCACGAAACCGACGCCGCACGCGTCGCGTTCGTTGCGGGGGTCGTACATACCCTGCGCAGCAGGGCGAGCATCCATGAAGGACCAGTTCTGGCCATTCGCGGAATGCTGGGACGGCTGGCGCGGCGTACGCATCGGCTCTCCCGTCGTCGTCTCAAGTGGCTGGGGCCCCTCCCAGGCTCTTGAGGCTCTGGGGGAGCAGATTGCCGAGGGACGACGTTGGCCCTCTGCTGGGTGCAAAATTTCGTGCAGGTTACATGATGGAGCGGTTCTCGGGAACCGGGATATTCCGTTCCAACATGCGGACACCGCGCGGCTGCAGTGCGGGTACCGCGCCTGCGGTGGAAGCTATGGGGACCGAGTGGGACAGATCGATGTCCGTCGGCCCGGAAGACGGGGAGGGCTGCGTCGCCCTTCCCGCGGGTGCGCGGCAGGCTTCATTGCCCACAGCGCTTACGGCTCATGCCCAGTGGTTAAGCATTCGAAACCAGTGAGTAACGGCTACTTATGCGGCCCAACGCATAACTTGTAGCCGCCCTATCCTACGGCCGTTCCGAACACGATGCCCAGGGCGTACGTCACACCGGCCGCCGCGGCGCCCAGGGCGAGCTGTCTGAACCCGCTGAACCACCAGCTCCGCGCGGTCACCTTGGCCACCACGGCACCACATGCGAACAGCCCGAAGAACGCGAGCAGCAGGGCCGGCCACAGCGCGGTCGCACCGAGCAGATACGGCAGCACGGGCAGCAGGGCGCCCAGCGCGAAGGAACCGAAGGAGGACACGGCGGCGACGAGCGGCGAGGGCAGGTCCCCGGGGTCGATGCCGAGCTCCTCGCGGGCGTGTATCTCCAGGGCCTGCTCGGGGTCCTTCGACAGCTGCCGGGCCACTTCCCGCGCCAGCTCCGGCTCGACACCGCGGGCCTCGTAGAGCGCCGCGAGCTCGGCCTCCTCGTCCGCCGGATGCTTCCTCAGCTCGGCCCGCTCCACATCCAGCTCGGCCTCCACGAGTTCACGCTGCGAGGCGACGGAGGTGTACTCACCGGCGGCCATGGAGAAGGCACCCGCGGCGAGCCCCGCAAGCCCGGTCAGGACAATGGTCTGCTGACCCACGGCCCCGCCCGCGACGCCGGTCATCAGCGCGAGGTTGGAGACCAGCCCGTCCATCGCACCGAAAACCGCGGGCCGCAGCCAGCCGCCGTTCACATCCCGGTGCGTGTGGTTGTCGCGGTGCGCCACGTGCAGCGCGGCCTCGGTCTCGATGATCGCCATTGTGGGAGTCCCCCAGGGAAGCTAAGCCAAAGCTAACTTTGGACAAGTTCTACTCTTCGACAACAGCAAACGTACGCCCCGAATTCCCCGCCCGCCAGCAAGGAAAGGCTCGGCTAACCTGCGGCTTTACCTCTCTGTGCTCACTCGGGCGCATGTGCGCACAGATGTCGACCGGGTGACTTGGCTCTGCGCCAGGCGCAGGTCAACCGCCGACGGTGGGACACATGGGCAAAGGGTTCGCGCCCTGTGCGAGCCCCCTCCCCGAAGAGGCCGCGTATGGCATCGATCGCCTGCACTCCCTCGGTCCCCTCGCCGGGGAACGCCACCGACCGCCGCGCGCGGGCACGCGGCGCGCTCCTGGGCCTGGCGGTCGGCGACGCCCTCGGGGCCCCGGCGGAGAACCTGAAGCCGTCGGAGATCCGTGCCCGCTGGGGCCGCATCACGGGTTACGTGACGGACAAGCCGGCCGGCACGGACGACACCGAGTACGCGATCTTCTCCGGTCTGCTGCTGGCCCGGCACGGTTCCGCGCTCACTCCCTCACATGTGGAGGCGGCCTGGCACGAGTGGATCGCGGACCGCGAGGAGGGCCCGTTCCGCGGCGCGGGCTTCAGCGAACGCGGCACCCTGGAGAACCTCCGCCGGGGCCTTGCGGCCCCCATCTCGGCCCAGCACCGCCACGCCTGGAGCGACGGCCTGGCGATGCGCGCGGCGCCCTTCGGCGTCTTCGCCGCGGGCCGCCCCGCCGAGGCGGCCCGGCTGGCGGCGATCGACGGCTCGGTGAGCCATGACGGCGAGGGCATCTACGGCGGCCAGGCGGTCGCGGCAGGCGTCGCGGCGGCGATGGCGGGCGCACCGACGATCGCCGTCGTGGCCTCCGCCCTGGCCGTCGTCCCGGACGACTCCTGGACGGCCCGCTCGCTGCGCCGCGCGGTGGCGGTGGCCCATCGCGGCGAACGGGCGGTCCGCTCGGCGGTCGTCATCGGCGGCTATCCCTGGACCGACCTGGCCCCCGAGGCGGTCGCACTGGCCTTCGGTGCCTACGCGGCGGCGGACGGCGACTTCCGCGACGCGGTCCTCACGGCGGTCAACATGGGCCGGGACGCGGACACCACGGCAGCGGTGGCGGGCGCGCTGGCCGGAGCGACCCAGGGGGTCTCGGCCATCCCACCGGCCTGGGCGGCGGCCATCGGCCCGGCCCGGGGCAGCTGTCTGCCGGCCATGGCGGGCCACCACGTACTGGAGGTGGCGGACCTCCTGGTCCCTGACGAGGGCGCGGCCGCACGGAAACCCACACCGGACGTGCTGGGGCGCACGAACTTCCCGCTCCCTGATCCCACCGCCTTCACCCTGGCCGCGACCGACGAGACGGAGACGCCCTCATGAGCCCGCCCGCCCCCTGGAACGAGGGAACGACAGAGCCGACCGACCCCACAAACCCGCCCCAACCCGCAGCCGCCGACGACGAGAACCCCGCAGAGGGGCCACGCACGGCCGACCCCGCAGCCGCCGACGGCGAGGACCCACCACAGGGGTCACCCGCACCCGCCGACGAAAGTCGCACGGGTGGTGCGGGTGGGAACCGATCCGCCGAGGGGGATGAGCCCCGGCACCCGCAGGGCCCCGCAGGGGCGGCCGCGCCCCGGCGCCCGCGGGGAACCGCCGGGTCCGGAAGAACCGTCGGGCTCCTGCTCGGTCTGGCCGCGGGCGACGCCGCCGGCTGGCCCGCCGCCCGCCACCGAGCCGCCCGTATGCCCGAGTGGACACGCCGCCTCACCCGTGAACTCGACACCTTCGCCGAACAGAACGCCACCACCACCCTCCCCGTCCCCATCGCCCTGAACCAACCCCCCGAACCCCTCCGCCTCGGCCCCTCCGACGACGCCGAGTGGGCGGCCTTCGCCGCGGAGGCACTCCTGCGCGCCGGCGACGACACCGCCCTCGCCGACCTCAGCCGACAACGCCGTACAAGAGCCGCCATCGACCTCACCTGGAACGCCCTCGCAAGCGAAGTGGCCGCCGCAGCGGATCGCGCACCGGAGGTCGAGTCCGCCGTCCTCCCCCTCCGCGCCCGCATCTCCGTCCGCGCCGGCCTCGGCAACCTCGCCACCGGCCTGCGCCCGCCCGCCACCGGCCATGACAACCCCCACTACTTCGACGACGCGGCCTGCGTACGGGCCTGCGTACTCGCCGTGGCTCACCCCGGCGCCCCCCGACTCGCCGCCGACCTCGCCGAGTTCGACGCCCGCTACACCCAGGACGGCGACGGAGTGCACGGCGCCCGGGCCATGGCGGCGGCACTCGCCCTGGCACTGTCCGGCGCCGACGTCGAGACCTGCGTCGACGCGGCCCTCACCGAACTCCCCGAGACCACGGAGATCAGCCGCAACGCCCGCCACGCACTCGAGCTGGCCGCCGACGCCGAGACCGCCTTCACCCTGATCCCGCTCCTGGAACACCAGATCGTCGACCACGTCTACAGCTACGGCATCGCCGCGGCCGAAACGGTCCCGGTGGCCCTGGCCCTGACCGCCGCGTCGAACGGCCGTATCGCCGAAGCGGTACCGGCCGCGGCCTGCCTCTCCCGGGTAGCCGACTCGGCCCCGGCCCTGGCGGGCGCCCTCACCGGCGCGCTGGGCGGCAGCGCGTCGATCCCGCGGTCCTGGCGGGAGGCCTGCCGCACCCTCTCCGGCTGCGCACTCCCCCGCCTCACCGGCACCGACCTGGTGGAACTCGCCGAACTCCTGGAAGCAACACAACCGGCCCCGCCAGGAGGATGATTCGGGCCATGAGGTCCAAAAACCCCAAAACCAGCCTCGAGGACCGGATCACCGGGGCCCTCGTGGGCGCGGCGGTGGGCGACGCCCTCGGCGGCCCCGTCGAGGGCTACTCCCCCGACCAGATCCTCGAACGCCACGGCGGCCGCGTCCACGGCATCGTCGGCCCCTGGAACGGCGAGTCCTGGCGCACGGCCCGCCCCCTCGCGCCGTACCACAAGGGCGATGGCCACGTCACCGACGACACCTTGATGACGCACGCCCTGATCCGCGTCTACGACCGGGTCCGTGACCACCTCGACGCGTACGCGATCGCGGACCACCTGGTCCCGGACCTGATGACGACCCCCCGCTGGATCCCGGAACTGGAGCAGGAAGCCCTCCCCCTGCACCGCGTCTTCCTCGCCGAGAAATGGCTGGTGGCCCGCCTCCACTACGGCCATGTCGACCCCCGTGAGGCCGGCACGGGCAACATCGTCAACTGCGGTGCGGCGATGTACATGGCCCCGGTGGGCCTGGTGAACGCGGCCAGCCCTCCGGCCGCCTACGCCGAGGCGATCGACATCGCCGGCGCCCACCAGTCCTCGTACGGCCGAGAAGCAGCAGGCGTCTTCGCGGCCGCGGTGGCCGCGGCGGCCACCCCCGGGGCAACCCCGGACTCGATCGTCACCACGGCCCTCTCCCTCGCGAAGGACGGCACCCGCACGGCGATCGAGAAGGTCTGCGAAGCGGCGTCCCGCCACACGGACTTCGAATCGGCCCTGATTCCGCTACGGGAAGCAGTCGCCCCCTTCGACACGGTCGGCCCGGACTACCGCGCCCCGTCCCTCGGGGCCCGCCGCCCGTCCCGCCTCCATTCGATCGAGGAACTCCCCGTCGCCCTGGGCATGTTGCTGGTGTCGCGCGCCGACTACCGCCACGCGGTCCTGGGCGCGGTGAACTACGGCCGCGACTGCGACTCGATCGCGACGATGACCGGCGCGCTGGCCGGGGCGCTGGGATCCCCGGTCCCGGAGGACTGGTCGAAGCAGGTCGCGGAGGCGAGCCGCCTGGACCTGTGGCAACCGGCGGCGACGCTCACCGCCGTGACCCGCGAGATCTTCGAACGGGACGTACACCGCCGCAGGGCCCACGAGTCGGCGTTCCTCGACCTCGGAGACCCAAGATGCTCCGACTGACCTGGGTCCAGCCGGAGGACCTGATCGGCCACGAACTGCGCCAGGCGACCCTGGACGGCCGCGAACCGTCGGCGATCGCAGCGAGATGGAAGGCGGCGGGCGGCACGGAGGCCCCGCTGCACGCAGGCGCGTCAACGAAACCGGCATCGCGCTACCTGCGACTGCTGGCAAAGGACTTGCTGGACGAACTGGCGGACCTGCCAAGCAAGTTGGCGGACACCGAACCAACGGACCTGGCACGGATCAAGTCCCTGTGCCCAGACTGGCCGAACGCCGTCACCCCCCTTGGCCTGCGGGCAGTCGTGCCGCTCGGGGCGGCTCCCGACCCAAGGAGAGGCGGCACCCCGCCGGCGCGGGTAAGCGGCCCCACCCCTACAGCCACCCCAACGCACGAGCACCTGGAAGCCGCCTGGCTAGGCCGAGCAGTCGGCTGCCTCCTGGGCAAACCCGTAGAAAAACTCCCCCTCCAAGCCATCCGCCACCTGGCCAAAGCCACCGGCAACTGGCCCCTGAACACGTACTTCACCGCCCACGGCGTCCCCGAAGAACTCCTCTCGGCACACCCCTGGAACCGCCGCTCGGCGGCAACCTCCCTCGCCGAGAACATCGACGGCATGCCCGAGGACGACGACCTCAACTACCCCCTCCTCAACCTCCTCCTGCTGCAACGCCACGGCAGACACTTCACCACCACCGACGCGGCCGCCCTCTGGCTCTCCGAACTCCCCGCAGGCCGCACCTTCACCGCCGAACGCATCGCCTACCGCAACCTCCTCCTCGGCCTGGAGCCACCCCACACGGCCCGCCACCGCAACCCCTTCCGCGAATGGATCGGCGCCCTCATCCGAGCCGACGTCCACGGCTGGACCAACCCCGGCAACCCGGCCGCCGCAGCCGAACAGGCCCATCGCGACGCCACCCTCACCCACACCGCCAACGGCGTCTACGCGGCGATGTTCACGGCGGCCGCCATCGCGCAGGCGGCCACCGCCACCCACGACGTGCACGCCTGCCTGAGTACCGGCCTCACGGTGGTCCCACCCCGCTCCCGGCTGGCCCGAGCCGTCCGCCACGCCATCCGACTCGCCGAGAAACACGCCGACTTCGGCACCGTCGTGGACGAGCTCCACGCCACCCACGCCGGCACCCACCACTGGGTCCACGCCGTCCCCAACACGGCCCTGATCGCCGCCGCCCTCACCCACGCGAACGGCGACTTCACCGGCTCCATCTGCCGTGCCGTGTCGGGCGGTTGGGACACGGACTCCAACGGCGCCACAGCAGGCAGCATCGCCGCCCTCCTCACCGGCAGCCCCCTCGCCCTCCCCGACCGTTGGACCACCCCCCTCAAGAACCGCCTCGCCACCTCCATCGGCGACTTCAACGGCATCGGCTTCGACACCCTGGCCCACCTCACCCACCGGGAGGCATCCCGCCCATGACCCACATCGTCGTACTGGGCAGCACGAACACCAACCTCGTCACCTACGCCGAGAAGGCCCCGCAACGCGAAGAGACGGTCCCGGTCGGAAACGACGCCCACGGCGCCCGCGTCCTCACCCCGGCCGCCGTGCTCTCCGTCCAGCGGCCCGGCGCGCCGGCGTCGATGCCCTGCCGCCCGGAGATCGAAGCGCAGTTCGCGTCATGAACGAAGCCCCGCTCACCGGCCTGCGCGTCCTCGACCTCGCCACCCTCTTCGCCGGCCCGCTCGCCGCCACGATGCTCGGCGACTTCGGCGCGGAGGTCATCAAGGTGGAGCACCCCGCGAAGCCCGACCCCTCCCGTGGCCACGGCCCGTCGAAGGACGGCGTCGGCCTCTGGTGGAAGGTCCTCGGCCGCAACAAGCGCACCATCACCCTCGACCTGTCGAAGCCCGGCGGCCGCTCCACCCTGCTGCGTCTCGTCGCCACCGCCGACGTCGTCATCGAGAACTTCCGCCCCGGCACGCTGGAGAAGTGGGACCTGGGCTGGGCGGAGCTGTCCGCCGCCAACCCCCGCCTGATCCTCACCAGGGTCACCGCCTTCGGCCAGTTCGGCCCGTATGCGCACCGCCCCGGCTTCGGCACCCTCGCCGAGGCCATGAGCGGCTTCGCCGCGATCACCGGCGAACCGGACGCACCTCCGACGCTGCCGCCCTTCGGCCTCGCCGACTCCATCGCCGGTCTGGCCACCGCCTACGCCGTCATGACCGCGCTGTCCGCCCGCGAGCGCACCGGCGAGGGGCAGGTCGTCGACATGGCGATCATCGAGCCGATCCTCACCGTCCTCGGCCCCCAGCCGACCTGGTACGACCAGCTGGGCTACGTGCAGCAGCGCACCGGCAACCGGTCCGCCAACAACGCGCCCCGCAACACCTACCGCACCGCCGACGGCGCCTGGGTCGCCGTCTCGACCTCCGCGCAGTCGGTCGCGGAACGCGTCATGTGCCTGGTGGGCCGCCCCGAGCTGATCGACGAGCCGTGGTTCGCGACGGGCGCCGACCGCGCCCGGCACTCCGATGTCCTGGATGAGGCCGTCGGCACCTGGATCGCCGAGCGCAGCCGTGACGAGGTCCTCGCGGCCTTCGAGAAGGCCGAGGCCGCGGTCGCGCCCATCCAGGACGTACGGGACGTGATGACCGACCCGCAGTACGCGGCCCTGGACACCCTCACCACCGTCGACGACCCGGACCTGGGCCCCCTGCGCATGCAGAACGTCCTCTTCCGCCTCTCCGCCACCCCCGGCACGATCCGCTGGGCGGGCCGCCCGCACGGCGCCGACACGGAGGCCGTCCTGAGCGACCTCGGCCTGACCCCCACCGACCTGACAACCCTCCGCGAGGAGGGCGCCGTATGACGCAGAACGTCCTCCCCCACCTCTTCGCCACGACCGACCCCGCCCCACCCCCGACCGAGGGCGCCGCATGACCACACCCCCGCCCACCAGGCTCCACACCCCCCGCAACCACCCACACACGGCCGCCAAAGCCCTGCCCACCGCCCCCGACACGAAGACAGCCCCGCCCGACCTCGACACGATCCGCCCGGCAGCCCGCTCCCACGGCACCGAAACCACAGCCGCCTTGACCGACCTCGCCCCACCCCCGACCGAACCCGCGCCCCTGCACAAGGAGGGCGCCGCATGACCACACCCCCGCTCACCAGGCTCCACACCCCCCGCAACCACCCACACACGGCCGCCAAAGCCCTGCCCACCGCCCCCGACACGAAGACAGCCCCGCCCGACCTCGGCACGATCCGCCCGGCAGCCCGCTCCCACGGCACCGAAACCACAGCCGCCTTGACCGACCTCGCCCCACCCCCGACCGAACCCGCGCCCCTGCACAAGGAGGGCGCCGCATGACCACACCCCCGCTCACCTGGCTCTACGCCCCCGGCGACCGGCCGCACGTGGTCGCCAAGGCCCTGGCCGCCGGTGCCGACGTCGTCGTCATCGACCTGGAGGACGCGGTCGGCCCGGATCGCAAGGAGTACGCCCGCGCGGCCACCGCCGAACTCCTCTCCGATGCGCAGCCGGTCCCGGTCCATGTCCGCGTGAACGCCCTGGACGGCCCGTTGGCGCCACGGGACCTGGAGGCGGTGGCCGGCCGGCCCGGTCTCTCGGGGCTGCGGCTGCCGAAGGTCTCCTCTCCGGAGCAGATCATCCGTACCGCGGAACGCTCCACCTCGGCTACCGGCGCGCCCGCTCTGTACGCCCTCCTGGAATCCGCCCTGGCCGTCGAGCACGCCCACGCCATCGCCTCCGCCCACCCGGCCCTGCGCGGCATCGCCCTCGGGGAGGCGGACCTACGGGCCGATCTGGGCGTGCGCGAGGACGCGGGCCTCGACTGGTGCCGCTCCCGGATCGTCGTCGCGGCCCGGGCGGCGGGCCTGCCCCCGGCACCGCAGTCGGTCCACCCGGACATCCGTGACCTGGAGGGCCTGGCGGCCTCCTGCGCTCACGGCCGCACCCTCGGCTTCCTGGGCCGCGCGGCCATCCACCCCCGCCAGCTCCCCATCATCGAACGGGCCTACCTCCCCACCGAGCGGGAGGTCGAGGAGGCCGAGACGATCGTCAAGGCGGCGATGACCGAGCAGGGCGCCCAGGCCCTGCCGGACGGGAGGTTCATCGACGCGGCGGTGGTGGCGGCAGCGCACCGCACGCTGTCCCTCGCCCGCCGCAACTGAAACGGGGGCGCCCGGACCTCGTGGCCCGGGCGCCCCCGTCGACGTACGACCGAACGGTCAGCTCTTCTTGGCCGACTCGGCGCTGTCCTTCGCGCTGTCCTCCGCCTCGGCCTCGGCGGCTTCGGGTTCTGCGGGTTCTTCGGGTTCCGCTGCGGAGCCCTCCGCGTCCGACTCCTTCGACGCCGAGGAGTCCGCCTCGTCCTTGTCGAGGGACACGGCGGCCTCGCCGTCGGCCTCGGCCGCTTCCTCCGCGGCACCCGGCTCGACCACTGCTTCCCTGCCGGGCCGCTTCTTCGCCGACACCACGATGTAGGCCACGGCGAGCAGGAACACGATCCCCGCGGTCCAGTCGTTGAGACGCAGGCCCAGGATGTGGTGGGCGTCGTCGACGCGCATGTACTCGATCCACGCCCGGCCCACGCAGTACGCGGCGACGTACAGCGCGAACGCCCGGCCGTGTCCCAGCTTGAAGCGGCGGTCGGCCCAGATCACGAGCAGCGCGACGCCGATGCACCACAGCGACTCGTAGAGGAACGTCGGCTGGTAGTACCCGGGCACCCGGCCGTCCGCGGAGGACGTGATGTGCAGCGCCCAGGGTACGTTCGTCTCCTTGCCGTAGAGCTCCTGGTTGAACCAGTTGCCCCAGCGGCCGATGGCCTGCGCGAAGGCGATGCCGGGTGCGACGGCGTCGGCGTACGCGGGCATCGGGATGCCCCGGCGGCGGCAGCCGATCCAGGCGCCGAGCGCACCGAGCGCGATCGCGCCCCAGATGCCGAGGCCGCCCTCCCACACCTTGAAGGCGTCCACCCAGTCGCGGCCCTTGCTGAAGTACAGCTCGTAGTCCGTGATCACGTGGTACAGGCGACCGCCGACCAGGCCGAAGGGCACCGCCCAGACAGCGATGTCGGCCACCGTGCCGGCCCGCCCGCCACGGGCGATCCAGCGCCTGTTGCCGAGCCAGACCGCGACGAAGACGCCGATGATGATGCAGAACGCGTAGCCGCGCAGCGGGATGGGGCCGAGATACAGCACCCCGCGCGACGGGCTCGGAATGTAGGCAAGTTCTTCCATGGCAGGGTCGACGCTACCGTGCCGGGCCGGGCCGACGGCAGGCAGCCCGGCTACGGGTCCATAACGGGCGGGCGTGAAACCCTTACCCCTTGTTCGCCGCCAGCACCATCTGCTTCAGCTTCGCCGGTGTCAGCGTCTGGTCCTGGTAGATGTTCTTTCCGTCGAGCAGCACGGTCGGTGTCCCGCTGAAACGGCCGGCCTTGAAGGCGGCGTTCGACTTGTCGACCCAGCTGTCGTGCCTGCCGTCGTTGACGCACGTGCGGAAGGCCGCCGTGTCGAGGCCGCCCACCTTGCGGGCCAGGTCGATCAGCTTGGCGTTGTTGGCGAAGGTGTCGACGGTCTCCTTGGGCTGGTTCTCGTAGAGCACGTCGTGGTAGTCGCGGAACTTTCCGGCGTTCTGCGCGCAGGCGGCGGCGTTGCCCGCGCGCAGCGAGCCGGTGCCGCCGAGGTTGCCGTCGATGAGCCGGACCAGGTGGTATTCGATTCTGAGCTTGCCGGAGTCGGTCAGCTCATGGAGTGTCGGGCGGTACACCGTCTCGAAGGCCTGGCAGGCCGGGCAGCGGAAGTCCTCCCAGATGGTGAGCGTCGGCTTGGCGGCGTCCTTTCCCACGGCGATCGCGAGGCCGTCCTTGCCCTGCGCCCCGGAAGGCGCCACGACCGGGCCCGAGCTCTTCTCCTTGTCCTTGCCCGCGTTGGCGGCGACCACCCCGATCACCGCCGCGAGGCCCAGGACGCAGACCACGCTCGCGCCCACGATCAGCGTCCGCCGTCGCTTCTCCGCGGCCTTCTGCTTCTCACGCTCGACCGCCAGCCGCTCCCGGGCGGTGCGCTTTCCGTCACGGTTCTTCTCGCTCACACCCCCAGAACGAAGCCGGGGAGGCGCAATGCGCCTCCCCGGCCCCAGATCCACTCGTTCGGAGGACCCGTATGAAATGAGCGGACCCATATGAGATGAACTGCCCGTCTACACCTGTCTGCGCACGCCCTTCGCGAGGTCACCGGCGAGCGAGCGGACGGCCTCGACACCGGCCGCGTCGTCCGGCGCGTCCAGCATCCGCTTGACGAAGGCCGAGCCGACGATCACGCCGTCGGCGAAGCCTGCCACCTCGGCGGCCTGCTCCGCGTTGGAGACCCCGAGCCCGACGCAGACGGGCAGGTCGGAGCCGGTGGCGCGGGTGCGCTCCACCAGGTCCTGGGCCTGCGCGCCCACCGACTCACGGGTGCCGGTGACGCCCATCAGCGAGGCGGCGTACACGAACCCGCTGCCCGCCGCGGTGATCTGCGCGAGCCGCGCGTCCTTGCTGCTGGGCGCGACCACGAAGACCGTGGCGAGCCCGTGCTTCTCGGCGTGCTCCCTCCACAGGGCCGACTCCTGCACCGGCAGGTCGGGCAGGATGCAGCCCGCGCCGCCGGCCTCGGCGAGCTCGGCGGTGAAGCGCTCGACGCCGTAGCGGTCGATCGGGTTCCAGTACGTCATCACGAGCACCGGCTTCCCGGTGGCCGTGTGCGCCTCGCGGACCGTGCGCATGACGTCGGCGATCTTGACTCCGCCGCGCAGGGCGATGTCGTCCGCGGTCTGGATGACGGGACCGTCGAGGACGGGGTCGCTGTGCGGCAGCCCGACCTCGACGACGTCCGCACCACCGTCGAAGACGGCCTTGATCGCCTCGATGCCGCCGTCCACGGTCGGGAACCCGGCCGGGAGGTAGGCGATGAGTGCGGCGCGCCCCTCCGCCTTCGCGGCGGCGAGGGTGTCCGTCAGCAGCTGGCCCTTTTCACTGTTCAATGCAGCGCCGCTCACTTGGCGTCCCCCTCGATCTCCGCGACGTCGGCTTCGTTGGCGGCGACCTCGGCGTCGGTGTCGTACAGGCCGAAGTAACGGGCGGCCGTGTCCATGTCCTTGTCGCCGCGGCCGGACAGGTTGACGACGATCAGGCCGTCCTTGCCCAGCTCCCTGCCGACCTCCAGGGCGCCGGCCAGCGCGTGCGCGCTCTCGATGGCCGGGATGATGCCCTCGGTGCGCGACAGCAGGCGCAGGGCCTGCATCGCCGCGTCGTCGGTGACCGCGCGGTACTCGCCGCGGCCGCTGTCCTTGAGGTAGGAGTGCTCGGGGCCGATGCCCGGGTAGTCCAGACCGGCCGAGATCGAGTACGGCTCGGTGATCTGGCCCTCCTCGTCCTGCAGGACGTAGGAACGGGAGCCGTGCAGGATGCCGGGCTCGCCCGCGGTCAGCGTCGCCGCGTGCTCGCCGGTCTCCACGCCGTGGCCGGCCGGCTCGCAGCCGATGAGGCGCACGGACGCGTCCGGGATGAAGGCGTGGAAGAGGCCGATGGCGTTGGAGCCGCCGCCGACGCAGGCGATGGCCGCGTCGGGCAGGCGTCCGGCCTGTTCGAGGAGCTGGCGGCGGGCCTCGACGCCGATCACGCGGTGGAAGTCGCGGACCATGGCCGGGAAGGGGTGCGGGCCGGCGACCGTACCGAACAGGTAGTGGGTGTGGTCGACGTTGGCGACCCAGTCGCGGAAGGCCTCGTTGATGGCGTCCTTGAGCGTACGGCTGCCGGACTTCACGGCGACGACCTCGGCACCGAGCATGCGCATCCGGGCCACGTTCAGGGCCTGGCGCTTGGTGTCGATCTCACCCATGTAGATCGTGCACTCGAGACCGAACAGCGCGCAGGCGGTCGCCGTGGCGACGCCGTGCTGGCCGGCGCCGGTCTCGGCGATGACGCGGGTCTTGCCCATGCGCCGAGTGAGCAGGGCCTGGCCCAGCACGTTGTTGATCTTGTGGGAGCCGGTGTGGTTGAGGTCCTCGCGCTTGAGGAACACCCGGGCGCCACCCGCTTCCGCGGCGAAACGGGGGACCTCGGTGAGGGAGCTGGGGCGGCCGGTGTAGTGGACCAGCAGGTCGTCGAGCTCGCGGGCGAACTCGGGGTCGTGCTTGGCCTTGTCGTACTCGACGGCCACCTCGTCCACGGCGGCGACGAGGGCCTCCGGGATGAACTTGCCGCCGAATGCGCCGAAGTAGCCTTCGGGCGTGGGGACTTGACCCTCCGGGTCGGGAATGAAGAAGTCGCTGGGCATGCGGAAACCTCACGGTGAGTGTTTGAAAGGACACTAATCGCCGTGGGGCGGGGGGTTTGTCAATCGACCGCGAGCCCGTTGAGGCTGATCGCGCCCGCGCGGCGGTAGCCGCAAGTCAAACTTAGCCCCGCGCCCCTGAAAGGCCGCTGCCATCGACGGCCGTTGACCTGCCCGGGTTCGTCCCCGATGACGTATCGCACCCTGCGGCCGTGCACCCGGCGCGCGGGCGCGCGGCAACCACGCGGGCGGCAGCCGCGCGCGAGGCGGGCATACCGGTCCAGGGTCGTCGCAGTGAGAGTCATCGGCGTCAGCCTAGCGGGTGATCAGCCCCGGCCGTGCCGGAGAGCCGGATGTTCGCCCGCCGCCACCAGGTCGGACACCGCCGACTTCGGGTCCTTGCCGGTGACCAGGGACTCGCCGACCAGGACCGCGTCGGCGCCGGCGTTGGCGTAGGCGATGAGGTCGTGGGGGCCGCGGACGCCGGACTCGGCGATCTTGACGATGCCGTCGGGGATCTCGGGGGCGACGCGCTCGAAGGTGCCGCGGTCGACCTCGAGGGTCTTGAGGTTGCGGGCGTTGATGCCGATGACCTTGGCGCCCGCGTCCACCGCGCGCTCGACCTCGTCCTCGTCGTGGACCTCGACCAGGGGGGTGAGGCCGATGGAGACCGCGCGCTCGATCAGCGACTCCAGCGCCGGCTGGTCGAGGGCGGCAACGATCAGCAGTGCGAGGTCGGCGCCGTACGCGCGGGCCTCCCACAGCTGGTACGAGGTGACGATGAAGTCCTTGCGCAGGACCGGGATGTCCACGCGGGCGCGGACCGCCTCCAGGTCGGCCAGCGAGCCGCCGAAGCGGCGCTGCTCGGTCAGCACGGAGATGACGGCGGCGCCGCCCGCCTCGTAGTCCGCGGCGAGGCCGGCCGGGTCGGCGATCGCGGCCAGGGCGCCCTTGGAGGGGCTGGAGCGCTTGACCTCGCAGATGACCTTCACACCGTCGCCGCGCAGGGCGGCCAGGCCGTCCTTGGCCGCGGGAGCCTTCGCCGCGCGCTCCTTGAGCTCGTCGAGGCTGACGCGCGCCTGCCGCTCCGCGAGGTCGGCACGGACTCCGTCGATGATCTCGTCGAGCACACTCACGCGAGCGGCCCCCTTCCAGACGGTTGACTGTTCAAGCTATTGAGCCAAGCTGACCCCTGGGGAAAAACAGATGGTCACTGCGATGGTATCCGCAGGGAGGGGCAGGCCTCACATCCGGTTGACGCCGGTCCCAGTACCTGGACATTCGCCCATTGATCAAGGATGTAGCCAGCCACCGAACGGCAGGTTCCGGACAACCGTGAAGACCAGCGACAACGTCCCCAGGACCCACAGCTGCCGGCTCCCGAGCTCGACACGGAACGGCCGGCCGCGCACCGCGCGCACCACCCATACGGTCCACAGCACGGCGAAGCCCAGATAGCCGACGACCGCGAGGGCGTTGTCCTGGAGTGCCGCGAGGAAGTCCCCGTGGATGAAGGAGTGCGCGCTGCGCAGGCCGCCGCAGCCGGGGCAGTAGAGGCCGGTCAGCCGGTAGAGGGGGCAGACGGGGTAGTGGCCGGGCTGGTACGGGTCGACCGCTCCCACGTACGCGAAGGCACCGGCGACGGCCGCCAGCACCCCCGCGGGGACGGCGAGCCGCGCCGCCACCGTGGATTCGGTCTCGGACGGCGTCACGGGCCGGCTCTCGGCGTTCACGTCTCGCATTGTCCCCCCGGGTGGGCGCCACGCACGCGTGAGGGGCGATCCGGTGCCGGATCGCCCCTCAGCGGCAGTCGTGCGTCAGTCAGCTCTTCGCGCCCGCGGCGGCCTGGCTCTGCTCGAGCGCGTCCTGGAACGTCTGGTGCGCGTCCTTGGGCTGGCCCATGCCCATCGCGCTCATGATCCAGCCGACGATGCCGCCGACGACCACGATCGCCATGCCGGCCCAGAAGCCCACGGGCTGAGCCATCACCATGAAGGCACCCGAGACGCAGAAACCGATGAAGGCGATCGTGACACCGGTCCAGGCGGCCGGGGTGTGACCGTGGCTGCTGCCCGCCATGACTTGCTCCTCGCTGATGTTTACGTGTCTGAGCCGGACGCTCACGGACATTGTCCCGTACGCGCGCATGCGGGACGCCCGCGGGGTCGCCCCCAGCGCGTCGACGCCGGAGAGGGCAGCCACCCCTGAGGGAGCGGGGCGGTGTTGATGTGCGGCTCCGCCGCGGGGCGCTACGCGCCGGTCGGGTCCTCGCCCCGGTCGAGGGCCTTCCACAGGTCCTCGGGGCGGTCGGGATCCACCGTCGCTGCTTGACGGCGGGGTCGGGGCGCGCCGTCGCGTTCGTAGCGGCCGGACATCGCGGGCCAGTTCCGGCCGTAGCGCAGGGCGAGCAGGCCCGCGACGAGGAGCAGGGCGCCGCCCACGGCAGCGACGTACGGCCAGGCGGTGTGAGTGAGGGCGTCCACGGTGGCCGAGGTGTCGCCGGCGGCCTGCGCGGCCTTCTCGTCGAGCGCGGAGCTGTCGGAGACGCCCAGCAGGGCCGCGGCGATGGTGCCGGCGCCGGAGAGCGTCAGCAGGGCCGAGACCAGCAGGCGGCCCGCCTTGCGGACGGCGAAGACGGCGACGAGCGCGGCGAGGCCCACTATGGCGAGCGCCGCGGGTACGCCCGTGACGTCGCTGCCCTTGGCGGTCAGGGGGAAGGCGCCGCCGGCCACCGTCGCGGTCCCCTCCGACCAGCGCTGACGGGTGGCCAGCAGCGCCACGGCCGCGCCGAGCGCACCGCACAGCAGGGCAAGGGCGAGACTCCGGCGACCGGACCGCGCGGGTCCGTCGGCTTCGGAACGGGGGTGAGGAGCAGCAGTCACGTACTCCACTATCGCCCGAACCCCGGGCGAACCGTCACCCGGGGTTCACGTGAGAAGCACCCCACTTGTCGCCGGAAGGGTCCTACTTGCCCAGCCGGTTGGCCGTGTGGACGGCCCGCAGCACGGCCGCGGCCTTGTTGCGGCACTCCTGGTCCTCGGCGACCGGGTCGGAGTCGGCGACGATGCCGGCGCCCGCCTGGACGTACGCCGTGCCGCCCCGCAGCAGGGCCGTGCGGATGGCGATGGCGGTGTCGGAGTCGCCCGCGAAGTCGAGGTAGCCGACGCAGCCGCCGTACAACCCGCGCCGGGACGGCTCGAGTTCGTCGATGATCTGCATCGCCCGGGGCTTGGGGGCGCCGGAGAGGGTGCCGGCCGGGAAGCAGGCGGTCAGGACGTCGAAGGCGGTGCGGCCCTCGGCGACCTTTCCGGTGACCGTCGAGACGATGTGCATCACGTGCGAGTAGCGCTCGACGGACATGAAGTCCACGACCTCCACCGAGCCCGGTTCGCAGACCCGTCCGAGGTCGTTGCGCCCCAGGTCGACGAGCATGAGGTGCTCCGCGCGCTCCTTGGGGTCGGCGAGCAGCTCGTCGCCGAGGGCCTGGTCCTCCTGCGGGGTGGCCCCGCGGTGCCGCGTCCCGGCGATGGGGTGGACCATCGCATGCCCGCCTTCGACCTTGACCAGGGCTTCGGGGGACGAGCCGACGACGTCGAAGCCGTCGAAGCGGAACAGGTACATGTACGGCGAGGGGTTGGTCGCGCGCAGCACGCGGTAGACGTCCAAGGCGCTGGCCGTGCACGGCGTTTCGAAGCGCTGCGAGGGGACGACCTGGAAGGCCTCCCCGGCCCGGATGCGCTCCTTGATGTCCTCGACGGCCTCCTGGAAGTCGGGGCCGCCCCACAGGGCGGTGTACTCGGGGAGCTCGGAGGGCGGGAGCACGGCGGGCGGCTGGGCGACCGCGCGCGAGAGGTCGGCCTCCATGGCGTCGAGGCGGGCGACCGCGTCCGCGTAGGCCTCGTCGACGCCGGTGTCGAGGTCGTTGTGGTTGATCGCGTTGGCGATCAGCAGGACCGAGCCCTCCCAGTGGTCCATGACGGCGAGGTCGCTGGTGAGGAGCATGGTCAGCTCGGGCAGCCGGAGATCGTCCCGCTCCCCCGGGCCGATCTTCTCCAGGCGGCGCACGATGTCGTAGCCGAGATAGCCGACCATGCCGCCGGTGAAGGGCGGCAGGCCCTCCTGGTGCGGGGTGTGCAGGGCCTCGATGGTGGCGCGCAGTGCGACCAGCGGATCACCGTCGACGGGGACGCCGACGGGCGGGGCGCCGAGCCAGTGGGCCTGCCCGTCGCGTGCCGTCAGTGTCCCGGCGGACCGGACACCGACGAAGGAGTAACGGGACCAGGAGCGCCCGTTCTCCGCGGACTCCAGCAGGAAGGTGCCGGGGCGCTCGGCGGCCAGCTTGCGGTAGAGCGCGACCGGCGTGTCGCCGTCGGCGAGGAGCTTGCGCGTGACCGGGATGACGCGCCGGTCGGTGGCCAGCTTGCGGAAGGTCTCTAGGTCCATGCCGGCAGACCTTACTGATCCGTGGACGGTTCGCCGGAACCGGCGCCGTCCTTGAGGAGCACGTCGGCGTCGAAACAGGTGCGGGCGCCGGTGTGGCAGGCGGCGCCGACCTGGTCGACCTTGACCAGCACGGTGTCGGCGTCACAGTCGAGGGCGACCGACCTGACCCACTGGAAGTGGCCGGAGGTGTCACCCTTCACCCAGTACTCCTGGCGGCTGCGCGACCAGTACGTGCAGCGGCCGGTGGTGAGGGTGCGGTGCAGCGCCTCGTCGTCCATCCAGCCGAGCATGAGCACCTCACCGGTGTCGTACTGCTGGGCGATGGCGGGGACGAGCCCGTCGGCGCTGCGCTTGAGGCGCGCGGCGATCTCCGGGTCGAGGCTGCTGGGGGGTGGCGTGCTGGTCATGGGTGCCATTGTGCCGCGCGCCACTGACAGTGACGGAGCGGTGTCCACTGATTGGAAAAGGCGGCGCGAAGCACGTCGGTGAGGGGTGGTGGCCGGAGACCGGGTGGGCGGACCCGGAGGGTGGTCGTAGGCTGACTCCATGTCGACTTTCGCCAAGCGTGAACGACTTCTCCTGGCCGACCTGTTGGAGGCGGAGGGCCCGGACGCCCCGACCCTCTGCGAGGGCTGGCGGACCCGTGACCTCGCCGCGCACGTGGTGGTGCGCGAACGCCGCCCCGATGCCGCAGGCGGCATGCTGATCAAGCAGCTCGCGCCGCGCCTGGAGCGGGTGATGGCGGAGTTCACCGCCAAGCCGTACGAGGAGCTGATCCAGCTCATCCGCACCGGCCCGCCGCGCTTCTCGCCGTTCCAGCTCAAGCAGGTCGACGAGCTGTCGAACACCGTCGAGTTCTACGTCCACACGGAGGACGTCCGCCGTGCACAGCCGGACTGGGCGCCGCGCGAGCTGGACCAGGTCTTCCAGGACACCCTGTGGTCCCGCCTCGAACGCACGGCCCGTCTGATGGGCCGCAGCGCCCCGACGGGCCTGGTACTGCGCCGCCCCGACGGCCAGACGGCGGTCGCCCACCGCGGCACCCCCGTGGTCACGGTGACCGGCGAGCCGTCGGAGCTGCTGCTCTTCTCCTACGGCCGCCAGAACGCCGCCGAGGTGGAACTGGACGGCGACAAGGACGCGGTCGCAAAGCTGCACGAGGCGAAGCAGCTGGGGATCTGAAGCACCTTGGCGGCCGCGGTCAGCGGGGCAGTTCGGCGCGGCGCAGGGCGGGGACGCACAGGGCTACGACTCCGGCGAGCCCGCACACGGCCGCACTGGCGACGAAGACCGGGGCGATGCCCAAGGCGCCGGTCACCGCGGCGAACAGCGGCATGGTCAGCGGGGCGATGCCGAGGCTGACCAGGCCGGTGACCGCGGTGACCCGGCCGAGGTAGGCCGGGTCGGCCTGGGTCTGCAACAGGGCACCGCACAGGGACCCGCTGAGGCCGGCGAGCAGGCCGATGAGAAGAGCCACCCCGACGGCCTCGACGACGTGCGGGACATACGCCAGGGCGCCGATGGCAGCGCTTGCCGCGAAAGCTGTGTACGCGATGACGTGCCCGGCGTACGGCAGGCGCCCCCGCACCGTCAGCAGCAGCGAGGCGGCCCCCGCGCCGATGCCGAACCCGGCGACCACCCAGCCCATGCCGGAGGCACCCCACCCGCGCTCGTCGGCCAGCAGGGTCACGCCGACGTTGAGCGGCCCGACGAAGCCGAGGTCACCAAGGGCGATGGCCAGCGTCAGCGGGGCGAGGACACGGTGGCGACGGATGTAGCCCAGCCCGTCGCACAGGTCCCGCCAGGCGGTCCGACGTGCACCGACCTGGTCGTCCGGAGGCAGCTCCCGTATGCGTACGGAGATCAGGAGCGGTATCGACACCGCGATCAGCAGCCCGGCCAGCCCGAACGCGGCGGCCGCACCTCCCATCGCCGCCCCCAGGCCGCCGAGCGGCGCGCCGACGACGTAACCGAAGCGGATCGCGAGCCCCCGCATGCCCTGGACGCGCGTCAACTGGCCCCGGCTGGTGATGCGCGGTGGCAGGGCGCCCACGGCGGGCAGGAACACGGCGTCGACGGTGCCGAAGACCACGGCGAGAACGGCAAGCGGCCACAGACCGGGGCTGGTGACGAACAGCAGGGCAGCCACGGCCAGCACGGCCGTGCAGCGCACTGCGTCGCTGCCGATGACGACCTTCCGCGGCCCGAACCGGTCGGCGATCACTCCTCCACCCAGCATCAGCAGGGCCCTGGGTACGGCGCTCGCTGCCATGACCATGCCTGCTTGCGAGGGCGATCCCGTCTGTACGGCGGCCCAGGACAGGGCCACGTAGTAGACGGTGTCGCCGACCATCGACGAGGTGTAGGCGGCAAGCCAGCGCAGGACGTTGGGGTCGCGGTGTGCGGGCGGCTGAGCCGTGACCGTGGCCGTGCCGTCGAGAGCGGTGGTCATGCGGGAGGTCCTCTCAGAGACGGAATCAGAGACGGAAGGGGAAGCCGTACGTGTGCACCGCGACGTTCTCGCGGCCTTCCGTGTCGCCTGCGGCGTCGGCCGCGCGGCCGTGCTCCTCATAGCGGCGGACCAGGGCGCTCATCTCCTTGGCCAGCTCGGCCAGTTCGTCCGAAGTGAGCCGCAGCAGCCACTCGGAGTCGTCGGACGCCGTCGTCCACGCGTCGCTCCAGTGGGCCCGTTCGTCGAGGTAGCGGCGGTACATGTCGGCGCGCTGCTCGAAGAAGAGCCTGCTGGCCGCGGTGTGGGCGGCGGCCTTCTCGGGGGCGTCCCGGAAGTCCTCGTCGTGAATGCTCAGGCCGTCGGAGGCGGGCTGCCACCACCGCTCGCGCCCGTCCCCGCTCCGCGGCTCGGCCTCCTCGATCAGCCCGTGGTCGGCGAGTTTTCTCAGGTGATAGCTGACCAGCGCAACGGCCTCGTCGACCTGCTCGGCAAGCTGGGACGCGGTCGCCGCCCGCACAACGATCAGCCGTCGGTACAACTGCGCCCGCAACGGATGTGCGAGGGCCTTGAGCGTGCCCACGTCCGTGATGCGGCGGTCCTTCTTCCTGTCTGCCATGCCCCCACGCTAGATGCGAAAGAAATATTGCACAATATATTTTGCGCAACTTCTCTTTTCTATCTGCAGACGGAAAAGCCCCGGCCGCCGTCAGGCAACCGGGGCCAGGACTGCTAACGGACGGGGTGCCCCGCCTCCCGCAGCGTCTGCTTCACCTCTCCGATCCGCAGATCTCCGAAGTGGAACACCGACGCCGCCAGCACGGCGTCCGCGCCCGCCTCGATCGCCGGCGGGAAGTCGGCCAGCCTGCCCGCGCCGCCCGACGCGATCACCGGGACGGTGACGTGCTTGCGGACCGCCGCGATCATCTCCAGGTCGTAGCCGTCCTTCGTGCCGTCCGCGTCCATCGAGTTGAGCAGGATCTCGCCCGCGCCCAGCTCGGCGGCCCGGTGCGCCCACTCGACGGCGTCGATGCCGGTACCGCGACGGCCGCCGTGGGTGGTGACCTCGAAGGTGCCCTCGGGAGTGCGACGCGCGTCCACCGACAGGACCAGCACCTGGCGGCCGAAGCGCTCCGCGATCTCGCGGATCAGGTCGGGGCGGGCGATCGCGGCGGTGTTGACGCCCACCTTGTCGGCACCGGCCCGCAGCAGCTTGTCCACGTCCTCGGCCGTGCGGACGCCGCCGCCGACCGTGAGCGGTATGAACACCTGCTCGGCCGTACGGCGGACCACGTCGTACGTCGTCTCGCGGTTGCCCGAGGACGCGGTGATGTCCAGGAACGTCAGTTCGTCGGCGCCCTCGGCGTCGTAGACCTTGGCCATCTCGACGGGGTCGCCCGCGTCGCGCAGGTTCTGGAAGTTGACGCCCTTGACGACCCGGCCGTTGTCCACGTCCAGGCAGGGGATGACTCGGACCGCCAGGGTCATGAATCCACGGCTCCTCTGTATGCCTTTAGCCTCGGAAGGCTTCCAGTTCCACTTCGACCAGGATGCGCGGGTCCACGAAACCCTCCACCACGAGGAGGGTCGAGACCGGACGCACCGTGTCGAACAGTTCCTTGTGGGCCCGGCCCACGGCGTCCACGTCCCGCGCATGGGTCAGGTACAGGCGCGTGCGGATCACGGACTCGATGCCGAGCCCGAGCTCACCGATCGCCTCGATCGCGCTGGTGAAGGCCACCTTGGCCTGCTCGTACGGGTCGCCCTCCCCGTACAGCACGCTGCCCTTGAAGGACGTCGTGCCCGCCACCAGCACACGGTCGCCCGCCGCGACGGCGCGTGCAAAACCGAAGGACTCTTCCCAGGGACTTGCGCTCTGCACTCGTCGTACGGCTTCGGACGTCATCGCACTGTGTCCGTTTTCAAGACGTAGCCTCCAAGGCCTCTTCCAGGGTGAACGCCTTCGCGTACAGGGCCTTCCCGACGATGGAGCCCTCGACACCGAGGGGTACCAGTTCGGCGATGGCACGGAGGTCGTCCAGGGACGACACGCCGCCGGACGCCACGACCGGGCGGTCGGTCGCCGCGCAGACGTTCCTCAGCAGCTCCAGGTTGGGGCCCTGGAGAGTGCCGTCCTTGGCGATGTCCGTCACCACGTACCGCGCGCAGCCCTCCTTGTTGAGGCGCTCCAGCGTCTCGTAGAGGTCGCCGCCGTCGCGGGTCCAGCCGCGGCCGCGCAGCGTCGTGCCGCGCACGTCCAGGCCCACCGCGATCTTGTCGCCGTGCTCGGCGATGACCTTGGCGACCCACTCCGGGGTCTCCAGGGCGGCCGTGCCGAGGTTCACCCGGGTGCAGCCGGTGGCCAGGGCGGCGGCCAGCGAGGCGTCGTCGCGGATGCCGCCGGACAGCTCCACCTTGATGTCCATCGCCTTCGCGACCTCTGCGATCAGCTCGCGGTTGTCGCCGGTGCCGAACGCGGCGTCCAGGTCGACCAGGTGCAGCCACTCGGCGCCCGACCGCTGCCAGGCGAGGGCGGCCTCCAACGGGGAGCCGTACGAGGTCTCCGTGCCGGACTCGCCGTGCACGAGGCGTACGGCCTGGCCGTCGCGGACGTCGACGGCGGGGAGGAGTTCGAGCTTGCTCACAGTGTTCCGATCCAGTTGGTGAGGAGCTGGGCTCCGGCGTCGCCGGACTTCTCGGGGTGGAACTGGGTGGCCCACAGGGCGCCGTTCTCGACGGCCGCCACGAAGGGCTTGCCGTGCGTCGACCAGGTCACCTTGGGGGCGAGCATCGTCGGGTTGTGCGTCTCCAGCGCCCAGTCGTGGACGGCGTAGGAGTGCACGAAGTAGAAGCGCGCGTCGGCGTCCAGGCCGGCGAAGAGCTCGGAGTCGGCGGGCGCCTCGACGGTGTTCCAGCCCATGTGGGGCACGATCTCGGCCTGCAGCGGCTCGACCGAGCCGGGCCACTCGTCGAGGCCCTCGGTCTCCACGCCGTGCTCGATGCCCCGCGCGAACAGGATCTGCATACCGACGCAGATGCCCATGACCGGACGGCCGCCGGACAGCCGCCGGTCGACGATCCAGTCGCCGCGCGCCTCCTTCAGGCCCTGCATACAGGCGGCGAAGGCGCCGACGCCCGGCACCAGCAGGCCGTCGGCGTTCATGGCCTTGTCGAAGTCACGCGTGATCTCGACGTCCGCACCGGTGCGCGCGAGGGCACGCTCGGCGGAGCGGACGTTCCCGAAGCCGTAGTCGAAGACCACGACCTTCTTGGAGTTGCTCAATTCCACACCTCCAGCCTCAGGACACCCGCGACCAGACACATCGCGGCGCTGACCGACAGCAGCACTATCAGGCTCTTCGGCATCTGCTGCTTGACGAAGGAGATGATGCCGCCGACCAGGAAGAGGCCGACGACGATCAGGACCGTGGAGAGGCCGTTCACAGCGCGCCCTTCGTGGACGGGAGGATGCCGGCCGCGCGCGGGTCGCGCTCACTCGCGTACCTGAGCGCCCGCGCGAGGGCCTTGAACTGGCACTCCACGATGTGGTGCGCGTTGCGCCCGTACGGCACGTGCACGTGCAGCGCGATCTGGGCCTGGGCGACGAAGGACTCCAGGATGTGCCGGGTCATCGTGGTGTCGTACTCGCCGATCATCGGCGCCATGTTCTCGGGCTCGGTGTGCACGAGGTACGGGCGGCCGGACAGGTCGACGGTCACCTGGGCGAGCGACTCGTCCAGGGGCACCGTGCAGTTGCCGAACCGGTAGATCCCCACCTTGTCGCCCAGCGCCTGCTTGAAGGCGGCGCCCAGCGCGAGGGCGGTGTCCTCGATGGTGTGGTGGGAGTCGATGTGCAGGTCGCCCTCGGTCTTCACGGTGAGGTCGAACAGACCGTGCCGGCCGAGCTGGTCGAGCATGTGGTCGTAGAAGCCGACCCCTGTCGACACATCGACCTTGCCGCTGCCGTCGAGGTCTATCTCGACGAGCACCGAGGTCTCCTTGGTAACCCGCTCCACGCGTCCTACCCGGCTCATGCGCTGTGCTCCTTCTTCAGTTCACGTACCGCGTCCAGGAACGCGTCGTTCTCCTTGGGGGTTCCGGCGGACACCCGCAGCCACCCCGGGATGCCGTTGTCCCGGACCAGCACACCCCGGTCGAGGATCTTCTGCCAGGCGGTGTGGGAGTCCTCGAACCGCCCGAACTGCACGAAGTTCGCGTCGGACTCGACGACGTCGAAGCCGAGCGCGCGCAGCTCGCTCACCAGCCGGTCCCGCTCCGACTTCAGCTGCTCGACGTACTTCAGCAGCGTGTCGGTGTGCTCCAGGGCGGCCAGCGCGGTCGCCTGGGTGACCGCCGAGAGGTGGTACGGCAGCCGGACCAGCTGGACGGCGTCGACGACGGCCGGGTGCGCGGCGAGATAGCCGAGGCGCAGACCGGCCGCGCCGAAGGCCTTCGACATCGTCCGCGAGACGACGAGATGCGGCCGGCCTTCGATCAGCGGCAGCAGCGAGTCGCCGTGGCTGAACTCGATGTACGCCTCGTCCACGATCACCACGGACGGCTTCGCCGCCTGCGCGGCCTCGTACAGCGCGAGGACCGTCTCGCGGGGAACCGCGTTGCCCGTGGGGTTGTTGGGGGTGGTGATGAAGACGACGTCCGGCCTGTTCTCGGCGATCCAGCGCTCGGCGGCCGGGAGGTCGATGGTGAAGTCCGCGCCCCGCGGGCCCGAGATCCAGCCGGTGCCGGTGCCGCGCGCGATGAGCGCGTGCATCGAGTACGACGGCTCGAAGCCGATCGCGGTACGGCCCGGTCCGCCGAAGGTCTGCAACAGCTGCTGGATGACCTCGTTGGAGCCGTTGGCGGCCCAGACGTTGGCCGGGCCGACCTGGTGGCCGGAGGTGTCCGTCAGGTACTTGGCGAGCTGGGTGCGCAGCTCGACGGCGTCGCGGTCCGGGTAGCGGTTGAGGTCACGGGCGGCCTCGCGGACGCGCTCCGCGATGCGCTCGACCAGCGGCTCGGGCAGCGGATAGGGGTTCTCGTTGGTGTTCAGCCGTACGGGGACGTCCAACTGGGGCGCGCCGTAAGGGGACTTGCCGCGCAGCTCGTCCCGTACGGGGAGATCGTCGATTCCGAAGTTCACTTGCTCGCCGGTACCTTCCACCCGAACCGTGCCTTGATCGCCGCGCCGTGCGCGGGCAGGTCCTCAGCCTCCGCCAGCGTGACCACGTGGTGCGCGACCTCGGCCAGCGCGTCCTTCGTGTAGTCGACGATGTGGATGCCGCGCAGGAAGGACTGGACCGACAGGCCCGAGGAGTGGCAGGCGCAACCCCCGGTGGGGAGCACGTGGTTGGAGCCGGCCGCGTAGTCGCCGAGGGAGACCGGCGCCCAGGGGCCGATGAAGATCGCGCCGGCGTTCTTCACCCGGTCGGCCACGGCGGCGGCGTCCGCCGTCTGGATCTCCAGGTGCTCGGCGCCGTAGGCGTCGACGACCCTGAGGCCCTCGTCGATGCCGTCGACGAGGACGATCGCGGACTGCCGGCCCTGCAGAGCAGGCACGATCCGGTCCTCGATGTGCCTGGTGGCCGCGACCTGCGGCTCCAGCTCCTTCTCGACCGCGTCGGCGAGTGCCACGGAGTCGGTGACCAGGACGGCGGCGGCCAGCGGGTCGTGCTCGGCCTGGCTGATCAGGTCGGAGGCGACGTGCACCGGGTCGGCCGTGTCGTCCGCGAGGACCGCGATCTCGGTGGGGCCGGCCTCGGCGTCGATGCCGATCTTGCCGGTGAAGTAGCGCTTGGCTGCGGCGACCCAGATGTTGCCGGGGCCTGTGACCATGTTGGCGGGCGCGCAGGACTCGGTGCCGTGCGCGAACATCGCGACGGCGGTCGCGCCACCGGCCGCGTACACCTCGTCGACGCCCAGCAGGGCGCAGGCGGCGAGGATCGTCGGGTGCGGCAGCCCACCGAACTCGGCCTGGGCGGGCGAGGCGAGGGCGATGGACTCGACGCCGGCCTCCTGCGCCGGGACGACGTTCATGACCACGGAGGACGGGTAGACCGAGCGGCCGCCCGGCGCGTACAGCCCGACGCGCTCCACCGGCACCCACTTCTCGGTGACCGAACCGCCCGGCACGACCTGGGTCGTGTGGGTCGTACGGCGCTGCTCGCGGTGGACGAGGCGGGCGCGCCGGATGGACTCCTCCAGGGCCGCGCGGACCGCCGGGTCGAGCTCCTCCAACGCGCGCGTGAGCGCCTCGGCAGGCACCCGGACCTGGTCCAGCCTGACCCCGTCGAACTTCTCGGCGAAGTCGATCAGCGCCGCGTCGCCCCGATGATGCACGGCTTCGCAGATCGGACGCACCTTCTCCAGGGCGGCCTGAACGTCGAAGTCGGCTCGGGGCAGCAGGTCGCGCAGGGCGGGGCCCTCGGGGAGGGCGTCGCCGCGCAGATCGATTCGGGAGATCACGTGCCCAATTCTCTCAGACCGGGGTTCGGCGCCGTCCGCGCGTTCCAATGGCTGATACAGAACCCCGGCGGAACCCGGAAGATCGCCTTCACGTCTAGCGTTCGGGGCGTCACACAGCGGGCATGAACGGTTGTGCGACCGCTACGAGGGACCAGGGGGATGGAAGCGCAGTGACCGAAGGGGCCGGCTTTCGCGCCGGAGACCTGCCGGACGATCTGACCGCCGCCGAGGCCGGCATGTGGCAGGCCTTCCGCAACGGCAGTGTGTACGACCTGAGCAGCGGGGACTCCGTTGCCGATGATCCGCACGGCGGGCACCCCTGGGGGCCCGAGCGGACCGTGCGGGCGCGCATCGTGTGCTGGCTGCTGCTGGACGGCCCGCCCGCGCTCGCGGGCCGGGTGTCCTCGCTGAAGCTGCGCGGGGTGCAGATCAGCGGCTCCCTGGACCTGGCGGGCGGCGTGGTGGTGCCGTACGTCGAGATGCGCGGCTGCCGCTTCGAGCGGGACGTGCTGCTGCCGGAGGCCCACTTCACGACCATGCGGATGGTGGACTGCTCGGTGCCCCGCCTGGAGGCCGCCCGGGTGCGCACCGAGGGCGATCTGCACCTCCCGCGCTGCCGCTTCCTCAACGGTATCCGGCTGACCGACGCGCACATCGGTACGGATCTGCTGCTCAACCAGGCGATCGTCCACCGCGACCGCAGCGGCCGTTCGATCGCCGGCGACGGCATGATGGTCGGCCAGGACCTGCAGGCCGAGCTGCTGGAGTCGCACGGCGAGCTGAGCCTGCGCAGCGCGAAGATCGGCGTGTCGCTGAGCCTGCGCGGCGCCCGGCTGGCCAACGCGTACGGCCGGCTCGCACTGAACGCGCCCCAGCTGAGCGTCGGACGCACGCTGTATCTGACGCCCGCGGGTGTCGGCGCCGCCATGCTGAGCGGTGCGACGCCCGCGCGCGGGACGCGGATCCAGCGTTTCGAGTGCCAGGGCGGGGTGCGCCTGGACGACGGGCGTTTCGAGGACGCGGTCGACCTGGAGCGGGCCCGGTTCACCTTCACCGACGACCAGGAGCTGTCCCTGCGCCGGGTGCAGACCCCCGAGCTGCGCTTCCTCGGGGAGCGGCCGCAGCGCGGCAAGGTCGTGCTCTCGGGCGCGCGGGTGGTCAACCTGGTCGACCGGGCGAGCGCCTGGCCCGGTCCCGGCAACCTGCACATGGGCGGATTCCAGTACGAGAACCTGGTGCCGCAGGGCCCTTTCCCGCTGACCGAGCGGCTGGACTGGGTGACGGCCGCGACCGCCGAGTACAACCCGGAGCCGTACGAGCGGCTCGCCTCCGTACTGCGGGCCGGCGGCGAGGACGAGGACGCGCGCGAGGTGCTCCTCGCCAAGCAGCGCCGGCGCCGCGAGAGCCTGCCGATCGCCGCCAAGCTGTGGGGATACGCGCAGGACTGGACGGTGGCCTACGGGTACCGGCCGGGCCGGGCCGCCGTATGGATGGCGGTGCTGTGGGCGGCGGGCTCGCTGGCCTTCGCGCATGCGAGCCATCCACCGCTGCAGCCGGGGGCCCACCCGCCGTGGAACCCGGCCCTGTTCGCGCTGGACCTGCTGCTCCCCGTCATCGACCTGGGCCAGGTCGGCGTCTGGCAGCTGAGCGGCGGCTGGCAGTGGCTGGCGGCGGCGATGATCATGCTCGGCTGGATCCTGGCGACGACGGTGGCCGCGGGGGCGACGCGGCTGCTGAGACGGAACTGAAGTCCTGGGAACACCTGCGTTTCACACACGGCAACCCAACAGGTGGCGAACAGTCACCCTTTACCTGCACTTGACCGATCGGCGTACAACTTTCCACGACTTGTCCGGGGGCTCTGGCGCCGGGCTCACCAGCGGCCTTTCAATGGTCGACACCATGGCTCTGCTGCATCCGTTCAGCCGCGCGGCCCGGACTTCCCGGACCGCTGCGCGCCCCGCCGCCGGACTCCCCGCCGACGGCCTCCGCGCCGCCGGACTCCCCGCCGACGACGAGGTGCTGCTCGACGTGCCCGACGACCGCCTCGGCTCCGCTCTGGTCGCGGCGGCGGGCGGCGAACACGGCCCCGCCTCCGCGCTGCTCGCCGACACGCGCACGCGCGGCGACTGGGAGACCCGTGACCGGTACACGAGACGTCTCGCGGCCTTCGCGCACGCCCGCCCGGAATGGCTGGGGGCGTGGTCCACCGCCACCCCGCACGACCCGGACGTGCTGTTGATCACGGCCCAGCTCGCGGTGGACGACGCCTGGCGCTCCCCTGCACGCGCGGAGCTGCTGCGCGAGGTCAGCCCTCTGATCACGGCTGCCGCGCGCGGCGACGACCACGACCCCGTGCCCTGGCGGCTCGCGCTGGACCATGCGCGCGGCAGCGCCGCGGGTCCCAAGTACTTCGGCGAGCTGTGGGAGGCGGCACTGCGCCGGGCTCCGCACCACTACGGCTGCCATGTGGCGGCCCTGCGCTATCTGGCCGCCTCCTGGCAGGGCTCCCACCGCGAGTGCTTCGACTTCGCGGACCTGGCGGCGCAGGACGCCCCGGCCGATTCCCTCATCCAGGCGCTGCCGTCGCGGGCGGCCTTCACCTGTCTGACGGACGGCGTGGGCGCCGAGGTGCCGCGTGCACGGCTGGACGCGGCGGCCGACCGGGCGATCGCCTTCTCCGCCCGCTTCCCGGCGGCCGACCCGTGGCCGGCCGAGATCCGCAACAAGCTGATGTACGTCCTCGTACGCCTGGACCGCTGGCAGGAGGCGCTCACCGAACTGCACCGGATCGGCCCGTACGCCACGTCCTTCCCGTGGGGCCGGTTGTCGGACGATCCGCTGGCGCTCTTCCTGAAGGTGCGCGGCGAGATCCTCGCCCGTACGGCGGGCCTCATGCCCTCGCCCCGGCATCCACGGAGTGGGCGCGCCGGACGCGCCCGCTCCGCCGACCACTAGGCTCTTGCGTCGTGACCACCGTCCGTCTCCCGCTCTTCCCTCTGAACTCGGTGCTGTTCCCGGGGCTGGTACTGCCCCTGAACGTCTTCGAGGAGCGCTATCGCGCCATGATGCGCGACCTGCTCAAGACACCCGAGGACGAACCGCGCCGGTTCGCCGTCGTGGCGATCCGCGACGGCCACGAGGTGGCGCCGAGCGCCCCCGGCATGCCGGACCCCACGGCCCTGCCCGACCTCGGGCCCGCGGCCGGCTTCGGCGCCGACCCGGCGAAGTCGTTCCACTCGACGGGCTGCGTCGCGGACGCGGCGACCATCCGCGAACGCGAGGACGGCACCTTCGAGGTCCTGGCGACGGGTACGACCCGGGCCCGCCTGGTGTCCGTGGACGCGTCGGGCCCTTTCCTGACGGCGGACCTGGAAGAGCTCCCGGAGGAACCGGGCGAGGAGGCGGGCGCGCTGGCCGAAGGCGTGCTGCGGGCATTCCGCCAGTACCAGAAACGCCTGGCGGGCGCGCGCGAACGGTCCCTGACGACCGGCGCCGACCTCCCGGACGAACCGTCCGTGGTCTCCTACCTGGTGGCGGCGGCGATGATGCTGGACACCCCGACCAAGCAGCGCCTGCTCCAGGCCCCGGACACCGCGTCCCGGCTGCGCGACGAGCTGAAACTCCTTCGCTCCGAGACCGCGATCATCCGTAACCTGCCGTCACTGCCGGCGTCGGACCTGACGCGCGGCCGCACAAGCCTCAACTGAAATCACCACATCAGTCACCGCGAAGGCCGGGATGGCGAAGAAGCCGAAGAAGAACCAGCAGCAGGGCGGCACCCCCGCGACGGTCGCCCTGACGTCGGCCGGGGTGCCGTACACGGTCCACTCCTACGACCACGACCCGTCCCACCCCTCCTACGGCGAGGAGGCAGCGGAGGCGATGGGCGTGTCCCCGGACCGCGTCTTCAAGACCCTGGTCGCGGACGTGGACGGCGCCCTGACGGTGGCCGTGGTGCCCGTGGCGGGCCAGCTGGACCTCAAGGCCCTGGCCTCGGCGGTCGGCGGGAAACGGGCCGCGATGGCGGACCCCGCCCTCGCCGAACGCACCACGGGCTACGTCCGCGGTGGCATCTCCCCCCTGGGCCAGCGCAGGAAGCTCCCCACGGTCCTGGACGCCTCGGCCGCAGCCCACGCCACGATCTGCATCTCGGCGGGCCGCCGCGGCCTGGAGGTGGAACTCTCCCCCGAGGACCTGACCAAGCTGACGGAAGCGGTGGTGGCCCCCATCGGCCGTGCGTGACCCCTCGACGGCTGTCCCGCCTTCGACTAAGTACGAGGGACATGTCGAAGAAAACCCGCAAACGCAAGTGGCGCCTGAAGAAAGGCCGCTCCAACCACGGCCATCGCCCCGCGTAGGAAACCGGCCGGGTTTGATCTTTTCAGTCCGTCCGGCGCCTGAGGCGCCAGCCGGGGGTTTGATCTTTTCAGCCCGGCCAGCGTCTGAAGCGCCGGCCGGGGGTTTGATCTTTTCAGCCGCCAGCGTCTGAAGCGCCGGCCCGGGTTTGATCTTTTCAGCCCGTCCGGCGTTTGAGGACGAGGCCGTTCAGGCCGAAGCGGGGGTCTGGGGGCGGCAGCCCCCAGGTACGGGACGGGTAGGGGCGGCGGGGGCGATAGAAAATCGG
>NZ_JBSFHW010000059.1:0-54471 GCF_053597275.1 Streptomyces sp. NPDC001492 | reverse complement strand
GCTCGGCGGCGAAGAGGAGATCGGCTGCCGCCCCCAGACCCCCGCTTTCGGCCTGAACGGCCTCGTCCTCAAACGCCGGACGGGCTGAAAGATCAAGCCCCGGCCGGCGCCAGAGAGCTCACGGCGAAGCCGGTGCCGAGTGCTTCGAGTCCTGTGGTGTCGCGTCGTCCCCCGAGGTCGCCAGCCACGTCCCCACCCCCGCGGCCGCCACGAGCAGCGCCGCGGCCGTCCCCAGCACCATCCGGCGCCGGCGCGTGACGGCGCGGTGCCGTGCGGAACCCGGTCGCGGTGTTCCCGCCGGCCGGGGCACCCGGGCCGTTCCGCGGGCGCCGCCGGCCAGCTCGTCCGGGGCCGGGACCCTCATCGACGTATGGGTGTCCCGGTTGGAGTCGGCCGGCTTCGCGCCCGGTACCAGGGGAACCGCGCCGCGCCGTACCCGTTCCCGGGCCGGGGCCGCGGCCTCCCCGGCCGTCGTCTCCGGCTCCTGAGTCGGCTCCGTGTCCGGCTCGTCCACGTCCAGCGGCGGCATCCCCGCGACCAGTGGCAGCAGTTCCCGCAGCCGGGCGCCCAGCTCCGAGGCGCGCAGCCGGGAGGCCGGTGCCTTGGCCAGGCACTGCACGAGGAGCTGCCAGAGTTCGTCCGGGATACCGGGGAGCGGAACCACCGTCTCCGTGACGTGACGGCGCAGCACGGCGCCGGGGTGGCCGCCGCCGAACGGGGTGAAGCCCGCCAGCAGCTCGTAGAGGACGGTCGCGAGGGCGTAGATGTCGACGGCCGCGCGCGGGGGCAGGCCCTCCACGATCTCCGGGGCCAGATAGTCAGGGGTGCCGATGATCTTCGTGGCACGGGTGCGGCGCGGGGAGTCGATCAGCTTCGCGACGCCGAAGTCGGTGAGGAGGGCGGGGTGGGAGCCGCCGGGGCCCAGCGGGCCCTGCATGTCGAGGAGCACGTTCTCCGGCTTGACGTCGCGGTGCACGACGCCCGCCGCGTGCGCGGCGGCGAGGCCGTCCGCGACGTCGGCCACGATCGCCACCGCCGCCGCGGGCGCGAGCCGGCGTTCGCGGTCCAGGCGGGTGCGCAGGTCGGTGCCGCGTACGAGGTCCATGACCAGCGCGAGGTCGTTGCCGTCCACCACCAGGTCGCGGACGGAGACGACGTGCGGGTGGTCGAGGCCGAGCAGCGCCGTGCGCTCCTGCACGAAGCGGCCGACGAGTTCCTGGTCGGACGCGAGATCCTCGCGCAGCAGCTTGATGGCGACGGGCCCCTCGGGCCCCTCGCCCAGCCACACCGTGCCGGCGCTGCCCCGCCCCAGGATCTGGTTCGCGGTGTACCGGCTGCCGATCTTCCGTGCCAAGACTGCTCCTACGAGACGCGTTGTGTCGCTAAAGCTACGCGTCCGAGGAGCCAACCTTCACCGCAGAGACAGAAATCACCCGCCAGGTGTCGACAAATCACCAAGCCCGCTGCTCACTTGCCGCCTTTGCTGCCGACCAGGTCGCCCAGTTTCCCGATGTAGCCGCTCACGGTGCCGAACAGGTCGGACAACTGCTGCCAGTAGCTCTTGCTCGTGCCGATCCACTCCTGGAGCGGGCTCAGCTCCCAGACCAGCCAGCCCGCGACGAACAGGATGACGATCGTGAACAGGCAGCCCTTCAGACAGCCGAGCCCGGGGATCTTCATCGGGTTGGCGCTGCGCTGCCGCTGTCGCGGCTCCCTGGGCTCCCGGGCGGGCTGCTGGGGCTCGCGAGGAGGCGCGTACCGCTGGGGCTGCTGGTGCTGCGGCGGGGCGTACTGCTGGGGCTGTTGCTGCTGCGGATAGCCGTACGCCTGCTGCGGCCGCTGCTGCTGGGGGCGCTGCTGTTGCGGGCGGGCGACCTGGCGCTGGGGGCGGCGGCGCAGCGGGTCCTCGTTCGGGTCGAGGTACTGCTGGACCTGCGTCTGCTCGTTGCGGTCGCGGGCGGCGCGCAGTTGGTTCTGCCAGGGGTGCGGCTGCTCGGGCTGCTGGCCGGGCTGCCCCTGGGGCAGCGGCGGCATGACGGCGGTCGGGTCCGCGGCCCCGGTGTTCGGGAGGACGGCGGTGGGGTCGGCGGCGCCCGCCGGGCCCGGTCCGCCGGTGTGGGGCAGGAAGCTGGTCGCCGCGTTCGGGTCGTACGAGCCCGCTCCGTGCTGCAGGACCTGCGTGGGGTCGGCCGAGCCGGGGACGGCGGCCGGCATCGGGTCGGGGGCCAGCAGGGCGCCGACGGCCTCCGCGGCGGCGATCTGCGCGGCGTTCGCGTGCACTCCGACACCCTCGGCGACGACGCGCAGGGCGCGCGCGAGGTTCTCGGCGCTGGGCCTTTCCTCCGGGTTCTTGCTCAGGCAGCGCTCTATGACCGTCCAGAGCGGGTCCGGGATCGTGGACGGGCGGCGCGGCTCGGCGCTCAGGTGCTGGTGCAGTACTTCCAGGGCCGAGCCGCCGCCGAACGGGGGACGGCCGGTGACCAGCTCGTACATCAGGATGCCGGCGCCGTAGATGTCGACGGCGGAGGTCTGCGGGCGGCCCTCGGCGGACTCCGGTGCGACGTACGCGGGCGTGCCGACGAACTCGTGGGTGCGGGTCAGGCCCGGGGAGTCGGCCAGGCGGGCGATGCCGAAGTCGGTGAGCATCGGGTGCATCTGGCCGCCGTCCTGCTTGAGCAGGACGTTGGCGGGCTTCAGGTCGCGGTGCACGACGCCGTCGGCGTGGCTGGCGGCGAGCGCGTCGGCGATCTGGGCGGTGAGCAGAGACGCGGCCATGGGGCTGAAGGGGCCGTTCTCGCGCAGGTAGCGGTGCAGGTCGGGGCCCTCGACGAGGTCCATGACCAGCGCCAGCAGATCGCCCTCGACCACCAGGTCGCGCACCCGGACGATGTTCGGGTGGGTCAGGCGCAGCAGCACGGAGCGCTCCCTGAGGAAGCGCATCACGATGTCCGCGTCGCTCGCGAGCTCCTCCTTCAGGACCTTGATCGCGACGGTCTCGCCGGGCTGACCGGCCACGGCGGCCTCGGCCCCCGCGGTCTCTCGCTGGCGGGCCCGCCAGACGGTGCCCGTGGCGCCGCGACCGAGCGGCTCCTCGAGCAGGTACTTGCTGCCTACCGGCCGCACGTCATGTGCTCCCTGCTGCTTGCTTACCGTTCCAACCCACTGTAGTGCCGCTGCGCGTGGCACCGACCTGTCGCCGTCCCAAGCGTCTTACGTACGCCTCCCCGTCCATGTTCGAAGGAAAGACGCTCGACTCGGTCCGCCGGTTGCCCGAAGCGGACGTGACCGATCTCAAGCGGTCGCCGGTACGTCATCTGTCAGGCACTTTTGCGGGCAGAGCCGACCAATCAAGATCACTTGCCCCGGAGCGGCGGGCGCTTTGTCAGTGGCAGGTGCGAGGATGCCTTGCGTAGCAGTACTGGCCGATGTGCTCGTGTGGGGTGGGGGTAGTCCGCGCCCGCGCAGACCCGCGCAGAAGGGACCGCTGACGGCGATGCAGATCCGGCTGACCGTCGTAGACCCCCTGGGCCCGCCCGACCGCGCGCGGGGCCGCACGGCGAGCTGTGACGTGCTGGTCACGGCGCCCGCCGGCACGGCGCTGGCCGCGGTGGCGTCGGCACTGGCCTCGGCGGTCGCGGGCGACACGGGCGCCTCGGCCTCCGGCGGCGCGGTGGTCCTGTACGCGGGCGCGGAGCGCCTGGACGACCGCCGCAGCACCCTCGGCGAGCCCCCGTTGATCGACGGCGCGGTGCTCTCCCTGGGCGCCCCCGCCGAGCCGGAGCCGCATCCGGAGCTGGACGACGCCCCGACCCAGCTGCATGTGATCGCGGGTCCGGACGCGGGCGGCGTGCACCTCCTGCACGGCGGCGAGATCCGCATCGGCCGCTCCGCCGACGCCGACGTCCCGCTCGACGACCCGGACGTCTCCCGCCTCCACTGCGCGGTCACGGTCGCCGCGGACGGCCAGGTCTCGGTCGCCGACCTCGACTCCACGAACGGCACGACCCTGGACGGCACCCGCCTGGGCACCCGCCCGGTGCGATTCGCGCCGGGCGCACTGCTCCGTATCGGGGAGTCGGCGCTGCGGCTTGCTCCGGCCGGGGGACCGGGCGCCCGGGTGCCGACGGCCCCGGACGGGGAGGGGCATGTCCGGGTGGCCTCCGGGGGCGACCGCGAGCCGGAGACCGCCGACGGGACACCGGCGGCCCCTGCGGGCAGCATCCCCGCGCCCGAAGCGACGCCTCACGCGCGCGTGGCCGACGGCGGCGACCCCTCCGCCACCCCCTCGCGCGGCACGCGCTCCGCCGAACCCCCGCTGGTGCCCGAGCAGGGCGGAGCACCCCGGTTGGAGATGAGGGCGGCTGAAGCATCCGCGGGCGGCGACACTCACGCGGGCCGCTTCGGTGCGGTGGCATGGGACACCTCCGCCGCGCAGGACGGCACGGAAGCCTCCGAGACCGGCCGCCGCAAGGGAACCCCGCTCCGCGGGACCGATGTGCCCCCGGGCCTGCGCAGGCGCGGGGGGCTCTCCGCCTGGGCACGACGGCTGGCCGGCGGCCGCGGCGAGCAGGCCATGGCCGGGCATGACGCGTACGACGAGGACGACGGCCCGGACACCGCAGCGGGGCCCGCACCCCGCACCGCCCCCCGGCTCCCGGAGGCCTGGCCCGACCCGGCCGCGCTGCTGCTGACGGCGCTCGGCCCCGGCCCCCGGCTGTGGGAGCGCGGGCCGGGACACCCGGAGGCGCTCACGGTGCGGCTCGGTACGGCGGACCGGGCGGCGCCCGACGGCTCCGGGCTGCTGCCCGCGGTGCCGGTGACCGCGGATCTGCGCGAGGCCGGCGCGCTGGGCCTGGCCGGTCCCCGCACCCGGCTGTCCGGGCTGGCCCGCGCGGTGCTGGCCCAGCTGGCCGCGCTGCACTCGCCCGAAGCCCTGGAGATCGTCCTGATCGCCGCGGACCGCTCCCGGCCGCTGGAGGAGCGCACCGCGGAATGGTCCTGGCTGGGCTGGCTCCCCCACCTGCGCCCGGGCCACGGCCAGGACTGCCGCCTGCTCCTCGCCTACGACCGCGAGCAGGCCACGGCCCGCACCGACGAGCTGCTGCGGCGCCTGGAGGACCAGCAGACGGAGGCACGGAACGGAACACGGCCGGCGCCACGCACCCCGGACGTCCGTTCCCAGGCCCGCAGGCCTTCCTGGGCCCGGCCGGACGACGGCGCGGAGGAACCGGACGGCTTCCCCGGGCCGTACACCGTGGTCGTCGTGGACGGCGACCCGGGAGGCGCCGCGGTGCGGGAGGCGGTGGCCAGGCTGGCTCTGGAGGGGCCGCGGGCCGGGATACATGTCGTCTGCCTCGCCGAGACGGTGTCGGCCTCGCCCGCGTCGCCGGTGACGGAGACGTACGAGGCGGCGTGCGCGGTGGCACCGGCCTTCCGGGACTGCGGCGCGGTCGCGCTGCTGAGCGGGGACGTGGCGACGGCGCTGCGGCTGATGCGGGTGGCGCGGACCGGTTCCGCGATCCCCGCAGGCGCGGCGCCGGACCTCCCGCCGACGCCGGCGGACCCGGCCGACCGCACGGAACCGGTGTCACCGGGCGACACCCACACCATGGCCAGGCCCGCGCCCATGACCACGCCCACCGCCCATCCGCGCCCCGGTCCGATAGGCCCCGGCACCGTGGCCGCCGTGGACGCCGTCTCGCTCGCCTGGGCCGAGCGGTTCGCGCGGGCGCTGGCGCCGCTCAGGACGGACGGTTCCGGGACCGAGCGGCACGCACGCGTGTCCGTGCCGCTGCCCCAGGCGGCGCGGCTGCTGGACGAGTTGGGGCTGGCGAGGGCCACCCCGGCGTCGCTGATGGCTCGTTGGGCGGACGCGGCGGACGACGCGCAGTCGCTCGGCGGACGGGCCCTGGCCGTGCTCGGTGCCGGTCCGCGCGGCCCGGTCGGCGCGGACCTCGCCGCCGACGGCCCGCACCTGCTGATCGAGGGCCCTGCGAGCAGCGGACGCACCGAGCTGCTGCGGGCCGTGGTCGCCTCGCTGGCCGCGGCCGAGCGCCCCGACCGGCTGGGTATCGTCCTGATGGACGGCCGGGACAGCGTGGGCGCCGGGAGCAGCCCTTCCGGAAGCGGCGACGGCCTGCGGGTCTGTACGGACGTCCCGCACGTCACGACCCACCTCACCGCCAACGACCCCGTCCGCATGCGGGAGTTCGCCCAGTCCCTGAGCGCCGAGCTGAAGCGCCGGGCCGAGCTGCTGGGCCGCTCCGCCTTCGCCGAGTGGCACACGGGCCGGGAGCTGTCGGGCCGCATGGTGGCCCAGCGGGCGACCGGTACGACCGCGACCGGCGACCTGGACTCCCCGCCCAGCTCGACGATTCGGCTGCGTCCGGGGGCGGCGCGCCGGCAGACGGAGGCGGCACCGCCCCTCCCCCGGCTGGTGGTGGTCGTGGACGACCTGGACGCCCTGGTCTCCCCCGCACTCGGCTCGCCCGGCCGCCCGGCCGCGGGTTCCGTCATGCGGGCGCTGGAGGCGGTGGCGCGCGAGGGCGAGCGGCTCGGCGTCCATCTGGTGGCGGCAACCGCCCCCGGCGGCCGTACGGCGGACACGGAACCGGCCCGGACGGCCACCCTCCGGGTGATCCTCGACGCCCCGGGCACCGGCCCTGACGACCCGGCGCCGGGCCGCGGCGCCCTGACCCGCCCCGACGGCCGGACGACCCCCTTCCAGGGCGGCCGCGTCACGGGCCGCATCCCCCGTACGGCCACCCTCCGCCCCACGGTCGTCCCCCTGGACTGGCAGCGCATGGGCGACCCCCCGACCCGCAGACCCGTACGAGAACTGGGCAACGGCCCCACCGACCTGGCGTTGCTGGCCAGCGCCTTGGAACGGGCGGCACGGGAAGTCTCGGCGTCGGAGGTTCCTTCGCTGCTGTAGGTCCTGTTCGGTCAGTCCTTCTCAGCCGCGGTCGGCCATCCCAGCCCGTCGTGGGGGTCCCCCCGCTCGAGCGAAGCCGAGAGTGGGGGAGTTCGAGGACAAGGCCGTTCAGGCCGAAGGGAGTCTGGGGCACAACCCCCGGTCGACGGTCACACCACCGCCGGACGCCTGGTCACGAGGCGGTCACGAATCCCCGGTTGACACGGGACGCACACTTGCCGACCCCACCCCACGGGCGTAGACCAGATCACACGGGACAGCGCTCGACGTTCGACGAAGAACGGAGAACGGGGCAGTGATGCGCAGCACGAGCAGCAAGAACCGGACACACAGGGCCGCCAAATCCGCAGCCGCCCTCCTGGCGGCGGCACTCGCGCTGGCACTCACGGGGTGCGGCGGCAGCGACAAGAAGGACAACGGCGGCGGAGGCGGCAAGGAAACCGGCGCCACCGTCACGCTCCCCAAACTGAACGGCGTGAGTCTCGAGGTCGCCGCCGTGTGGACCGGCGCCGAGCAGAAGAACTTCAAGGCGGTGCTCTCGGAGTTCGAGAAGCGCACGGGGGCCAAGGTCACCTTCGTGCCCGCTCAGGACCCGATCATCAACTTCCTCGGCTCGAAGATCGCGGGCGGAAAGCCGCCGGACGTCGCGATGCTCCCGCAACCCGGCGCCATCAAGCAGGCCGTGGACAAGGGCTGGGCCAAGCCGGTGAACGCCGACGTCCAGTCGGAGCTCGCCAAGAACTACTCGCAGGGCTGGCAGGACATCGGGAAGGTGGGCGGCAAGCAGTACGGCGTCTACTACAAGGCCGCCAACAAGTCGCTGATCTGGTACAACGCCAAGGTCTTCGCGAACGCGGGCGCGAAGGAGCCCAAGACCTGGAAGGACCTGCTGACCACCGCGCAGACGGTCTACGACTCCGGTGTCACCCCCTTCTCCGTGGCCGGCGCCGACGGCTGGCCAGGGACCGACTGGTTCGAGAACGTCTATCTGTCGCAGGCCGGCCCGGAGAAGTACGACCAGCTCGCCCAGCACAAGATCAAGTGGACGGATCCGTCCGTCAAACAGGCGCTCACCACTCTGGCCCAGATCTGGGGCAAGAAGGACTACGTCGCGGGCGGCGCGAGCGGCGCGCTGCAGACCTCGTTCACCGACTCCGTCACCAACACCTTCACCGGTGGCGACCAGCCGAAGTCGGCGATGGTGTACGAGGGCGACTTCGTCCAGGTCAACATCGCGCAGACCAAGGCGAAGATCGGCACGGACGCGAAGGTGTTCCCGTTCCCGACCGTCGGTGCCACCGCACCGGTGGTGACCGGCGGTGACGCGGCGGTGGTCTTCAAGGACTCCAAGGGCGCACAGGCGCTGGCGAAGTTCCTGGCCTCCCCGGACGCGGCAACCATCCAGGCGAAGCTGGGCGGTTACCTCTCGCCGAACAAGAGCGTGCCGAACTCGGCGTATCCGAACGCGGTCCAGCGGACGATCGCCAAGGCGCTGATCGACTCGGGCGACAACTTCCGCTTCGACATGTCCGACCAGGCCCCGCAGGCCTTCGGCGGCACGCCCGGCAAGGGTGAGTGGAAGGACCTCCAGGACTTCCTGAAGAATCCGACGGACGTCGCGGGCACGCAGGCGAAGCTGGAGAAGGACGCGGCAGCGGCATACGGCAGCGGGAGCTGATCCGGCCATGGCGTCGGCCACGGCGGCAGGGGTGCCACCCACCCCTGCCGCCCCGAAGCGCAAGAGCGTGACCGGCACCCGGAAGACCGTGGCGGCGATGTTCCTGCTGCCCGCGCTGGTGCTGCTCGGCGCGCTCGTGGTCTACCCGATCGGGTACTCGATCGTCCGCAGCTTCTACAACTCCTCCGGCGACGGTTTCGCCGGCTTCGACAACTACAAGGCCCTGTTCACCGACGACGGCATCCGCACCGCCCTGAAGAACAACATCATCTGGGTGGTGTTCGCGCCGACGATCTCGACCGCGCTGGGCCTGATCTTCGCGGTCCTGACCGAACGCGTGCGCTGGGGCACGGCGTTCAAGCTGGTCGTCTTCATGCCGATGGCGATCTCGATGCTGGCCGCGGGCATCATCTTCCGCCTGGTGTACGACCAGGACCCGGAGAAGGGCGTCGCCAACGCGGTGTGGGTGGGCGTCCACGACACGTTCGCCCAGTCCTCGGCGTTCCCCAAGGCGCACCCGGGCCGTCAGTCGCCGCTGACGGCTCAGGGCGGCGGCTTCATCACCAAGGCGGCGGTCCACACCGGGGATTCGGTCGCGCTTCCCCTCGTCGGCGTCGCCCCCGACCAGATGCCCGACGGCGCCAAGAAGGCCGTACGGGCGAAGCCGGATCCGGGGAAGATCACCGGCACGACCTGGCAGGACTTCACACGCGGCAAGGGCGTCGGCAAGCTGGGCGGGGTCGACCCGTCCGAGCTGGGCTACTCGGGCATGCGGATCGAGGCCGTCAAGGACGGCAAGGTGGTCGCGTCCACCAAGGCCGCCGGCGACGGCACCTTCACGCTGCCCGCCAAGGCCGACGGAGCACAGCTGCGGCTGCCGGCGAGCAACTTCAAGGAGCCGTACAACGGCCTGGACTGGCTGGGCCCGTCGCTGGTCACGCCGGCCATCATCGGGTCGTACATCTGGATGTGGGCGGGCTTCGCGATGGTGCTGATCGCGGCCGGGCTCGCGGGGATGCCGCGTGAACTCCTGGAGGCCGCCCGTGTCGACGGGGCGAGCGAGTGGCAGGTGTTCAGAAGGGTCACGGTGCCGCTGCTGGCGCCCGTGCTCGCGGTCGTCACGGTCACCCTGATGATCAATGTGCTGAAGATCTTCGACCTGGTCTTCATCATCGCCCCGAACTCCTCCCAGGACGACGCGAACGTGCTTGCCCTGGAGCTGTACCGCAAGGGCTTCTCCGAGGACCAGCCGGGTATCGCGAGCGCCATCGCCGTGTTCCTGCTGTTGCTGGTGATTCCGGTGATGTGGTTCAACGTTCGCCGGCTGAAGCGGGAGGTGCGGCGATGACGACGCATGCCGGAAGTCTCAGGAAGGCGGCCCCGCCCGTCACGGCCGTCAGGGCGAAGAGGTCGCTGGGCTCGCGGCTCACCGAAGGGGTCAGTGGCGGACTGCTGCGGGTGTTCCTCATCGTCGTCGGCCTGTTCTGGCTGGTGCCGACCTTCGGTCTGCTCGTCTCCTCGCTGCGGGCCCCGCAGGACATCGGCGCGAACGGCTGGTGGAACGTCTTCTCCGAGCCCTCCTCGCTCACCTTCGACAGCTACCAGAAGCTGCTGGAGAACAGCGACATCACCAACTCCCTGGTGAACACGGCGCTGATCACGCTGCCGGCGACGATTCTCGTCGTCGTGATCGGCTCCCTGGCGGGCTACGCGTTCGCCTGGATGGAGTTCCCCGGCCGCGACTGGTGGTTCCTGGGCGTGGTCGGCCTGCTCGTCGTGCCCGTGCAGGTGGCGCTGATTCCGATCGCCGAACTGTTCGGCAAGATCGGGCTGTTCGGGTCGATCTTCGGGGTGATCCTGTTCCACGTCGGCTTCGGTCTGCCCTTCGCGGTTTTCCTGCTGCGGAACTTCTTCGCGGAGATCCCGAGAGAGCTACTGGAGGCGGCCCGACTGGACGGGGCGGGTGAACTGCGCCTGTTCTTCCGGGTCGTGATGCCGCTCGGCGGTCCGGCCATCGCGAGCCTGGCCATCTTCCAGTTCCTGTGGGTGTGGAACGACATGCTGGTGGCGCTGGTGTTCACCAATGCCGACAGCCAGCCGATCACGGTCGCCCTGCAGACGCAGGTACGCCAGTTCGGCAACAACGTCGACGTCCTGGCCCCCGGCGCGTTCATCTCGATGGTGATCCCGCTGGTGGTGTTCTTCGCGTTCCAGCGGCAGTTCGTCTCGGGTGTCATGGCGGGCGCCGTCAAATAACCCTGGGGGACAACGCGCCGGAGGGGGTGGGACGTTACGGTCCCGCCCCCTTCCGTTCACCCGAGGTCCCCCGTATGCCGCAGGCACCGTAACCAAGTCACTCCATCGGCCGTTCCCGGGCAAGGCCCCGTCGTCCGCGCCGACCCCATGGATGTGCCTTGCCCAGGTTCAGTGTCATCGTCCCCGCGTACAAGGTTCAGGCGTATCTGCACGAATGCCTGGAATCGGTGCTGACGCAGTCGTATCCCGATCTCGAACTGATCGCGGTCGACGACTGCTCCCCGGACGCGAGCGGCGCGATCATCGACGAGTTCGCGGCCCGCGACCCGCGCGTGCACCCCGTGCACCTGGCCGAGAACCAGGGCCTGGGCCGCGCCCGCAACGCGGGCCTGGAGCGGGCGAGCGGCGACTACCTGGTCTTCCTGGACGGCGACGACACCCTCACCCCGCACGCCCTGCGCGCCATCGCCGACCGCCTGAAGGAGACGGGCGAGCCGGACGTCGTCGTGTACGACTACGCGCGCACCTACTGGTCGGGCGAGACCGTCCGCAACATCGTCGCCGACCAGCTCACCGAGCAGGGGCCGGCCCCCTTCCGCCTGGAGGACCGCCCCGGCCTGCTGAAGCTGCTGATGGTGGCCTGGAACAAGGCGTACCGGCGGGAGTTCGTCGAGCGCGAGGGCTTCACCTTCCCGCCCGGCTACTACGAGGACACCCCGTGGACGTTCCCGGTGCTGATGGCCGCGGAGTCCATCACGACCCTCGACCGGGTGTGCGTGCACTACCGGCAGCGCCGCCAGGGCAGCATCCTCTCCACCACCAGCCGTAAGCACTTCGACCTCTTCGAACAGTACGACCGGGTCTTCGCGTTCCTCGACGCACACCCCCAACTCGCCCGCTGGCGACCGGTGTTGTTCCGCCGCATGGTCGACCACGTGACGAAGGTGTTCGCCCGCCGCGACCGCCTGCCGCGCGGCTTGCGCGCCGAGTTCCTGCGCAGGGCCTGTGCCCACTACCGCCGTTACCGCGTTCCCGGCCCGCCCCTCCCGCCGGGTTCCCGCCTGCGCCACACCCTGATCCGCTGGGGCCTGCACCGCACCTACCGCTCACTGCAGCTGGCCGCGGCCCTGCACCGCCGGACGGTCAAGCTCTGCGTCAAACTCCTGCGCACCGCGAGGGCGACGGCGCTGCGCCTGCACTACCGCATCCAGCTCCGGCTGCCCCTGCGCGCCGACCGCGCCGCCTTCACCGCCTACGAGGGCCGCGACCAAGGCTGCAACCCGGGCGCCCTGGAGGAGGCCTTCCGCACCTTCGCGCCGCACATCCGCACGGCGTGGCTCGCCCGCCCCGACACGGCCGCCTACTGGACGGCCCTGGCCCGCTCCAAGTACCTCGTCAGCGACACCGGCTTCGAGCCCCGCCTGGTCAAGCGGCCCCAGCAGATCCTGGTGCAGACGCTGGAGGGCACCCCGCTCGGGCACGCGGGCCTCGACCTCCAGGAACGCCCGGCCGCGGCGCGCGGCCTGGACTTCGAGGGGCTCCTCGACGACGTCGACAAATGGGACTACGTCCTGTCGGCGAACCGCCACTCCACCCTCACCTGGGAACGGGTCTACCCCGGCAGCTACACCACGCTCGAATGCGGCTCCCCGCGCAGCGACGTGTTCCAGAAGGCCACCTCGAACGACGTCACCCGTCTGCGCGAGTGTCTCGGCATCCCCGAGGACAGCGTCGCGATCCTGTACGCCCCCGCCCGCCGCGACCACTGCCGCACCCAGCGCTCCCCCCTGGACCTGGAACGCGTCCTGCGCCGCCTGGGCCCCCGGTACGTCGTCCTCGCCCGCACCCACGGCCCCGTACCGAAGGGCGCCCGGATCATCGACGTGACCGGCCACCCCGGCGTCGAGTCCCTCTGCCTGGCCTCGGACGTCCTGCTCACCGACTACTCGTCCCTGATGTTCGACTACGCGGGCCTGGACCGCCCGATCGTGCTCCACTCGGCCGACGAGGACCGCGCGGCGTACGAGGCGGCCCGCGGCACCTACTTCGACGTGCGCGCCTTCCCGCCGGGCGCGGTCGCCCGCAGCGAGGACGAGCTGATCGACATCTTCGCCACCGGCCACTGGCGCGGCTCCCGCTCGACGCAGCTGCGGACCGCGTTCCGCGAGCGCTTCTGCCCGTACGACGACGGACGCGCCGCCGAGCGGGTCGTACGCCGTGTCGTCCTGGGCGAGACCGGTCTGCCGCCGGTGACCCCGCTCGCCGAGCGCCACCCCGTGCCCTCCGCGGCCGCGACCCTCGCGCGCTCACCGCAGGCGACGGTGCCACAACCCGGCGGCCCGCTGACCGTCACCGACAGCCTCTGAACGCCGTTCTCACTCCGGGGAGTTCGCATGCCCTCCAGCCCGTCGCGGCCCACACCGAGCCGGCCGTCCACCTGGCGTCCCACAGGGCGGCCGGGACGCCTCGGCTGAGACGCACCCGGGTCCCCGCACGCACATCGACAGAAAGAGCAGCATGCCCCGCTTCAGCATCATCGTCCCGTCCCATGGGGTGGCAGGCCGGCTGTCCCAGGCGCTGGACTCCGTGCTCGCGCAGTCCTTCGGCGACTTCGAGCTGATCCCGGTCTGCGACGGCCCCGACACGCCCACGGCGGACGTCGTCGACGGGTACGCCGAGCGGGACTCCCGGGTGACCACGGTGCACTCGCCCCCCACGGCCGGTCTGTCCGGGGCGCGCAACACCGGGATGCGGGCGGCGACCGGCTCCTATCTGCTGTTCCTCGACTGCGACGACACCCTCGTCCCGGGGGCGCTGGCGGCCGTGGACGCACGTCTGGCCGAGACGGGTGACGTGGACGTCCTGTACCTGGAGCACGAGCGGGTGCCCTGGTGGGAGGGCGAGCCGACCAATCCGGCCGCGCTACTCCTGCCGAGGACGCCGGCGGGCGCCTTCTCCCCCGACCAGGTGCCCCAGCTGACGGGCGTGCAGCTGCCGGCGTGGAGCGCGGCCTACCGCAGGGCCTTCCTGGTCGAGCAGTGCATCGGCTTCCCCGACGGCCACTTCACCGATGTGGGCTTCTGCGGCCTGGTCACGCTGGCGGCCGAGAAGGCCGCGGTGCTGCGCCAGGTCGTCGTACGGCATCTGGTCCGCAGACAGGGCAGCCGGCTCGCACTGCCCGGCGAGCACCACCTCGAACTGCTCGCCCAGACCGACCTGGTGCTCACCCGCGCCGCCGAACTCGATCTGCCCTGCGACCGGTCGGCCGCGCTCTTCGAGCAGCTCTTCGCGGCCGTGCTGAAGACCGCCGCCCATCCCAGGCGGCTGTCCGGCAGGCGCCGCGCCTTCTTCCGGCTGGCGAGCACCCTGTACCGCCGGCACCGCCCCGTCGGCCACCGGACCCCGCCCGGCAGCCTCGGCCTGCAGCACCGGTTGCTGGCGGCCGGGGCGTACACGGCGTTCCGTGCCCTGCGGGAGGCCAACCAGGCGGCGGTGAAGGCGGCCGAGCGGCTGCCGCGCCCCCACATGGTGCGCACGCGCCTGCGGTACGCGCGCAATCTGCGCCGCCCGCTCGACCCCAACCTCGTCGTCTACTGCGCGTACTGGGGCCGCGGCTATGCATGCAACCCGGCCGCGATCCACGCCAAGGCCCTCGAACTCGCCCCGCATCTGCGCTCGGTGTTCCTCGTCGAACCGGACCAGGAGCACACCATGCCGGAGGGCATCGAGTACGCCGTCATCGGCAGCGCGAAGTACTGGGACGTGCTGGCCGCCGCCAAGTACCTCGTCAACAACGCCAACTTCGCGGACGCCGTCGTCAAGCGCCCCGGCAGTGTCCACCTGTCGACCCAGCACGGCACCCCGCTGAAGAAGATGGGTGTCGACCAGGCGACCTACCCCGTGGTGGCCGCGGCCACCGGCAGCTTCGCCAAGCTGCTGGCCCGCATCGACCGCTGGGACTACAACCTCACCTCCAACCGCCACTCCACCGAGATGTGGGAGCGGGCCTTCCCCGGCGCGCACGAGACGCTCGAGTACGGCTATCCGCGCAACGACGTGTACTACACGGCGACGGCGGACGACGTGGCCCGCATCCGGCGACAGCTGGGCGTCCCCGAAGGGAAGACGGCCGTCCTGTACGCGCCCACCCACCGCGACTACCACACGGGCTTCGAGACGGGCCTGGACCTGGAGGCCTTCTGCGAGGAGGCCGGCGAGGACGTGGTCGTGCTGCTGCGCGCCCACTACTTCTACGACCAGGGCGGGGCGCGGAGCACCGGCCGGATCATCGACGTGACCGCGCACCGCTCCTCCGAGGACGTGTGCCTGGCCGCGGACGCCCTGATCACCGACTACTCGTCGATCATGTTCGACTACGCCAACCTGGACCGGCCCGTCGTGGTGTACGCCGACGACTGGGACGTCTACCGGGAGACCCGGGGCGTCTACTTCGACCTGATGGAGCACCCGCCGGGGCCGGTGGCCCGCACTCCGCAGGAGCTGGCCCGGGTCTTCCGCGACGGCTCCTGGGCGGGAGCGGAGTCGACGGCGGCACGGGCCGCCTTCCGTGAGCGGTTCTGCCAGTTCGACGACGGGCGCGCCGCCGAGCGCGTGGTGCGCCGGGTGCTGCTGGGCGAGCCGCCCGAGTCGATCCCGCCCGTGATCCCGCTCGCCGAACGCACCCCGGCCCCGGTCCCCGCCCTTGTGAGGAACTGAAACCCGTGCCCCGCTTCAGCATCATCGTCCCCGTCTTCAAGGTGCAGGGCTTCCTGCGCGAGTGCATCGACTCGGTGCTCGGACAGTCGTACCCCGACTTCGAGGTGATCGCCGTCGACGACCGCTCGCCCGACGGCTGCGGCGCGATCCTCGACGAGTACGCGGCACGCGACGAGCGGGTGCGCGTGCTGCATCTGCCCGAGAACGTCGGCCTCGGCCGGGCCCGCAACGCCGGCCTGGCCGAGGCGCGCGGCGACTACGTCCTCTTCCTCGACAGCGACGACTTCTACACGCCGGGCCTCCTCGCCGCCGTCGCCGACCGGCTGAAGTCGGCCGAGGACCCGGACATCCTGGTGTTCGACCATGTACGCACCCACTGGTGGGGGCGGGGCGGCCCGAGCGACGCCTCCGCCCTGCTGGCCGCGGCGGGTCAGGACGTCTTCAGCCTCCGCGAGAGCCCGCAGTACGTCCATCTGTTCCTGGTCGCCTGGAACAAGGCGTACCGGAGGGCCTTCTTCCAGGAGCACGGGCTGCAGTACGCGTCCGGCCTGTACGAGGACGCGCCGGTCACCTACCGCTCGATGGTGCTGGCCGACCGCATCGCCTGCCTGAACCGGATCGGCGTCGAGTACCGGCAGCGCCGGCAGGGCGCGATCACCAAGACGCCGGGGCGCAGGCACTTCGACATCTTTCCGCAGTACGAGGGCCTGTTCGCCTTCCTGGAGGAGCGCGACGACCTCGCCTGGGCGCGGCCCCTGCTCTTCGAACGGGCCCTGGACCACATGCTGTTCGTGATCGCCCGCGAGGACCGGGTGACCCCGTCGGACCGCTCGGCGTTCTACCGCGAGATGCGCTCCTTCCACCGCCGTCACTGCCCCGAGGGCTTCACCCCGCCGGACGGCCCGCGCGGTACCGAGATGCGGCTCCTGGGGAGCTCGCCCTATGTCTCGTACGCGGCGCTGCGCGGGGTCCGCGGTCTGCGCAGGATCGCCGGGGCGGGCAAGCGGCGTACGGTCGGCAAGGCATCGGCGGCGGTCCAACGCACCTGGTACGCCGCCCAGTCGAGGCTTCCCCTCGATCCGCGTCTGGCCGTGTACTCGGCCACCCACCATGCGGGGGTGCACGGCGATCCGGCTGCGATCCACGCCAAGGCCCGCGAACTCGCGCCGCACATCCGCGGGGTGTGGGTGGTCCGGGAGGACGCGGTGGACTCGCTGCCGCCCGGCACCGACCATGTGACGCCGGGCTCGCGGGAGTACCACGCGGTCATGGCGCGGGCCACGTACTGGGTGAACAACGTCAACTGGCCGGGCTCCCTGGTCAAACGCCCCGGCCAGATCCATGTGCACACCCACCAGGGCACGCCGCTCAAGTACATGGGTGCCGACCTGCTGACCAAGCCGGGTGCCCGGCACGGCTTCAGCGTGCCGAAGATGCTGCACCGCGCCGACCGCTGGGATCTCAGCCTGGTCGCCAACCGGCACTCCGAGCTGGTGTGGGACCGGGCGTACCCCTGCCACTTCACCTCGCTGCGGACCGGCAGTCCGCGCAACGACGTGCTGGTCGAGCAGCCTGCGGAGCACGGTGCGGCGGTCCGTGCGCGGCTCGGCATCCCCGCCGGGAACACGGTCGTGCTGTATGCGCCGACCCGCCGCGACTACCGCCGGGGCGGGCATGTCGACCGGATCGACCTGGCGCGGTTCGCCGCGGACCTGGGTGCCGGGCACACCCTTGTCGTACGTCTGCACCCCACCCTCGCCACCGGCACGGCGCGCGGGCTCGGCCTCGCCGATCTGCATGCACGCGGCGTACTCGTCGACGCGACGGACGAGCCGCACGTCGAGGACCTGATGCTCGCCTCCGACGTGCTGGTCACCGACTACTCGGCCCTGATGTTCGACTACGCCAACCTGGACCGGCCGATCGTGATCCACGCCGACGACTGGGGCGCGTACGCGGCGAGCAGGGGCGCCTACTTCGACATCACCGCCGAGGCGCCGGGCCATGTGTCGCGTTCCTACCGGGAGCTGGCCTGGCTGTTCGCCTCGGACACCTGGCGGGACGAGGAGTCGGCGGGGCTCAGGGCCGCCTTCCGGGAGCGGTTCTGCGAGTTCGACGACGGGCGGGCCGCCGAGCGGGTCGTACGGACGGTGCTGCTGGGCGAGAAAATGCCGGAGCCGCAGGCGGCCCCGGCGGTGCCCGCTCCCGCGACGGAGCGGGCGCACTCGCTGAGCTGAGGGTCAGCCGGCTGCTCGGTTACTCGATGACGAGGTCGACGTCGACGTTGCCGCGGGTCGCGTTGGAGTACGGGCACACCTGGTGGGCGGTCTCGACCAGCTTGCGGCCGGTCGCCTCGTCCACGGTCTCCGGCAGCTCGATGCGGAGGGTGACCTTGAGTCCGAAGCCCTCGCCCTGCTTGCCTATGCCCACCTCGGCGGTCACCGCGGCGTCGCTGACGTCGACCTTCGCCTGGCGGCCGACGAGGCCGAGGGCGCTGCCGAAGCAGGCCGCGTAACCGGCGGCGAACAGCTGCTCGGGGTTGGTGCCCTCGCCGTTGCCGCCCAGCTCCACCGGCGGGGCCAGCTTGACGTCGATCTTGCCGTCGTTGGTGAAGGCGCGACCGTCGCGGCCGTGGGTGGCAGTGGCGACAGCGGTGTAGAGCGCGTCCATGGATGACCATCCTTCTCGGAGTCGTGTTCCGGCGGCCCTTCTGGCGGCCGCCTCACGACCACAAGTAGAGCACACAATTCAATTGTGCACAACTAAATGGCCCGCAAGAGCTATCCTGGACGCATGACGACCGCGCCCGACACCCCGACCACCGACTGGCTCCGCCTCGACCAGCAGATCTGCTTCTCCCTGAACGCCGCCTCGCGCGCCTTCGGCGGCATCTACCGGGTGATCCTCAAGGACCTCGGACTCACCTATCCGCAGTACCTGGTGATGCTGCTGCTGTGGGAGCACGGCGAGCTGCCGGTCAAGAAGCTGGGCGAGCATCTGCGGCTCGACTCCGGCACCCTGTCCCCGCTGCTCAAACGGCTGGAGTCGGCCGGTCTGGTACGGCGTGAGCGCAGCGCCCGTGACGAGCGCTCGGTGGAGGTCCGGCTGACCGAGGAGGGCGCCGCCCTGCGTGACCAGGCGGTTCAGGTACCGCGCCGGATCGTCGCGGCGACGGGCTTCGACGTGGAAGAGATCCGTCAGCTGCGGTCGCGGCTCGACGAGCTCACCAGGGGGCTGGACGCGGCCACGGCGGCGGAGGCGGAGGCGGCGGAGCGGCGGACGTAGAGGAGGAAGGTCACCCGGCCGCTGACGTATCTCTCGCGGGCGATGAACTGCTCCTCCACGACGGCGAGTTTGACGCGCTCGGTCGGGTCGGCGGGCAGCAGCCCCGAGCTCAGGAGCCTCGACTGGGCGACGACCCAGACGCGGTCCACCCCCGCCAGCTTGCGCCGCAGCGCCTCCGGGGTGGTCTCGATGCCGCTCAGCGTCCCGGACCGCGGACCGGACTCCCGCAGCGCGATGTCCCGGGCCCTGCGGAACGCCTTCGGATAGGTCAGCGCCGTCAGCCGCCAGTTCGACGGCAGGAACAGCACCGGATCACCGGGACGGATGTCACGGGCGGCCCGGGCGGCGACGGCCCCGAGGTTCTCGGGGCGGTGCGCCGGGGAGCGGTCCTGCCGGTAGAGAGGGAGGCACTGGACGAAGGCGAGGGCGACGGCCAGGACACCGGTGAGGGTGCCCAGACGGCCGCAGGGCAGGCGGTGCCCGGTCCCCAGCCGCAGGCGCCCCACGACCCCGGCCACCCAGTCGGCGCCGGCGGCGGCCAGCAACGGCGCCCCCGCCAGCGCATACAGCACATACCGCTCGTGATACAGCGGCCGGATCTGCGACACGGCGATCAGGAGCGCCGGCGGCAGCACGAGCAGCGGGAGTGCGACCGCCGCCGGCCGTCCTGTCCCGAGCCCCAGCACCATCAGCGCGACGGCCACCCAGAACACCGCCCCCTCCGGAGCGAGGGCGAAGTCCCGCACCAGCCGCCCCGCCTGCTCCCACCCGGGTGTCACCAGCCACGCCACCTGCCCCGCCTGCTCGTGCGACACCCACACCAGGGGCAGCAGAACCGCCCCCGCCAGCCCGGCCGCCCGCCCCCAGCCCAGCCACACCCGCTTCGGCACCCGCATGAGCGCCAGCGTCAGCGCATGGGCGCACAGCACCAGGACGACCAGTTCGTGCAGCAGACAGGTCACGGCGAGGACGGCGCCGTACCACCACCACCCGCACCGCGACCGCCCCTCCACCGCCCGCACCAGCAGCAGTGTCGCCGCCGCCACGCCCGCCGCGACGAGTGCGTACGAGCGCCCTTCCTGTGCGTAGTGGCCGGTCATCGGGGTGACCGCGTACAGCAGACCGGCCCACAGCCCGACCCGGGGACGGACCAGCCGTACCCCGAGAGCCGCGACCAGACCGGCGGTCGCGGCGGCCCCGAACACGGACGGCAGCCGGAGGAGAACCTCACCGGGGTGGACGGCGAGGACGACGTGCATGAACAGGTAGTACAGGCCGTGCACCGCGTCCAGGCCGTGCAGCAGCTGCCAGATCTGCGGCACCGTGCGCCGCCCGACCAGGAAGGTGACGCTCTCGTCGCCCCACATGCCGCCGCGGTCGAGTCCCCACAGACCGATCGCGAGTATGACGACGGCGGGGACCGCCACGGCTACGGTCTCCGCACGCACCCACCGACGGTTCGCCCGCCCCGCGTCCTCGCTCAGCACACGGCTGATTTTGTGCGGTAGCCGGGCTCTTACCGAGGATTGACGGTGTATTAGCAGTCATACACCATTCGCCCGGCTTACGATCCGCCGTGATGAACGCCGTGACCAAAGCCGTGATGACCGCCGCCGGAAACCGCCGGCTCCTCGCCCTCGCCGCCGCCTGGATCGCCACCCGGGCTCTGATGCTGTGGCTGCTCGCGCACGACGCGGCGCCCCGGCTCGGCGGGGGCTCGGTCGCACGGGAGGTGTGGCACCTGTACCACGACTGGTACGGCGTCCTCGCGCACGGCGCCTTCCCCGCGCACGACCCGCTGTGGCAGTACCCGCCGGGGGCCGGCGCTGTGCTGCTGTCGCCCGCGCTGCTGCCGGGCCTGACGTACTTCCAGGCGTTCGTCGTCCTCACGCTCGCCGCCGACGCGGCCATCGCGCTGGCCCTGGCCGTCGCGGGCAAGCGCCCCGGCCGCACGCTCCTGGGGGCGGCGATGTGGGTGGGCGGCCTCCCGCTCCTCCTGCACGTGCCGCTCGCCCGCTACGACGTGCAGGTCACGGCCTTCGCCGTCATCTCCCTGTTGACGTTGCCGCGCTCCACGCGCGCGTGCGGGGTGTTCGCGGCGCTCGGCGCCCTGGTCAAGGTGTGGCCGGCGCTGGTGCTGCTGGGCACGCCGAGGGGGCGCGGGACGCGTTCGGCCTGGGCGTGGGCCGCCGTCACCGGGGCCGGGTCGCTCGCGGTCCTCGCGGCGCTCTTCGCCAACCCCTTCGCCTTCCTGCGGCAACAGGGCGGACGGGGTGTGCAGATCGAGTCGCTCGGCGGCACGGTGCTCGCCTTCGCGACGCACGCCGGATGGCCGGGCAAGGTGCGCTACCAGTACGGCGCGATGGAGTTCACCGGCCCGCACGTGCGGACCGTGGCGCACATCTCCCTCGCCCTCACGGCGGTCGCCTTCGCACTGCTGCTCCTGTGGCGGCTGCGGGCCCGGCGCTGGACGCCTGCGACGCCGTACGACGCCGCCCTCAGCGCCGTCCTGCTGTTCACCGTCACCAGCAGGGTGATCAGCCCGCAGTACATGATCTGGCTGCTGGGCCTGGCCGCCGTGTGCCTGACCTCGCGGCACACCGTGCAGCGGCCGGTGGCCGCCCTGGTGCTGGGCGCGACCGCGCTCAGCGCCGTCGCCTACCCGGCCCTGTACGGCCAGGTCATGGCCTGCACCTGGGCGGGCTGTGTGCTGATGCTCGCCCGCAACGGGCTGCTCGCCGCCGCCGCCGTACTGTCCCTCGTCCGGCTGTGGCGCTCGACCCGCCCGGCGTCCGAGGCTCCCGCGCCCACGCGCGGACCGGACCCGGTCACCCGCCGCCTCCCCCAGCACTCCGGAGCATAGGAAGCGTCGTCGGCGCGAGTCTCCACCTCCTGCTCCACTGATACCGCACCACCACGGGCCAACTGACGAAGGGGACGGCCGCACATGACCTGGCTGATCACCGGCGGCGCCGGATACATCGGGGCGCACGTCGTCCGGGCGATGATCGAGGCGGGCGAGCGGACCGTGGTGTACGACGATCTGTCGACGGGCATCGCCGAGCGGGTGCCGCGGGGCGTGCAACTGGTGGTGGGGTCGACGCTGGACGGCGAGCGGGTCGCGCGCGCCCTCGCGGTCCACGACGTCGGCGGGGTCATCCACCTGGCGGCGAAGAAGCAGGTGGGCGAGTCGGTTCAGCTGCCGCTGCACTACTACCGGGAGAACGTTGAGGGCCTGCGCGTCCTCCTGGAGGCGGTGGCCGAGGCCGGTGTCCCGTCCTTCGTGTTCTCGTCCTCGGCGGCGGTGTACGGCATGCCGGACGAACCCCTGGTGACGGAGGAGACACCCTGTCTGCCCATGTCGCCCTACGGCGAGACGAAGCTGGTCGGCGAATGGCTGGTCCGCGCGACGGCTCGGGCGACAGACCTCTCCACCGCCTCCCTGCGCTACTTCAACGTGGCGGGTGCCGCGACCCCCGAACTCGCGGACACGGGCGTCCACAACCTGATCCCCATGGTCTTCGAGAGGCTCACCGCCGAGGCACCCCCGCGCATCTTCGGCGAGGACTACGACACCCCCGACGGGACCTGCGTCCGCGACTACATCCACGTGGTGGACCTGGCCGAAGCCCACGTGGCAGCCGCCCGCACGCTCCAGTCCGCACCGGGCCGCCACCTCACCCTCAACATCGGCCGCGGCGAGGGCGTCTCCGTCCGCGAAATGATCGACCGCATCAACGCCGTCACGGGCTACGACCGCCCCCCGACGATCACCTCCCGCCGCCCCGGCGACCCCGCCCGAGTAGTCGCCTCCCCGGACCGCGCGGCCACCGAACTCGGCTGGAAGGCCACACACGACGTCCAGGACATGATCACGTCGGCCTGGGAGGGCTGGGTACGGATGCATCCGGAGGCGGCGCGGGGCTAGACACCGCACCGGGGGCGCCCCGAAAGGCCCGCGGCTGCGTCGATACGCGGCTCCGCAACACGGGTACGACCAGCCACCACATACACGACGGCCAGGACATGAGCAGCCTGACAGGGCCGGCTACGAGCACATCGGGAGACAGCACACGGCTGGTACACCGCGCGGGAGTACGCGCCCTGAGGAGCGCGGCATGCGCACATCCAGCACGGCCGCGTCGGGACGGTGCTCCAGGAGCGCGGGCAGGACCTCTGGCCCGGTGCCGGCGAAGGCCACGACCTCGTGCCCGTCGGACGTCAGCAGCAGGGCGGTGTCCTCGGCGATCGCGGCTCTCACGGCAGTTCCGCCTCAACTCCGGTCACCGGGCGCGGCGACTCGCTTCCGGCCCCCGGCGGCCGGGCCGCAGCATACTCACAGCGCCTTGAGTGCCTCCGCGGTGGCCCGCGCCAGCGCCGCGAGGTAGCCCTTCGGCAGCTTCGGGCTGCGGATCACCACCGAGCGCCAGTAGAGGGGCCCGGAGATCAGGTCGAGCGCCAGGTCCTCGTTCAGCTCCGCGCTGACCTCTCCGCGCTGCGCCGCCGCCAGGATGATCTTGAGGGCCACGCTTTCCTGCCCCTCGCGCAGGGTCTTCTGCATGGCTTCGGCGATCTCCGGGTTGCGGGCCGCCTCGGCCTGCAGGTCCGGGATGATCTGCGAGGCCACCGGGTGCCGCAGGGCGCGCGAGGTGACCTCGTACAGCAGCCGCAGATCACCCTCCAGGGAGCCCGTGTCCGGCGTCGGCAGCCCCAGCACCGCGATCGCCGAGACGACGTCGAGGACCAGGTGCAGCTTGGAGCGCCAGCGGCGGTAGACCGCGGTCTTGCCGACCCCTGCGCGCCGCGCGATCCCCTCGATGGACATCCGCGCATAGCCGACGGACGCGAGCTCCTCGAAGACGGCCGCACGGATGGCTTCCGTCACGTCCTCCCGCAGTACGGCCGCCCCCGCGGGAGTTCGGCGGCGCGGACGCGTCTGGGTCTCGTCGGCGTTCGTCGTCATGCGGTCCAGCATAGGGCGTTGCGACGAAACGGTTGCGTCCTGACGCGGGAGGCGTTGCGACGAAACGGTGTCGTCCCGACGGCCCGACCCGACGAACGCGTTACGACGAAACGGTTGCGTTCCGACGTCAACCTGTCTTACGCTCCCGTTGCGACGATACGGTCCCGTCCCGACGTAAGAGAACGTGAAGAGAAGCGTAAGGAAACGCCGGGCGCCGGACCGTCCGGCCGACGGGCCGCACGTCGCCGGCACCCCCCTCCCCCGAGTGAAAGCAGCGGATGTGAGCCAGGTCCTCGACACACCGCCCCCGACGCCGGCCCCGGCCGACGACGACCTCGCGGCCCTCGCCGCCCGCCACGGCCTCTCGGTCAGCGGCGCCCGCCCCTCCCTGCCCGAGTACGTACGGCAGCTGTGGGCCCGGCGCCACTTCATCACCGCCTTCGCCACCGCCAAGCTCACCGCCCAGTACAGCCAGGCGAAGCTCGGCCAGGTCTGGCAGGTCATGACCCCGCTGCTGAACGCGGCGGTGTACTACTTCATCTTCGGTGTCCTGCTGGGCACCAAGCGGCACGTGCCGGACTACGTCCCGTTCCTGGTCACGGGCGTGTTCATCTGGACGTTCACGCAGAGCTCGATCATGGCGGGCACCCGCGCGATCTCCGGCAACCTCGGTCTGGTCCGGGCGCTGCACTTCCCGCGGGCCGCACTGCCGATCTCCTTCTGCCTCCAGCAGCTGCAGCAGCTGCTGTTCTCGATGGCCGCGCTGGTCGTCATCCTGCTCTGCTTCGGGGTGCCGGTCACGTTCTCCTGGGTGCTGGCGTTCCCGGCGCTGGTCCTGCAGTTCACCTTCAACACCGGCGTCTCGATGATCATGGCCCGGATGGGCGCCAAGACCCCGGACATCGCCCAGCTGATGCCGTTCGTCCTGCGTACCTGGATGTACGTGTCCGGCGTGATGTGGAGCATCGACAAGCTGGCCGGCAAGCACAGCAACCTGCCGCACTGGGTGGAGCCGGTGCTCCAGGCCCAGCCGGCCGCGGTCTACATCGACCTGATGCGCTTCGCACTGATCGACAGCTTCCACTCCAAGCAGCTGCCGCACCATGTGTGGATGTACGCAATCGGCTGGGCCCTGCTCGCCGGAGTCGGCGGCTTCATCTACTTCTGGAAGGCTGAGGAGACGTACGGCCGTGGCTGAGCACACCATCGAACGCATCCCCACCGTCGTCGCCGACGGAGTCGACATCGTCTACCGGGTCAACGGCACCGGCGCCGGACGCGGCTCCGCGACCGCCGCCCTCAACCGCATGCTGCGCCGCCAGCAGGTCGAGAAGGCGGCCGGCGTCCGCACGGTGCACGCCGTCAAGAACGTGTCCTTCGTCGCCTACAAGGGCGAGGCGGTCGGCCTGATCGGTACCAACGGCTCCGGCAAGTCGACCCTGCTGAAGGCGGTCGCCGGCCTGCTGCCGGTCGAGAACGGCCACATCTACACCGACGGCCAGCCCTCCCTCCTCGGTGTCAACGCGGCCCTGATGGGCGACCTGACCGGCGAGAAGAACGTGTACCTCGGCGGCCTCGCCATGGGCATGTCCCGCGAGGAGATCCGGGACCGCTACGACGGCATCGTCGACTTCTCCGGCATCAACGAGAAGGGCGACTTCATCACCCTCCCCATGCGGACGTACTCCTCCGGCATGGGCGCCCGCCTGCGCTTCTCCATCGCCGCCGCCAAGGACCACGACGTGCTCCTCATCGACGAGGCGCTCGCCACCGGCGACCGGTCCTTCCAGAAGCGCTCCGAGCAACGCATCCGCCAACTGCGCGAGAAGGCCGGCACGGTGTTCCTGGTCAGCCACAACAACAAGTCCATCCGCGACACCTGCGAACGCGTGCTGTGGCTGGAGCGCGGCGTACTGCGCATGGACGGCCCGACCGAGGAGGTCATGGCGGCGTACGAGGAGTTCACCGGCGGCGCGGACAAGCCGAAGGCCGCCTGAACACCGCCACGAAGAGCGAGGTGCCCCGAGCCGGTCGGCCCGGGGCACCTCGCTTTCCCACCGCCTGCTACGAATGCGTCCGCAGCAGCGTCCGCATCGTGCGCATCGCCACCGACAGGTTGGCGAGGTCGAACGTCTCCGAGCTCTGGATCTCCTCCAGCGTCGTGCGCGCCCGGCCCAGGATCGCGGCGTTCTTCTCCTCCCACGCCTTGAAGCGCTGCTCCGGGGTCGAGGTGCCGTTGCCCACCGCCAGGACGTCCGCGGTGAGCGCCGCGTGGGCCGCGTACAGGTCCTCACGGATGGAGGCGCGGGCCATGGACTGCCAGCGGTCGGCCCGCGGCAGCTCGATGATGCGGTCCATGAGCTGGGTGATGTGCAGACGGTCGGCGAGGTCGTAGTAGACCTCGGCGACGTCCAGCGGCTCCTTGCCCATGCGGTCGGCCACCGAGACGATGTCGAGCGCCGGGAAGGCGGAGGAGAACCCGGCCACGCGGGTGGCGAGCTCGTCCGGGACGCCGGCGCCGGTCAGCTCGTCGTAGATCTGCTGCCACCACTCCAGGTCCGCGCCGCGCAGCAGCTTGGTGAGCTGCTGCCAGACCTGCTCGACGCGCTCGGCGAAGAAGTCGACCGTCTCGGCGAGCTGCAGCGGCTGCGGCCGGTTGTTGAGCAGCCAGCGCGTACCGCGCTCCACCAGTCGGCGCGAGTGCAGCCGGATACGGGTCTGGACGGCGGCCTCGACCTGGTTGTCCAGACCCTCGACCGCGTCCCACACCGGGGCCGAGCAGAAGATCGCCCGGGCCGCGGTCTGCGCCCGCACGATCTCCTCCAGGGAGGCGCCGGTCTCCTCGCGCAGCCGGTGCAGATAGGTCGTACCGCCCGTGTTGACCGTGTCGTTGACCAGGACGGTCGTGGTGATCTCGCGGTGCAGCGGGTGGCTGTCGATGCGGTCGGCGAACTTCTCGCGCAGGGCCGTCGGGAAGTACGCGTGCAGCAGACCGCGCAGATACGGGTCGTCCGGCAGCGAGGTGTGCAGCAGCTCCTCGGCGACCGTGATCTTCGTGTACGCCAGCAGGACGGCCGTCTCGGGGCCGGTGAGGCCCTGGCCGGCGCTGAGCCGCTCGCGGATCTGGCGGTCGGTGGGCAGGAACTCCAGCGCCCGGTCCAGATGACCGTCGCGCACCATGTGGCGGATGAACCGCTGCTGGGCGTGGAGCATGTCCTTGGACTGGGCCAGGGCGTTGGCGAGCGCCGTGTTCTGCGCGTAGTTGTTGCGCAGGACCAGCGCGCCGACCTCGTCGGTCATCTCGGCGAGCAGCTTGTTGCGCTGCTTGACGGTCATGTCGCCGTCGGCGACCAGGCCGTTGAGCAGGATCTTGATGTTCACCTCGTGGTCGGAGGTGTCCACGCCCGCGCTGTTGTCGATCGCGTCCGTGTTGATCTTGCCGCCGTGCCGTGCGAACTCGATCCGGCCGAGCTGGGTCAGCCCCAGGTTGCCGCCCTCGCCGACTACCTTGACCCGCAGGTCGGCGCCGTCGACCCGGATCGGGTCGTTGGCCTTGTCGCCGACGTCCGCCTGGCTCTCCGTGCTGGCCTTCACATACGTACCGATGCCGCCGTTCCACAGCAGGTCCACCGGGGCCTGCAGGATGGCCTTCATCAGGTCGGCCGGGGTCATCTTGGAGACCTTGCCCTCGATGCCGAGGGCCTCACGGATGTGCGCGTTGAGCTGGATGGCCTTGGCGGAACGCGGGAAGACGCCACCACCGGCGGAGAGGAGCTCGGTGTTGTAGTCGGCCCAGCTGGAGCGCGGCAGCTCGAAGATACGGCGCCGCTCGGCGTACGAGGTGGCCGCGTCCGGGTTCGGGTCGATGAAGATGTGCCGGTGGTCGAAGGCGGCGACCAGGCGGATGTGCTCGCTCAGCAGCATGCCGTTGCCGAACACGTCACCGGACATGTCGCCGATGCCGACGACGGTGAAGTCCTCGCTCTGCGTGTCGACGCCGAGCTCCCGGAAGTGCCGCTTGACGGACTCCCAGGCGCCGCGGGCGGTGATGCCCATGCCCTTGTGGTCGTAGCCGGCCGAGCCACCGGAGGCGAAGGCGTCACCGAGCCAGAAGTTGTACGTCTCCGCAACCCCGTTGGCGATGTCCGAGAACGTGGCGGTGCCCTTGTCCGCGGCGACCACGAGGTAGGTGTCGTCCTCGTCGTGCCGCACGACGTCGGCCGGGGGCACGACCTCGCCGGCCACCATGTTGTCGGTGATGTCGAGCAGCGCCGAGATGAACGTCTTGTAGCTGGCGATGCCCTCGGCCAGCCACGCGTCCCGGTCCACGCTCGGGTCCGGCAGCTGCTTGGCGACGAAGCCGCCCTTCGCGCCGACCGGCACGATGACGGTGTTCTTCACCATTTGCGCCTTGACCAGGCCGAGGATCTCGGTCCGGAAGTCCTCACGCCGGTCGGACCAGCGCAGACCTCCGCGCGCGACCTTGCCGAAACGCAGGTGCACGCCCTCCACGCGCGGCGAGTACACCCAGATCTCGTACGCCGGGCGCGGCGCCGGCAGATCGGGGATCGCCTGCGGGTCGAACTTCATGGACACGTACGCGTGCGGCTTGCCGCCCGCCGCCTCCTGGAAGAAGTTCGTCCGCAGGGTCGCCTTGATGACGGTCAGGAAGGACCGCAGGATCCGGTCCTCGTCGAGGGAGGCCACCTGGTCGAGGGCCGCGTCGACCTCTTCGAGAAGCGCGTCCACGATCTCGTGCCCGGCCCGCTGCCGGTCCGGCGACATCCGCGCCTCGAACAGCGAGACGAGCAGCCGGGTGGTGTGGACGTTGTTGCGGAGGGTGTCCTCCATGTAGTCCTGGCTGAAGGTGGAACCCGCCTGGCGCAGGTACTTGGCGTACGCCCGCAGCACCATCGCCTGCCGCCAGGTCAGTCCGGCGCTCAGCACCAGGGCGTTGAAGCCGTCGTTCTCCGCCTTGCCCGTCCAGGTGGCGGCGAAGGCGTCCTGGAAGCGCTCGCGGGCGTCGTCGCCGAGGTAGTCGCCGCCGCCGTTCTGCGACCTGGGCATGCGCAGGCCGAAGTCGTAGATCCACGCGCTGGTGCGGTCCGAGCAGCGCAGCTCGTACGGCCGCTCGTCCGTCACCTCGACACCCAGCCGGCTGAGGGCCGGCAGCACCGCGGACAGGGAGACCGCCTCGCCCTTGCGGTAGATCTTGAACCGGCGCTCCTCGGGGGCGGCGCCGACGGGCTCGTACAGACTGAGCGAGAAGTCCTGGCCGCTGTCGGCCTGGGCCTCGCTGAGCTGCTCCAGGTGGACCAGGTCGGCGACCGCGGCACGCGGGGTGTGGTCGGCCTTGTAGCCCTCGGGGAAGGCGTTGTTGTAGCGGCGCAGCAGTTCGGCGGCGCGCTCCTCGCCGCATTCGGCGTTCAGCGCCTCCGCGAAGCCGTCGGCCCAGGAGCGGGCGGCCTCCACCAGCCGTGCCTCGATGCGCTCCTTGTCGGCGTCCGACAGCTGCGGCAGCTCGGTGCCCTGCGGGACCCGCACCACGAAGTGCAGACGGGACAGGATCGACTCGGTGTTCCAGGCCGTGAAGTCGACACTGGTACCGCCGAGTTCCTCCTTCAGGATGTCGATGATCCTCAGGCGCACACCGGTGGTGTAGCGGTCGCGCGGGAGGTAGACGAGGGCGGAGTAGTAGCGCCCGTACTCGTCCTGGCGCAGGTACAGGCGCAGCCGCCGACGCTCCTGCAGGTACAGCACGGAGGTGGCGATGGACTCGAGTTCCTCGGCCGGCGTCTGGAAGAGCTCGTCGCGCGGGTACGTCTCCAGGATCTGCAGCAGGTCGCGCCCGTCGTGGCTGTTGGGCGAGAAGCCGGCGCGCTCCAGGACCTCCTCGACCTTGCGGCGGATGACCGGGACCCGGCGCACCGACTCGGTGTAGGCGGCGGAGGAGAACAGACCGAGGAAGCGCCGCTCACCGACGACGTTGCCGTCCGCGTCGAACTTCTTGACGCCGATGTAGTCCAGGTACGAGGGCCGGTGCACGGTGGCCCGGCTGTTCGCCTTGGTCAGGACGAGGAGCTTGTGCTCGCGGGCCTTGGCGCGGGCGTCGGCGGGGAGCCGCTCGAAGGACGGGCTGACCGGGTGGCTGTCGTCCCCCGCGTGGTGCGGGTCGGAGCGCAGGATTCCGAGACCGGTGCCGGGCACGGCGGCCAGCGAGTCGTCCTCACGCAGCTGGTACTCGCGGTAGCCGAGGAAGGTGAAGTGATCGTCGGACAGCCAGCGCAGCAGCTCGCGGGCCTCCTCGATGTCCTGCTCGCGCAGGTCGGTGGCGACGGGCTCCTTGGGCAGTTCGTCGGCCATGCGCAGCGCCGCGTCCCGCATCTTGTCCCAGTCCTCGACGGCCTCGCGGACGTCGGACAGCACACGCAGCAGGTCGGCGGTGATCTGCTTGAGGTCGCCCCGGTCGGTCTCGCGGTCGATCTCGACGTGGATCCAGGACTCGGTGTGCGCGTCGTGCGGCAGGTCGCCGACCGACTGCGCGCTGAGCACCTCGATGAGCTTGCCGGTGACGTCCCGGCGGACGACGATCTGCGGGTGGATGACGACGTGGATCCCGCGTCCCTGTCGCGTCAGCTCATTGGTGACGGAGTCGACCAGGAAGGGCATGTCGTCGGTGACGACCTCGACGACGGAGTGGGTGCACGTCCACCCGTTCTCCTCCACCGTGGGGGTGTGGACCCGCACGTTGGCCGTGCCCTGGGGGCGGTTCTCGGCCAGACGGTAGTGCGAGAGCGCGGCTCCGAAGATGTCGACCGGGTCGCGGCCGGTGAGGTCCTCCGGGGCGGTGTGCAGGTAGTAGCGCTGGAGGAACGCGAGCACGGTGTCCCGGTCTGGGGTGCTCTCGTCCGTCGTCCCGGTCGGTAGGTGCCCCCCGACCGGACTGTTCTCAGCTACCCGGGCGGCCCTCTCGAGCAGCTCGGCCTTGGCTTCGTCCAGCTTGGTCTGCATTGTCCTCTGGCTCCTGTCGCGCGCCGTTGCGTGACGTAGAAGGAAGTACGGTCTCTTCCCCTGCGGCTCGACGCCACGGCCCGGGTTCTCCGGTCTGCGTCGACGCTATGCCGCAAGGTGAGATGAGCGGGAGGATATGAGCCATATTTGAGCTGCCCCGAGGGTGTGACGCTGCTCTCCGCAGCGGCCGCGTCCAGGGGGTGAATGGCATCCCGGGAGCCCTTCCGGCCCCGTCCTGCCCGCGAAGACCAGCGACCGCCGCCCGGTCACGGAGGTGGTCCGTGCTCGCCGGGCGCAGGGCAGGGGCAACGGTGCCCCCGCGAGCTATCGCGCTGATCACGCCATAAGGCTATCGCTCAGTACCGGGGGCCCGTCATGAGCCGTATGTGTACAAAACCGGGGGTGGAACTTTGACACTCTGCACAGCGGCAAAGGCCCCACAGTCGTGCGGCCCGACGAAACGAACGCCTCATCTGATCCCCCTTGCCCGAAAACGACCGAACCCCTTGGCAAGGCCACCCCCCAGGAGGCACGTTGACCATGACAGCGCACACCCGCCTGAGGGGAGCCGTCCGACATGACCACGAAAATCCTCATCGTCACCGGCGACGCAGCAGAGTCACTCGAGGTCCTGTACCCCTACCAGCGCCTCCGCGAGGAGGGCTACGACGTCCATATCGCGGCCCCCTCCCGCAAGAAGCTCCAGTTCGTCGTCCATGACTTCGAACCCGGTTTCGACACCTACACCGAGAAGCCCGGCTACACCTGGCCCGCCGATCTCGCCTTCTCCGAGGTCGATCCCGGCCAGTACGCCGCCCTCGTCATCCCGGGCGGCCGCGCCCCCGAGTACCTCCGCAACGACGCCGAACTCCGCAAGATCCTCAAGTCCTTCTTCGACGCGGACAAGCCGGTCGCCCAGATCTGCCACGGCCCCCTGCTCACCGCGGCGGTCGAGGGCCTGCGCGGCCGCCGCGTCACGGCGTACCCCGCCCTGGAACCCGACATGCAGGCCGCCGGGGCCACCTTCCAGGACACCGAAGCCGTGGTCGACGGCACCCTGATCTCCTCCCGCGCCTGGCCGGACCACCCGGCCTGGATGCGCGAGTTCCTGACGGTACTGCGCGCAAAGGCACCGGTGACCTGATGTAGCCATGCCGCCTGCGGGCAGTCGTGCCGTGCCGTCTGCGGGCAGTCGTGCCGCTGGGGCGGCACGGGTGGGCGCAGGCGGCACCCCGCAAGCGCGGGCGAGCGAACCCACCCCCACCCCAGCCCCGATGCCGGGCGCCGCACCCCAGCCCCGCCCCCCTACGCAGCCAACCGCTCCGCCTCAGCGACAGCGTCCCTGAGCGTGTCCACCACCGGCACCCCCACCACCTCAAGACTGGCCCGCCCGTGCGACCCCCCGGTGTACAGCACCGCCCGCGCCCCCACATGCCGCGCGGCCACCGCATCATCGGCGGCATCCCCGATCACCACCGTACGAGCCGGATCCACACCGACCAGTGAGGCGAGGTGCCGCACCATGTGCTCCGTCTTGCTGCCCCCCGAGGGCCCCGTCCGCCCATCGACACGTATGAAGTGCGCCTCAATGCCGAACCCCCGCACCAACGGGACGAGTTCGTCGTGCGTGTACATGCTCAGGATCGACTGGCTCCGTCCCGCCGACCGCCACCCGGCGAGCAGCTCCGTCGCCCCCTCGGTCAGCCCGCAGCCGATCCGGTGCTCGGCGTAGTACCGGTGGAAGGTCTCGTCCATGACCGCCCATTCGGCGTCCGTCGGCAGCCGGCCCATGAGCCGCTCGTAGAACTTCGGCACCGGTACGCAGTACAGCGCCCGGTACTGCTCCATCGTGATCGGCTCGAGGCCGAGCTCGGCGAACGCCGCGTTCGTCGCCCCGATGATCGCGTCATTGTCGTGGAACAGCGTCCCGTTCCAGTCCCAGACAATGTGCGCCCCTGTCTGCTTCCCCATGTCAAAAACGTACCCGCCGCCACTGACAATCAAGAGCGCAGCAGGTCGGACGGCCACTGAGCCGACGCCGGTGAGCGCAGGCACGGCGGGAGGAGACGCATCCGGACTCGGACGCCGGACGGCTCAGTCCGCGAACCCGACCAGGTCGGGGATCTCCTGCGTCGCGTACCACAGCAGTTCGTGGTCCTCGGCGCCGTCCACCACGAACTGCGCGTCGTCGTCCCCACGGTCCGCCGCTTCGAGCGCCGCGGCCGCGGCGGCCACGTCCCCCTCCGCGTCGTCGAGGTCGACGTGAACGGCGGCAACCTTCGCCAGCGCCACGGTCCCGGTCACCCGTACCTCGCCGAGGGCGGCCGGGTCGAGGCCCCGGTCGGGGTCGGCGGACGCGACGCCGTCGGGCACGTCGACGGCGACCACGACCCGGCGCCGTGCCGCCCCGGGGTCCGCGGCCAGCAACCGAAGCGAGGCCAGCGCGGCGCGGTTGAGGGCGGCGTACTCCAGTTCCTCGATGTCGTCGGAGAGGTACCACTCGCGCAGGGCGGGCGTGACGGCGTATGCCACGAGCGGCCCCGCCCCCAGCTCTCCCGTCTTGTACGCCTCGGCGAGACCGGAGAGGGTCAGGGGGACGTAGACGCGCATGGCTGGCCGCTTTCATGGTCGGTGGCTGGGCGCGCTCACGCGCCTGCTGAAGGGCTTTCAGGATACGTGCGGGAGTCCCCTTTCGAGTCCCTGTCCCGATGCCCGGATGCGTCCACTTCAGGCTTCGGAATTCACCCGGCGCACCCCTGTGATCACCGGGTTCCGGGCCCCCCGCTTCACCCTGATAGGTGAAGATTCCGACCACCCCGGCACGGCTCCCCGCTTCCTTGCTGCCGCCGCCCCTGGCCCCGTACAAGATCCCCAACGCCAAGTTACCGACGGGTATCAATCCGTCTCGCTGAACGGGGACACCTATGCACAAGATCATGACCAGGGCACAGCACCAGGGAGGCACCCGCCCGCCCGGCCGCCGCGACTCCCGCCGCCCCGGCGGCGCCCCGCCCCGCACTCCGGGCGGCACCCAGACCCGCACCGCCCCGGGCGGCGGCCGCCCATCGGGCTCCCGGACCGAAGGCCGCTCCCCGAGCGCACGGCCCGCCGACAACCGGCCGCCGACGGCCTCCGCCATTCCTGCCGGGAGCACGGCCGAGGCCCTCAACGGGCCGGGGCGCCCGCCCGGCCTGGCAGCCCCGCCCAAGGGCACCGCGACCGCCACGGCGGCTCCGGGCGCGCGTACCGCCGCCGCGGCGCCCTGCCCCACCGGCCACTCCCGACCGCTCCCCCGGCCCCGCCCCACCGACGTCTTCGCCGACCTCCTCCTCGCCGTGCTGAGCGGTCAGCGCCCCGTCCACTCGATGCTGCGGCACACCGCGGGCCGGGCCTACGACGAACTGGCCTGGCTCGCCGAGCGCGGCCCCCTGCGCACCCGCGGCGCACGCCCCGTCGTCCGCGACATCGGCTACTACGAAGCCCGTCCCGGTGCCGTCGAGGCCTTCGCCCGCATCGGCGCCGGCGACCAGCTGCGGGCCATGGCCTTCCGCCTGGAACGGGGCCGGGACCTGCGCTGGCGCTGCACGGCGGTGGAGCTCGGCGGCCCCCGCCCGCCGCGCCCCACCGGCGAGGACTAGACGACCGGAGCGGCCGCGGGCCCAGCCCGTCCTGCGGGCCGCACCGCCGTACGCCGAAGGGCCGGGCCACCCCGAGGTGACCCGGCCCTTCAAGCCGCTACGGCGCGCTGCTCACTTCTTGCGGCGGCGCCCGCTCCGGGACTGCTTGCGCCGCTCCGCGCGCGTGAGACCGTCGGCCTCCGAGCGCACCGGCTCCTCGTCACCGACGAAGTCGCCCTCGATGGTGCCGCCCTCGCCGTCCACGGTCGGCGCGGAGAAGTGCAGGTTCCGGCGCTGCGGAGCGTCCAGCCCCTTGGCGCGGATCTCCGGACGGCTGCCCGCCTGCGCCGGCACCACGTCCTGCTTCTCCATGTCGACCGGCGCGGCGTCCTCGACCGGGACCTCCTCGACCTGCTGCTCGACCTGGACCTCCAGGTTGAACAGGTAGCCGACGGACTCCTCCTTGATGCCCTCCATCATGGCGGTGAACATGTCGAAGCCCTCGCGCTGGTACTCGACCAGCGGGTCCTTCTGCGCCATCGCGCGCAGGCCGATGCCCTCCTGGAGGTAGTCCATCTCGTAGAGGTGCTCGCGCCACTTGCGGTCCAGGACCGACAGCACGACCCGGCGCTCCAGCTCACGCATGATCTCGGAGCCGAGCTGCGCCTCGCGTGCCGCGTACTGCTCGTGGATGTCCTCCTTGATGGACTCGGAGATCCACTCGGCGGTCAGACCGGCCCGGTCACCGGCCGCCTCCTCCAGCTCCTCCACGGTCACCTTCACCGGGTAGAGCTGCCTGAAGGCGCCCCACAGGCGGTCGAGGTCCCAGTCCTCCGCGAAGCCCTCAGCGGTCTCCGCCGCGATGTACGCGTCGATCGTGTCGTCCATGAAGTGGCCGATCTGCTCCTGCAGATCCTCGCCCTCCAGGACACGGCGGCGCTCACCGTAGATGACCTCGCGCTGGCGGTTGAGGACCTCGTCGTACTTCAGGACGTTCTTACGGGTCTCGAAGTTCTGCTGCTCGACCTGCGACTGCGCGGATGCGATCGCGCGCGTGACCATCTTGTTCTCGATGGGTACGTCGTCCGGGACGTTCGCCATCGACATCACGCGCTCGACCATCTGCGCCTTGAAGAGCCTCATCAGGTCGTCGCCGAGCGAGAGGTAGAAGCGGGACTCACCCGGGTCGCCCTGACGGCCGGAACGACCGCGCAGCTGGTTGTCGATACGCCGCGACTCGTGCCGCTCGGTGCCCAGGACGTAGAGCCCGCCGAGCTCCTTGACCTCTTCGAACTCCGCCTTCACGGCCTTCTCGGCACGCTCCAGGGCCTCGGGCAGGTAGTGCGCCCACTCCTCGATGTGCTCCTCGGGGTCGAGGCCGCGCTGACGCAGCTCCGCCTCGGCGAGGTCGTCGGGGTTGCCGCCGAGCTTGATGTCCGTACCACGGCCGGCCATGTTGGTGGCGACGGTCACGGCGCCCTTGCGGCCGGCCTGGGCGACGATCGTCGCCTCACGGTCGTGCTGCTTCGCGTTCAGCACTTCGTGCTGGATGCCGCGCTTGGAGAGCTGCTGCGAGAGGTATTCGGACTTCTCGACCGACGTCGTACCGACGAGGATCGGCTGGCCCTTCTCGTGCTTCTCGGCGATGTCGTCGACGACCGCCTCGAACTTGGCGACCTCGGTGCGGTAGATCAGGTCCGACTGGTCCTTGCGGATCATCGGCTTGTTGGTCGGGATCGGGACGACGCCGAGCTTGTAGATCTGGTGGAACTCGGCCGCCTCGGTCATCGCCGTACCGGTCATGCCGGAGAGCTTCTTGTAGAGGCGGAAGAAGTTCTGCAGGGTGATCGTGGCGAGCGTCTGGTTCTCGTCCTTGATGTCCACCCCTTCCTTCGCCTCGATCGCCTGGTGCATGCCCTCGTTGTAGCGGCGGCCGGCGAGGATACGGCCGGTGTGCTCGTCGACGATCATGACCTCGCCGTCGATGACGACGTAGTCCTTGTCCTTCTTGAAGAGCTCCTTGGCCTTGATGGCGTTGTTCAGGTAGCCCACCAGCGGGGTGTTCACCGACTCGTAGAGGTTGTCGATGCCCAGCCAGTCCTCGACCTTGCTGACGCCGGACTCGTGGATGGCGACCGTGCGCTTCTTCTCGTCGACGTCGTAGTCGCCGGTCTCCTCGACGCCCTTGAGCGGGTTGCCCGCCTCGCCCTTCTTCAGCCGGGTGACCAGCTTGGCGAAGTCGCCGTACCACTTCGTGGCCTGGTCGGCCGGGCCGGAGATGATCAGCGGCGTACGGGCCTCGTCCACGAGGATGGAGTCGACCTCGTCGACGATGGCGAAGTTGTGGCCGCGCTGCACCAGTTCGTCCTTCGACCACGCCATGTTGTCGCGCAGGTAGTCGAAGCCGAACTCGTTGTTCGTGCCGTAGGTGATGTCGCACTCGTACTGCTGGCGGCGCTCGGCCGGCGTCATGTTGGCGAGGATGCAGCCGACGCTCAGGCCCAGGAACTTGTGGACGCGGCCCATCATTTCGGAGTCGCGCTCGGCCAGGTAGTCGTTGACCGTGATCAGGTGAACGCCGTCCCCTGACAGGGCGTTCAGATACGCCGGCAGCGTGCCTACCAGGGTCTTGCCCTCACCGGTCTTCATCTCGGCGACATAGCCGAGGTGGAGCGCCGCGCCACCCATCATCTGCACGTCGTAGTGACGCTGCCCGAGGACGCGCTTGGCGGCCTCGCGCACGGTGGCGAATGCCTCGGGGAGCAGGTCGTCCAGACTCTCGCCGTCGGCGTACCGCTGCTTGTACTCATCGGTGAGGGCCCGCAGCTCGGCGTCGGAGAGGTCGACGAAATCCTCTTCGATGGAGTTGACCTGGTCCGCGATGCGGTGCAGCTTGCGCAGGATTTTGCCTTCGCCTGCACGCATGATCTTCGAGAGGACGGACACGGGGGTTGGTCTCCTTGCCGGTCGGGCCTGGGACGGTCGGTTTCCATTTGACTTGCTGAGCAACGGCCATCGTATGCGAGGACCCCGCCAAGCCGGGAGGCCTGCCGGTACGACGACCGCCGAAGGCTTGGCGCACCGCTTCAAATCTTCTTCAAAGGGACAACGGACGGGCCCTGCGGATGGTGCCGCATCACGCCCACGAATTGCGCGAATTGTGATCACGCGCTCACGCACGGCAAAAGGATGGCGCCCGTGTCGGGCCTCCGAGGAGAATCAGCCGATGGAACCCGTCACGCTCACGACCTCCCGGCTGCTCCTGCGGACGGTCGGCCCCCAGGACACCGACGTGGTGTACGCCGCGGCCCAGGATCCCGACATCCAGCGCTGGACAACGATTCCCTCGCCCTACCTCGCCGAGCACGCGCGGACATTCACCGAGGAACTCGCCCCCAAGGGGTGGGCCAACGGTTCCATACTCACCTTCGCTCTGTTCCTCCCCGAGGGGGAGGAACTCGTGGGCATGCTCAGCCTCACCATGCATTCCCTGAGCATGGCCGAGGTCGGCTTCTGGGGCACGAAGGAACACCGTGGCAACGGCTATGTCACCGAGGCCGTCGTCGAGGTCTCCCGCTGGGCCTTCACCCAGTTGTCGGTCGACCGCCTGGAATGGCGCGCGGAAGTCGGCAACGACGCCTCCCGTGCGGTGGCGGAGCGCGCCGGCTTCGTCATCGAGGGCGTCCTGCGCTCCGCGATCATCCACCGGGGCGTGCGCCGGGACTCGTGGGTCGGTGCCCTGCTGCCCTCGGACCTGGGGCTGGCGTCGACGGCGCCGTATCTCCCGGCACCCGCCTCAACCCCGGGCGTCCACTGATGAATTCGCAGGTCACCCCCTATTGTCAGTGCCTCCTCCTATCGTGCGGACCATGACGACCCCGCGCCCCGCCGCCGAACTCTCGGCAGACGAAGCCCGTCGCATCGCCCTGCGCGCCCAGGGCCTTCTCGGCACACCCGACCGCAGAGCCGGAGTCCGCGGTGTCCTGCGCCATCTCGGCGCGGTCCAGCTGGACACGATCTCGGTGCTGGCGCGCTCCCATGAGCTCATCGCGTACGCCCGCCTCGGCGCGGTGGGCCGCGCCAAGGTGGAGGAGGCGTACTGGAAGGCGCCGTCCGCCGCCCCGCACGCCTTCGAGTACTGGTCGCACGCCGCCTGCATCCTCCCCGTCGAGGAGTGGCCCCACTTCGCCTTCCGCCGCCGCGCCTACCGAAGCCGCCCGCACTGGAACCACGACCTCCCCGACGGCACCTACGACCAGGTCATCAAGCAGCTCCGCGCCGAAGGCCCCCTCACGGCGACGGAGTTGGGCGGTGCGAAGCGCACCAGTGAGTGGTGGGACTGGTCCGGCGCCAAGGTCGCCGTCGAGCGTGCGCTGATGTACGGGGAGGTGGTGTGCGTGGAGCGCCGCGGCTGGAAGCGGGTGTACGACCTCGCCGAGCGCGCGATCCCGGACGCACTGCTGCACGACGAGCTGGATGACACGGAGTGCCTGCGCCGTCTGGTCCGCCTGGCCGGCCAGTCCCTGGGCGTGGGCACGCGCGCGGACATCGCCGACTACCACCGTCTCAAGGGCGAGCAGGTCGACGCGGTGATCGCCGACTCGGGCCTGGTCCCGGTCACGGTCGAGGGCTGGTCCAAACCGGCCTGGGCCGACCCGGCGGCTCTGGACGCCCCGCCGCGCGGCCGCCACCGCACCACGCTGCTGTCCCCCTTCGACTCCCTGATCTGGGAGAGGGCGCGCACCGAGCGAATCTTCGGCTTCACCCACCGCCTGGAGGCCTACGTCCCGAAGCCGAAGCGGGTGTACGGCTACTTCGCGATGCCGGTCCTCGCCGGCGGCCGCCTGGTCGGCCGGGTGGACCCGGCCCGTGACGGCGCCACACTGGTCGCCAGGCAGGTCACCCTGGACGGCCCCAAGGTGGTCCCGGCCGTGGCGGAGGCGCTGGTCGAGGCGGCGAGCTGGGTGAACTGCACCAGCGTACGAGTGGAGCGCGTGGACGCCCCGGAGCTGCACGAGCCGCTCACCAAGGAGGTGACCCGGGCGCTCGTCGCGGCCATGCGCTGACCGGGGCCACCGGCCCTTCAGCGGATCTCGAGGATCTTCTCCCGCATCGCGTACACCACCGCTTCCATCCTGGAGTGCAGCTGCAGCTTCTCCAGGATGTTGCGGACGTGGTTCTTCACGGTGTTCTCGGAGATGAACAGCTCCTTGGCGATGTCCCGGTTGTTCATCCCGGTGGCGACCAGCTTGAGGACCTCCAGCTCGCGGTCGGTCAGCCGCGGCGCGGGCACCAGCCGGCGCTCGTCGGTCCGCTGGATCATCGACTTGAACTCGGTGAGCAGCTTCGACGCCATGGACGGGCTGATCTGGGACTGCCCGTCGGCCACGGCGCGAATGGCGGTGGCTACCTCGTCCGTGGAGATCTCCTTGAGGAGATAACCGGTCGCGCCCGCCTTGATCGCGTCGTAGAGGTCGGCTTCCTCGTCACTGATCGTCAGCATGATGATCTTGGCGCTGGGGGCGACCTCCTTGATGGAGGTGCAGGCCTCGATCCCGCCCCGCTTCGGCATCCGTACATCCATCAGGACGATGTCCGGCAGCAGGTCGGCCGCCTTGTCGACGGCCTCCGCGCCGTCCCCGGCCTCCCCGACGACCTGGATGTCCTCCTCGGCCGCGAGCACGATCTCCAGGCCCCGGCGGAAGAGGGCGTGGTCGTCCACGACAAGGACTCTGATCGGCTCCTTGCGTGGAGAGCCCGCGTCCGGGCCCATGCCGACGACGCCGCCGTCGGCATCCTCCTCATGCATCGGTCCGAAGCTGTCCGCCATCGTTCCTCCCCCTGAAGGCTGTGTGGCCTGTGGTGCTGTGCCATCGCCAACCCAAGGCAGCGGCCCACCGGTTGGGCCCTTGCCGCCATGATTCCATGCCCGGGCGACAACGCGGTGTCAGAGCGGTTCGTGAAGGGGTCGCACACTGATGCCCCTGGGGGCGCACAGGCGCTCCAGGGGCACCGGCTCAGCCGTCAGCCGCGCGGGTCAGCCGCCCAGGGTGCCGCCGGGCGCGGGAGACTGCGCCTGGGCAACCATCGGGTCGGTGCTGAGGTGGATGACGCCGTAGTCGTAGGCGTGCCGCCGGTAGACGACACTGGGTTCCTTCGTCTCGGAGTCGACGAACAGGTAGAAGTCGTGTCCGACCAGTTCCATCTCGTAGAGGGCCTGGTCGAGGGTCATCGGGGAGGCCACATGGGTCTTCTCGCGGACGATGAGGGGGCCTTCGCCCTTGACCTCCAGTGAGCCGATCTTCTTGGTGGGCACTCCGTCCTGGTCTTCCTTGTGGACGGGGTGGCCGTTCCCGTTGAGCGTCGCCGCGCCCGGGACGTGGTCGGGGACCTCGGCGGCCGAGATCCTGCGCGCGCCACGGCGGGAGAACCGCTTGTCGTGCTGCTTGCGCAGCCGGGCATCCAGCTTCTCCGCCGCCAGGTCCAGCGCCGCGTACGGGTCGCTGGCCGCCGCCTCCGCCCGGATCACCGGACCGCGGGAGCGGAGCGTGATCTCCACTCGGTCACAACGGTCGGCCTGTCGGGGGTTGGGCTCCTTGGACACCTCGACGTCGAGGCTGATCACCTTGCCGTCGAGCTTCTGGATCTTCTCCAGCTTCAGCTTCTCGGCCACGTGCTTGCGGAACCGCTCGGGCACCTCGGTCTTGCGGCCCTTGACGACGATGTCCACGCAGAACTCCGTTCCCGGATCACTCCGCTCCACTGGCGGAGCATCTCCCTTTTGCACCAGGTTCCGGCGAGCTCCGGAACCTACGGACTCGGTGACTTCCACCTCCTCCCCCGCAGACGAGATCTCCACTCCACCGCGACGGGTGATTGTGAAAAACCCGCAGCACGGCATTCGGGTACGAGAGCGATGGCCTGCGCCTTTCTCTCACAACCGAACATATCTCGCCTGGACGGATGTCGTCACCCTCTACCGCGGCGTACCTCCGTTCAGGTGAATTGACCCTCTCATTACCTGCAACGATGCAAGTTGGCAGTCAGTTCCGGTTTGTTTCGAAAGAATCTGGGGGCGCCGCGACCACAGCTGCGCAGATCACCTCATCTGCGCCGCCCGCACCCGCCATTCCTGGCACTGAGTGCATACCAGCGGGCCCCGCGTCCGCCGAGCCGACGATCCGTTCTCCTGTGCCTTCCCGAGCAGCTGCCGTGTACACGGCCGAAGTTGCTTCGTCGTACGAAACCAGCCCCGAGAACTGCCCTTGCGCAGCCGCCTCTTGTTCTCTCCCTCCGTGCGCGCCCGCCCTCCCTTCCGGCTCGACCGCCGCCCGCACGGCGCGCGCCGCTTCGGCCAGGGACGCACCGGTGGTCATCAGGTCGTCGACAAGCACGACCGAACCGCCGCGAAGCAGCCGGTCACCCCCGGGAGCCACCGCCAGGGCGCCCGCGAGATTGTCCATCCGCTGCCGGGAGTTGAGTCCCGACTGGTCGGCCACGGCGCGTCGCTGCCGCAGCACGGCGAGGACTCGGGCCACGGTCCCGGTCCGCCGCAGCTCGCCCGCCGCCGCGAGCGCGATCCGTCGTGCCGGGTCGTGGCCCCGCGCCCGTACCGCCGCACGCGAGGACGGAACAGGAACGAGCAGTACGGGCACTCCGCCGGCCGCAGCGACAGGGCCGGCCGCTTCCCTGAGCCCCGTCCGCACGGCCCCTGCCAGTGCCGTGCCGAGCGGTGCCGCGAGGGCCAGCGCGCCCCGTTCCTTGTGGGCCAGCAGCGTGGCTCGCACCTCGTCGGTGTACCGGGCGGCCGCGTGCACCACGGGCAGCCCGGGCGGCTCCGGCACCGGTCGCACCCGGCTCGGTGCGGTCCCGCTCAGGACGGCACGGCACTCCGGGCAGAGCACCGTGCGAGGCCTCCCGCAGCCTCCGCACTCGGCCGGCAGCACCAGGTCGGTGAGGTCCTGCCACCACCCCCGCATGCCCACCACTCTGCCAACCCCCGAGCCCCCCGGCCAGCCCTGTGGATAACTCCCTGTGGACAAGTCGCCCGGGGTGCACATCGCCCCCTCACTCCGGCCGGAAACACCCTGCCCCGGCCAACCTCACCGCTCCCCCGCGAGACGGCGTCACCCCGGATAGACCGGCGCCACCCCGTCCGTGACCTTCTGCCACTGCCCGCCGGACGGCAGTCGTACGATCCCGTCCTCCGAGTCCGCCACCAACGGCAGCCGGTCGGACTCGGCCGCGGTGATCTCCTTGATCCCGGACAGGGCCGCGGGTGCCGGTCCCTCGGGCGTGGACCCGTCGACCTGCGCGTACCGCATGGTCTGCAGTCCGCCCTGTTCACGCCCGACCACCACGAGCCGGCTGTCCCCGGCCCACGACATGGCTGTGACGTCCTCCAACTCCGGTGTTGCGGAGTGCAGTCCGAGCACCGAGACGGTGGGCCGGTCCTCCGCGGCTTCCTGCCGCCGCTCGATCCGCCCGATGAACAGGGACTTCTTCTTGCCTTTCGCCACCACGAGCGCGATGCGCACCCCGTCGGCGGCCACCCGGACGTCCTTGATACGGCCGTCCAGCTCCGGGACCTTCACCGCGAGCGGTTCGCCCCTGCCCTGTTCCAGCAACAGCAGCCGGGGGTTGCCGGGGTCGCGGTCGGCCACCCAGAGATCGCCGTGGACATCCCAGCTGGGCGCCGTCAGCCGGTCCTTTTCGGACTTGGCGTGGCTGGTCAGTAGGGGGGTCCCGAGTGAGTCGCCGGACACCAGCGACGCGACGTACAGCTCCTTGTCGTCGCCGGAGACGGCGGCCGCCTTGTTCTCGTCGTGCGACACGGCGACCGAGCGCAGCTGCTTCGCACCCTCGCCGAGCGCCCCGGCCACCGGTTCGGCCCTGGAGCTGCTGTTGTTGCCGCTCCCCATCCGTACGAGCCGGTTCTTGCTGTCGATGAAGTACAGGTAACCGGGCTGCTGCATCGTGCCGCGCGCGGTGGCGGCGTCGGCCTCGCGAAGCGAGCACAGCCGCGCATTGCCGGATTGCAGCTCGACCTGGTCCACCGCGGGGGTGAGGTTCTGCAAAGTGAACAGGAGCTGGGCGGCCATCTCGTTGCACTGGCCGTGACCGACCCGGCGGGCCTTCTCGTTCAGCTCCACGGTCAGCTTGTTCTGGTCGTCGGGCGTCAGCGTGGTGACGCTGTCCTTCAACGCCGTACCCGTCGGGAAGCTGGTCCGCACCACGTGATCGAGCCAGTTCGTGGGCCCGTTGAGCAGCGAGCGGACCATCTGTGTCATGGGGTCCACGCGCCGACGGACGTACACGGGATCGGCGACGGCCGCCGGCGGCGCCGTTGTCCCGGCCGCGGCGTTGGAGGCGAAGTAGTACTTGTTGACGGACATGTAGTTGCGCTGGAAGTCCGACTTACCCATGACGACGCCCTGCGGCAGGATGTCGATGCGCCACTGCTTGGTCTTCTTGTCGCGCGTGAGATGCACCGGCGCGTCGTAGGGCCCGTTGTCGGGCGAGTACGCCTGCTGCTCGTCCACTTTCGCGACCCTGGTACCGGTCAGCGTGAACGAAAGGTCGTCGCCCTCCCGGCCTCCCAGGCGGCTGGGAGCGATGCCGGGCCCGTTGGCGAGGACCGTGCTGGACAGCCCTGGTTTCCAGCCCTGAGACGCCCTCTTGGTCAGGTACTGCCGCGCCGTCGAATAGTTCGGATCGTCGCTGGTCAGCGCTTCGAGGAAACCGGAGACGATGTCCGAGGGCTGGGCGTCTTCCTGAGGCGGCATGGCGAAGACCCGCACCTGGGTGTCCTGTCGCGGCGTGGAGTCCACACCGCGCAGGTCTCCGCTGTCGGGCATCGAGGCGCATCCCGCCAGCAGTACGGCGCCACAGGCTGCGTACGCCGCCGCGCGCATCGGTCTGCGTCCGGCGCCCCCCAAGCGGTCAGCGGCCACGAAATGCCTCCCCTTGCTTCTTCGAGTCCTCCGGCCCGGTGTCAGGGCGGCTCGAGGTCTCGGCTCCGTCCTCGCCGGGCGTCTCGTTGCGTCGTCTGGTCCCGGAAGCCGGACGGGGCACCACACGCGCGCCGTTCCCGGGCAGTGCCGTCGGGTCGGCTGTGGGGGCCGCTCCGCCCCCTCTGGGGGCCATGTGCGGTATCTGGTCCGCGACCGGCTGCGCGGGCACGGTGGCGGATTTGTCGCCGCGCGGCAGCCCCGCCTCGTTGAGTCCCCGGTTGCGCCGCGAGTCCTTGGGCTCCAGGGGTATCGGCGAGCCCCGCAGCGGCTCGTCCGCGGTCCGCGGCAGCGTCAGCCGGAACTGCGAGCCGCCGCCGGGCTCCCCCCAGGCCTGCAGCCAGCCGCCGTGCAGCCGCGCGTCCTCCAGGGCGATGGACAGCCCCAGGCCCGTACCACCGGTCGTACGCGCGCGTGCCGGGTCGGCCCGCCAGAAGCGGCTGAACACGCGCGTGGCCTCACCGGGCTTGAGTCCGACGCCGTAGTCGCGCACCGCGACGGCGACCGCCCCACCGGCCGCGGCCAGCTTGACGAGGACGTCCTTGCCCTCTCCGTGCTCCACGGCATTGACGACGAGGTTGCGCAGCACCCGCTCCACGCGCCGCGCGTCCGCCTCGGCGACGACGGGCTGCTGGTCGCCGAGAACCCGTATGTGGGTGCCCTTGCGCTCGGCGAGCGGCTCGGCCCCGCTGACGACGCGCCGTACGACCTCCCTGAGGTCTATCGGCTCCGCCTCCAGCGCCGCCGCCCCCGCGTCGAACCGGCTGATCTCCAGCAGGTCCGCGAGCAGCGACTCGAACCGGTCCAGCTGGTCGGCCAGCAGCTCCGCCGACCGCGCGGTCACCGGATCGAAGTCCTCCCGCGCCTCATGGATGACGTCCGCCGCCATCCGCACGGTCGTCAGCGGTGTCCGCAGCTCGTGCGACACGTCCGACACGAACCGCCGCTGCATCCGCGAGAGGTCCTCCAGCTGCTGGATCTTCAGCTGAAGGTTCTGCGCCATCTTGTTGAAGGCCTCACCGAGGCGGGCGATGTCGTCCTCGCCGGTGACCTTCATACGTTCCTGCAGCCGCCCGGCGGACAGCCGCTCGGCGATCCCCGCCGCCATCCGCACAGGCGTGACGACCTGCCGTACCACCAGCCAGGCGATGGCCCCGAGCAGTACGACGACGAAGAGCCCCGCGGTTGCCAGCGTGCCCTTGACCAGGCTCAGTGACTTCTCCTCCTGGGTGAGCGGGAAGAGGTAGTAGAGCTGGTACGGCTCGCCGTTGGGATCGTTGACCTGTTTGCCGATGACGAGTGCCGGCTGTGATTCCTTGTTGTTGCTGTACTGGATGCGGGTGTAGCTCTGGGCGGCCGTCGTGTCGTCGTTGATCCGCGCGCGCAGGTCCTCGGGCACGCTGGCCGTCGGATCGACGTACCCGGATGCCCGCGGTCCGCGACCGCCGCCACTGTTGTCGACGCCCCCGGGCAGCGTCACCACGTCGAAGGCGCCCTGGCCACCGCTGGACAGGGACTCCACGAGGTCGCTCATCCACGAGGTGAGGTTCTGCGACTGCCGTGCGTCCGCCGCCGTACCGTCGTCGCTGGTCCCGGTCGCCGCCTCGTCGGCCTTCTGCTTGGCCACGGCGAACCCGCCGGTGGCCTGACTCTGCGAGGCCTTCACCTTGGCATCCAGCAGCCCGTTGCGCACCTGGCCGATGACGACGAATCCCAGCAGCAGCACCACGCCCAAGGACATCAGCAGCGTGGTGACGACGACCTTGAGCTGGATGTTGCGCCGCCACAGCCGCATGACGGGCAGCAACGGCCGACGGACCCAGCGCATGAACAAGCGGAGCACCGGGCTGCCCTGGACGCCGCCCTGCAGCAGCCCGCCCTCCAGCAGCCGGCCCCAGCGCGATCCTGTCGTCCTCCGGCCGACAGGCCGCCCCGCGCCGACCCTGTCCGGCCCCGGCGCCGAAGCGGCACTGTCACCGGACATGTCAGCTGGGCCCTGCCTTGTAACCGACGCCCCTGACGGTCACCACGATCTCCGGCCGCTCCGGGTCCTTCTCGACCTTGGAGCGCAGCCGCTGCACGTGAACATTCACAAGCCGGGTGTCCGCAGCGTGCCGGTATCCCCACACCTGCTCGAGCAGCACCTCGCGCGTGAACACCTGCCACGGCTTCCGCGCCAGCGCCACCAGCAGATCGAACTCCAGCGGCGTCAACGCGATCGACTGCCCCTCGCGCTTCACGGAGTGACCGGCCACATCGATGACGAGGTCACCTATGGCCAGCTGCTCCGGTGCCGGCTCCTCCGACCTCCGCAGCCGCGCCCGGATCCGGGCGACCAGCTCCTTCGGCTTGAACGGCTTCACGATGTAGTCGTCGGCACCCGATTCCAGCCCGACCACCACATCGACGGTGTCGCTCTTGGCTGTGAGCATCACGATCGGCACGCCCGACTCAGCCCTGATCAGGCGGCACACCTCGATACCGTCCCGCCCGGGCAACATCAGGTCGAGCAGCACCAGGTCGGGTTTGCTCTCCCGGAATGCGGCCAGCGCCTTGTCGCCGTCGGCTACGAAAGACGGCTCAAAACCTTCACCACGCAGCACGATGCCGAGCATCTCGGCCAGTGCCGTGTCGTCGTCGACGACAAGGACTCGTCCCTTCATAAACGACATCATCCCATTCTCATAACGGTGGCGAAGGTGCAGGTGAGCAGCGTCACTGGCCCGTGACGATAGTCGTATCCGGCCGTCACTGTCTGCCCCTGTCCCGCGACGTCGATCTCAGACACTGATGTCAGCTACCCAGGGTAGGCGGAGGCTGACCATACGGTCGGTCCAGCAGTCCTTGGCCAGAGTGCAGCGATGCCACGACGGACGTGGCCTGCCCGCCCCGATCCCACTCACTGGCGGACGGTCGAGGAGCGCACGTTGCCGGCCCCGGACCGCTACCCGGCAGACCTCGCCCGCGAGCCGAGCTCACCCTCAGCTGATCGTCACCTCGCGCGACCTGGCACGCAGCTCCGCAAGGGCCTCAGCCGTCACGGGTGAGACGGCACCCTCTTCTGTGACGATCGCAGTCACCAACTCCGGCGGCGTCACATCGAACGCCGGGTTGTACGCCTGGGTCCCCAGCGGCGCCACCGGAACTCCGCCTCCTGCTTCCGCTCCTGCCACCGGCACCTGGGGTGCGGTGATCTCGGTCACCTCATGGCCGGGCCGCTGCTCGACCTCGATGGAGGCCCCGTCGGGGGTGTCCGGATCCAGCGTCGTCACCGGTGCCACCACGATGAACGGCACATGGTGGTACCGCGCGAGCACCGCGAGCGGGTAACTTCCGACCTTGTTCGCCACGGAACCGTCGGCCGCAATGCGGTCCGCCCCGATCAGCACCGCGTCCACCTCGCCCGCCGCGAAGAGCGAGCCCGCCGCGTTGTCCGTGAGCAAGGTGTACGCCATGCCACTGCGAGCCGCCTCATAAGCGGTCAGTCGAGCGCCCTGCAGCAACGGACGCGTCTCGTCCACCCACAGCCGCCGCAACTTCCCCGCGCGATGCGCCGCGAGCGCCACCGCGAACGCGGTCCCCTCCCCGCCCGACACCAGCGCCCCGGTGTTGCAGTGGGTGAGGATCCGGTGCCCGCCACCGGGCAACAGCTCGTCCAGAAGTGCCAGCCCACACTCGGCCATACGGGCACTGGCCTCGGCGTCCTCCTTGTGCAGCCGACGGGCCGCGGCGAGCGCCGCCGCAGCAGCCTGCCCGGCGTCGCCGCTCCTGGCGAACTCGGCCCGGTAGGCGGTCTGGGCCCTGCGCACACCGACAACGAGGTTCACCGCAGTGGGCCGGGCACCCGCCAGCGCGGTTGCGGCCTCGTCCACGTCGAAGCCGCGCGCGGCGGCGAGCGCGACACCGTACGCTCCCGCGATGCCGAGCAGCGGCGCCCCGCGCACAGCCAGCGAACGGATCGCCTCCACCAGCGCGGGCGCGTCCGTGCAAACCCGCTCGACCTCCTCTGCCGGCAGCCTCGTCTGGTCGAGAAGTACCAGTACGGGCCCTTCTGGTGGCTCCTCCCAGCGGATCGCCGGTATCTCGGTCGGACTGCTGTCTTCGCCGGATTGCACGTACTGATCAGCCATGCGGTCAGTCTGCCCCTTATCCGGCGGACAATTGAAGGTGTGCAGCCCATACCGCGGCCGGTACCCCGGCGACCACCCCATGGCACGATGGCTGCCAACCTGCCGCCGCGACCGCGGACGGGCACCGTGAAGGAGCGACGATGAAAGACACTCCGGGCTGGGCCTCGCCCGGATCTGCCCCGTCCGACGGGCAGGAGCCCGGCGCGTCCGGCCCTGCCGGGCCCACCGACCGCCCCGGCCCCGCGGAGCCCGCGGACCAGCCCCGTTCCGACCCGCAGGGCACGCCTGACCCGCAGGGCCCCGGCCCGCAGTGGTCCAAGCAGCAGCCGCCACCCGGCCAGTGGTCCGCGCCCGCCGGCTCCGACCGACCTGCTCCGCCGCCCCCACCGCCCAGCCCGGGCTGGGGCACCCAGCCTCCCCCCGGCCCAGGAGCCCACGGTCCCGGCGGCTTCCAGGCCCACGGCACTCCCGGGTACCCCGCATGGGGCGGCGGCTGGGGCGGCCCCCCGCCGGCCGCCAAGCCGGGTGTCATTCCGCTCCGCCCGCTCGGCGTGGGCGAGATCCTCGACGGCGCCGTCTCCACCATGCGCACCTACTGGCGCACGGTATTGGGCATCTCCCTGACCGTCGCGGTGGTCACCCAGGTCCTCGTCATCCTGCTCCAGGGCCTGGTGCTCAACGACACCAGCACCGCGGCCCTCGACGAGCCGAGCGCCACCGCGAGCGAACTGGCCCGCGCCATGGGCGAGGTCATGCTCAGTTCCGGTGCGGTCTTCCTGATCACTCTGATCGCCACAGTCGCGGCGACCGCCCTGCTCACCGCCGTCACCAGCCGCGCGGTCCTCGGCCGCCCCGTGACCGCGGGCGAGGCCTGGCGCGACGCCCGCCCTCAGGTCGTGAAGCTGTTCGGCCTGATCCTGCTGCTGCCCCTCATCGCGATCACCATTGTGTTCGGGGGCGCGCTGCCCGGCATCCTCGTGGCGGTCTTCGGGAACACCGACGGGGGTGTCGCACTCGCCGTCCTGGGCGGCCTCGCCGCCGGCGTCGTCGCCCTGTGGCTGATGATCCGCTTCTCCCTGGCGTCGCCCGCACTGATGCTGGAGAAGCAGGGCGTCGTGAAGTCGATGAGCCGATCCGCGAAGCTGGTCCGAGGCTCCTGGTGGCGTGTCCTCGGCATCCAGTTGCTCGCCGGAATCATCGCGAACATCATCTCGGCGATCGTCGTCGTCCCCTTCACCTTCCTCGCCGCAGCGCTCGGCGGCGAGGGCGTCGTCGGCTTCCTCAACGGTGAGGGCAACAACCTCGGCTGGACCTTCCTCATCATCAGTGGGATCGGCTCGGTGATCGGCTCCATGATCACCTTCCCGATCAACGCCGGTGTCACCGTGCTCCTTTACATCGACCAGCGCATCCGCCGCGAAGCCCTGGATCTCGAATTGGGACGCGCTGCCGGTGTCCAGGGCTACGGCACCGACACAGGCTCGGGAGGCTGATGCGGTGAGCATCACGGGGGGAGGTCTCACAGCGGTGCCAACGGCCCTGCCGCGCGCCGCAGAGTCGGCCATGCGGACGCTGCTGCGCGCCGGCAACACATCCGTCCTGTCGCTGGCGCACTCCGGCAACGAGCCACCCGTGACGATCCCTCGGGACCCCGCACGTGAGGCAGCCCGTCGAGAGCTGTCGAAGCGCATGTACCACGAGAACGACCCCAGCCTGTTCCAGCGCGCCCTCAACGCCTTCTGGGACTGGGTCGACAAGCTGTTCGGCTCGGCGGCGGCCGCGACCCCCGGAGGCACACTCGGCCTGGTCGTCGTCATCATGGCCGTCCTCGCACTGCTGGGCGCGCTGTGGTGGCGGCTGGGCACACCACGGCGTGAACCCGCCTCGTCCGCCACCCTGTTCGACGATCGCCCCCGCAGCGCCGCCGAACACCGCGCGGCCGCCGAGGCGCACGCCGCCCAGGGCCACTGGAACCAAGCCGTCCAGGAACGCATGCGCGCCATCGTCCGCTCCCTCGAGGAACGCGCGCTGCTCGACATCCGCCCCGGCCGCACCGCGGACGAGGCAGCCGCAGAAGCGGGCCGCGTACTGCCCGACCACCGGGACCGGCTGCACGCCGCTGCCCGGGACTTCGATGATGTGACATACGGCGGCCGAAGGGCGAGTGAGCAGTCGTACCACCGCATGGCCGAACTCGACCGCGACCTCGAACGCACCAAGCCCCAACTCGCGAGCAGCAGCCCCAGCACTGCCCACAACGCCCGCCAGGGAGCCGCCGGATGACGACCGAGGTCATGCTCCCCTCCACCTCGGCCTCGCCCACCGCACGGCAGGTGTGGACCCGCGCACGCGGCATTGCACTCGCTGTAGTGCTCCTCCTGGCGGCGGCCGTCGTGATCGCCGTGATCCGCTCCGACACGCGGCACGGCGAACTCGACCCACGCTCCGTCGACTCCCACGGCAGCCGGGCCGTGGCCGAACTCCTCGCGGACCGCGGTGTGTCCACACGCGTGGTCACCACTCTGGACGGAGCCCGCGCAGCAGCCGCCCCGGACACAACTCTCCTGGTGACCCTCCCCGACCTGTTGACGCCCCGTCAACAGACCAGGCTGCACTCCGCGATCGCGCACTCCGGTGGCCGGACCGTCCTCGTCGCCCCAGGCAGCTCGTCCGTCGAGAAGCTCGCCCCCGGCGTCACCGCGGACCCCGCCACCAGCTTCGACTCGGCCCTCGCCCCCGACTGCCAACTGCCCGCCGCCCGCCGCGCGGGCACCGCAGAGACGGGCGGCATCCGCTACACGACGACACGCCTCGGCGCCGACGAGTGCTACCGCAGCGAGCGGCTGGCCACCCTCCTGCGCATTCCGGAGACCTCCGGAGACGGCGACACCGTCGTCCTCGGCGCGCCCGACATCCTCTTCAACGACCGCCTCGACAAGGAGGGCAACGCCTCGCTCGCCCTCCAGCTCCTCGGCTCCCGCCCCCATCTGGTCTGGTACCTCCCCTCGCTTTCCGACAACTCCTCCACCGACACCGGCGACGAAAAAGGCTTCTTCGACCTGCTCCCCTCCGGCTGGCGCTGGGGCACACTGCAACTCTTCTTCGCGGCAGCCCTCGCCGCCTTCTGGCGGGCGCGCCGACTGGGCCCCCTCGTGCCCGAAAAACTCCCCGTGGCGATCCGTGCCTCCGAAACCGTGGAAGGCCGCGCCCGTCTCTACCGCAAGGCGAACGCCCGCGACCGCGCGGCCGCCGCTCTACGCTCCACCACCCGCACCCGCCTCGCCCCCCTCGTAGGCGTCCCCGTCGCCCAGGCGCACGCGCCCGAGGCCCTGCTCCCCGCCCTGTCCGCCCACCTCCACGGCGACGGACAGACTCTGAACTCCCTCCTCTTCGGCCCGCCACCCGCCGACGACACGGCTCTCATCGCCCTCGCCGACCAACTCGACGCCCTCGAAAGAGAGGTACGCCGTCCATGATGGACCCGACCACTGACAACGCCGGGCAGACCGGGGACCCGGGCAAAGCCCGAGCCTCCCTGGAAGCCCTGCGCGCCGAGATCGCCAAAGCCGTGGTCGGCCAGGACCCTGCCGTGACCGGCCTCGTCGTCGCCCTCCTCTGCCGCGGACATGTCCTACTGGAAGGAGTCCCCGGGGTCGCCAAAACGTTGCTCGTACGCGCCCTCGCCTCCGCCCTCGAACTCGACACCAAACGCGTGCAGTTCACCCCCGACCTCATGCCGAGCGACGTCACGGGCTCCCTGGTCTACGACACTCGCACCGCCGAGTTCTCGTTCCAGCCCGGTCCGGTCTTCACCAACCTCCTCCTGGCGGACGAGATCAACCGCACGCCCCCGAAGACCCAGTCGTCCCTCCTGGAAGCCATGGAGGAACGCCAGGTCACGGTCGACGGCACCCCGCGCCCGCTCCCCGACCCGTTTCTTGTTGCCGCAACCCAGAACCCGGTCGAGTACGAGGGCACATACCCCCTCCCCGAAGCCCAACTGGACCGTTTTCTCCTCAAACTGACGGTCCCTCTCCCCTCCCGCCAGGACGAGATCGACGTCCTCACCCGACACGCCGAAGGCTTCAACCCGCGCGACCTGCGTGCCGCCGGCGTACGCCCCGTGGCCGGCGGGGCCGACCTGGAGGCCGCCCGTGCCGCGGTCGCCAAGACGGCGATCTCCCCGGAAATCACGGCCTACGTGGTGGACATCTGCCGGGCCACCCGCGAGTCGCCCTCCCTCACCCTGGGCGTCTCCCCACGCGGCGCCACGGCCCTCCTTGCCACCTCGCGCGCATGGGCATGGCTCACGGGCCGTGACTACGTCATCCCCGACGACGTCAAGGCCTTGGCTCTCCCCACTCTCCGACACCGCGTGCAACTCCGCCCCGAGGCCGAGATGGAAGGCGTCACAGCGGATTCCGTCATCAACGCAATCCTCACCCACGTCCCCGTTCCCCGCTGATGCCACTCACCGGACGCGCCGCGCTCCTCGCGGCACTCGGCTCCCTCCCCATGGGTATCTGGGACCCCAGCTGGACGGGCATCCTCGCGGTGAACGGCCCCCTGGCTTTGGCCTGCGCCTGCGACTTCGCCCTCGCGGCCCCGGTACGGCGCCTCGGCCTGACCCGCTCCGGCGACACATCCGTCCGGCTGGGCGAGACCGCCGACGTGACCCTCACCGTCACCAACCCGTCGCGCCGTCTCCTCCGCGCCCGCCTGCGTGACGCCTGGCCCCCCAGCAGCTGGCAGCCCGGCACGGAAATCGCGGCCTCACGCCACCGCCTGACCGTGCCTGCGGGCGAACGCCGCCGGACCACCACCCGTCTGCGCCCCAGCCGCCGCGGCGACCGTCAAGCAGACCGCGTGACGATCCGCTCCTACGGCCCCCTCGGTCTGTTCTCACGCCAAGGCAGCCACCAGGTTCCCTGGACAGTACGCGTTCTGCCCCCCTTCACCAGCCGCAAGCACCTGCCCTCGAAACTCGCCCGTCTCCGCGAACTCGACGGCCGCACCAGCGTGCTCACCCGCGGCGAAGGGACAGAATTCGACAGCCTGCGCGAGTACGTCCCAGGGGACGACACCCGCTCCATCGACTGGCGAGCGACGGCCCGCCAGTCCGCCGTCGCCGTGCGCACGTGGCGCCCCGAACGCGACCGCCACATCCTGATCGTCCTGGACACCGGCCGCACCTCAGCCGGCCGCGTGGGGGACGCCCCACGCCTCGACGCCTCCATGGACGCGGCCCTGCTCCTGGCAGCTCTCGCTTCACGCGCCGGCGACCGGGTGGACCTGCTCGCCTACGACCGTCGGGTACGCGCCCTCGTCCAGGGCCGCACAGCACGCGACGTCCTCCCGTCCCTGGTGAACGCAATGGCCACCATCGAACCGGAACTGGTCGAACTGGATGCCCGAGGCCTCACAGCGACCGCACTCCGCACGGCCCCCCGCCGCTCACTCATCGTGCTACTCACAAGCCTCGACGCGGCCCCCGTGGAGGAAGGTCTGCTCCCCGTGCTCGCCCAACTCACCCAGCGCCACACCATTCTGATGGCATCAGTGGCGGATCCATACATCGCGCGCATGGCGAACGCCCGTGGAAGCACCGAGTCCGTCTACGAAGCTGCAGCCGCTGCCCAAGCCCAAAGTGAACGCCACCGCACCGCGGAGCAGCTCCGCCGTCACGGAGTCACAGTCGTCGACGAGACCCCGGAAGAACTGGCGCCGGCACTGGCCGATGCATATCTGGCCCTGAAGGCGGCGGGACGTTTGTAAGGGGAGGGCCCTCTTTGAAGGGCCCGGAGCCTAAAAGCCTTGAAACGCAGAAAACCCCCGCACCGAATGGTGCGGGGGTTTTCTCAAGAATTGTTC
>NZ_JBSFHW010000058.1:0-56291 GCF_053597275.1 Streptomyces sp. NPDC001492 | reverse complement strand
GGCGGTTGTGCCTCCCTCGGGGGCCCGCCGATCCGGGTGGGCGATACTGGGTTCGAACCAGTGACCTCTTCGGTGTGAACGAAGCGCTCTCCCACTGAGCTAATCGCCCGGACGCAGGAAGAACATTACCCCATGTCAGGGGGTGCCTGTGACCAGCACGAAGCGGCGCCCGCCGGCGCTCGCGGCGCCCGCGCGGATCACTGGTCCTTGATCTTCCAGGGCATCACGACGCCGAACTTCCACACATAGATCCCGACGAGCACGCCCACGATCACGAGACCGATCGCCGTCAGCGTGATGTTGCGGCGCCGCACCTTGGGATCGAGGGCTCGCTGGGCCGCCTCGGTGACCTTGCGCTTCGTCCAGCGGAGCACCAGCTGGGCCCAGACGAACTCGGTCGCCCAGATGGCCATGCCGCCGAAGATCACCACCCAGCCGGGCCCGGGCAGCGGCAGCATGACGATGCCGGCGCCCACGACCGCGAGACCGACGACGAAGACCCCGACCTGCCAGCTCAGATGCAGGGCGCGACGCCTCTTGATGAACGCCGGCGCCCTGGAGCCGAGGCCGTGCTCGTCCTGCGCCCCGTCCGACCTCGTCTCGTCCGATGCCACGATGGCCTCGCCCGGCAGTCCCTCGGTCCGGTTACTCCCCGTATTCATACGGCCAAACTTTACCTTACTTTACCGAGCGGAAACCAGTCACCGGAATGGCCGTACCTCACGAACGACCCATGGGCCGGAAGAGTTACGTAAAGGCACGCAAAACACTCAGAGGGGTTTACAACGGCACCGTAGGTGGCATGTCGATTTCGCCGACGTGCGAATCCCCGAGCGCACACTGAGCGAAAGGCCCTGGCGCTTATGAACACCACGGTCAGCTGCGAGCTGCACCTGCGCCTCGTTGTGTCGAGCGAGTCCTCCCTGCCTGTCCCCGCAGGCCTGCGGTACGACACGGCCGACCCCTACGCCGTGCACGCCACCTTCCACACCGGAGCCGAGGAGACCGTCGAGTGGGTGTTCGCCCGCGACCTCCTCGCGGAGGGGCTGCACCGGCCCACCGGCACCGGCGACGTCCGTGTCTGGCCGTCGCGCAGTCACGGTCAGGGGGTCGTGTGCATCGCGCTGAGCTCCCCGGAGGGCGAGGCCCTGCTGGAAGCCCCGGCGCGGGCACTGGAGTCCTTCCTGAAGCGAACCGACGCCGCCGTGCCTCCCGGCACGGAACACCGGCATTTCGATCTCGACCAGGAGCTCTCGCACATCCTGGCGGAGAGCTAGGGCGAGGCAGCACGAAGCCGCCCGGCGCCGTCGACTCGGGGAGACGGCTCGGGCCAGAACAACTGCATACGGTACGCATCAGCGCCGCCGCCGCGATCCAGTCGTGGGGCGGCGCCGGTGTGTGCGGCGGGGCAGGGGGAAGGTGCCTGCCGGCACGACCGCCCGCAGCCGGGCGGCAAGCCACTAACATCGGCCAGCATGAGGCGGGCGTCCGCCCGACCCCCCAGGCCAGGGAGCGAAACGTGCTGATCACCCACGACACCCGGTGCGCGCTCGACACCGTGGTGGATCTGGTGAACACCGCACCGGAGGACAACGCGGCACCGGACGGACTGCCCGACGTCGCAGCTCTCGAGGATTTCGTACGAAACCACGACATCAGCGATGTGGGGACTCTCTCGGAGTTCGACCTCTCGGCCGTGCGCAAGATCCGCGGCCGGTTCGCCTCGGTCTTCGCGGCGCGCGATGCCCGGACCGCCGCCGGCGTGATCAACGAGCTGGTCGCCGCCGCGGGCACCACTCCGCGCCTCACGGACCACGACGGCTACGACTGGCATGTGCACTACTTCGCGCCCGGCGCCTCCGTCGCCGACCATCTCGCGGCCGACTGCGGGATGGCGCTGGCCTTCTTCGTGGTGGCCGGTGAGCAGGAGCGGCTGCGCCGCTGCGAGGCCCCCGACTGCCGGCGTGCCTTCGTGGACCTCTCCCGGAACCGCTCGCGCCGCTACTGCGACAGCCGTACCTGCGGAAACCGCCTGCACGTGGCCGCGTACCGGGCACGGCGCAAGGAGGCGGCGGGCTAGGCAAAGTCCAGGGCCTGTCCGGACTGGGATGTCGACGTGGTCCCCCGCGGGTGTCGCCGGGGACCACGGGTACGGCTCACAGCATCAGCAGGTCGTGCAACGACGCCATGAGCAGCAGACACCCGATCACCGCAAGGAAGATCATTAGCGGTGGCTGGGAAAGGGCGAAGAGGCATCCGCGCGGCTCGTCCTTCGGCGGCGCGGTATCGCCGTGTTCCGTGTCCAGCATCTCGCGGCGATGATGGCGCATTCCGCACGTCCGGTGCGCTCAACACGCGCGGAATGACCGGCAGTTCGCCGGATCCCGTGAAGTCCGGTTCCGGTCGTGATCACTTCACGTCACAGCCTTGATCCACTGTGTCGTTTCAGTCGTCATGCGCGGGTCATATGCCGTGCTTCTTCAGGATGGCCTCGATGTCGCTGAAGTCGTCCGCCGACTCGGTGCGGGGTGCGCTCGCGGGCCGGGTCGCCTGCCGGGCCCCCGGGCCCAGGGAAGGCGCGGAAGCCGTCGGAGCGACCGCTTCGCGCTGCCCCGCGGCCCTGGCTTCCCTGCGCTCCTTGCGGGTGCCACCCCGGCGGCGCTCCACCGCGCGCGTGGTGGAGAACAGCAGCCAGGCGGCGCCGAGCACGCCGAAGCCCGCCCAGGCCGTCGGACTGAAGGCGGTGTCCGCCAGCCACTGCACGGTGCCGGTCATCACCAGGCCGATGGGGACGAGTGAGTAGGCGGCGATGCGGGCGGCCTTGAGGAAGCGCTTGCGGTAGGCCGTGACCACCGCGATGCCCAGGCCGGCCGCGGACACGGCGGAACAGACGGTCTCGGCAATCATCCGGTCCTCCAGGCAGGGCTCGATCGGGCAGGGGCACTTCGTCCCTTCCATCCTGCACCGCCCGGACCTCGTGCGGCCATGGTCCGGGCGGACATCAGGGACATCTCCGGGTCGGCTCCTCCGAAGGTGCCGGTCCGGGGCACTCCCCCGGGTGTGGATCAGGGTCCCGGGCGCAGGTCACCGAGGCCGGGGTCCGATTGGGTCGACCGCGTCCGGGCTGGGAGACTGGCGGCATGAGCGACTCCTCCCCCGTGCCTCCCGCCGCGCCCGTCCTCGACGTCTGGTGCGACCTCCAGTGCCCGGACTGCCGTAGCGCCCTCGACGATCTGCGTGCCCTGCGCGCCCGCTACGGCGACCGGCTGGAGCTGCGGCTGCGGCACTTCCCGCTGGAGAAGAACAAGCACGCCTTCGCCGCCGCACAGGCCGCCGAGGAAGCCCTCGAACAGGGCAAGGGCTGGGCCTACGCCGAGGCCGTGCTGGCGCGGGTCGAGGAGCTGGGCCGTAAGGGAGAACCCTTCCTGGTCGAGGTGGCCGCCGAACTCGGTCTGGACGCCGAGGAGTTCGACACCGCGCTGATCGACGGCCGGCACATCCTGATCGTCGACGCCGACCAGGCCGAGGGCAAGGCGATCGGCGTGACCGGCACCCCGACGTACGTCGTCGACGGTCAGCGCCTGGACGGCGGCAAGAGCCAGGAGGGGCTGCGGGAGCGGATCGAGGAGATCGTGGACCGGCTGCTGGCCGGGCAGGGCGCCTGACCGGCGCCCGGGCGCTCCGCGGGATGCGGGGCCATGCGGCGTGGTCTGCGGAGCCGTCGTGGCTGGTCGCTCCCCCACTCTCGGCTTCGCTCGAGCGGGGGGACCCCCATCACGGCGGAGCCGCATATCGGGCACAGCCCCGTGCCCCTTCGGGAGCGTTGCCGAGGTTCGGCGGTCCTCGGCCGACCGCTCAGAGCAGCGGCTTGTACAGGACGTACTGCGTCGTCCGGTAGCCGAGTGACTCGTAGAGCCGCTCGGCCGGGGTGTTGCCGGCGAACACGTTGAGGCCGAGGACGCGTCGGCCGGCGTCGATCGCCTGAGTCTCCGCCAGGTGCATCAGCGTGCGGCCGTGTCCCTGTCCGCGGTGGGCGGTGTCGGCCTCGACGTCGTAGACGTAGGCCTCGTCGTCGGGCAGCGCCACCCAGAGGGTGCCCACCCGGGTCCGGTCGTGCTCCAGCACGCTGACCCGCATGTCCTCGGTGGCGAGCCCCCGGGGCAGCAGCATCGCGTGGGCGCGCCGCGACATCTCGTACGCCTCGGACTCGGGCACGCCCCGCTCGATCCACACGCGCGCGTACCCGTCGATCTCAGCCGCGAGCCATGCCTCGAACTCGGCCTCGGTCATGGGACGGCCGCGGCTGCCGGCCGGCAGCCGCGGCGGTGTGTCGCCGAGCCGCTTCTCCATGCCGCGGTTGCGGTGGACATAACCGAGCGCTGCTACGAGCCGCAGCGCCGCCTCGGCGTCGGCGGGCACCAGTGCCTCGATCTGCCGGCATCCCCAGCCGCGCGCTACCTCCTCCGCGGCGAGCGCGGCCACCGTGCCCCGGCCCCGGCGGCGGTCAGGCTCCTCGATGCGCAGATCGAGGATGCGGGCCATGAAGTCACCGAACTGGGGCAGGGTGCCGAGGTGGACCGTACCGACGGGCCGGCTGTTCACGCACACCTGGTAGCGACGTGAACGTGTCCCGTCCTCGGCACACTGAAGCGGCTCGGTCGGCCGCAGGGTCGTGGTCATCAGGGGTGTTCTACCCGCCTGACCCGCCCCTTGGCAGCCTGTTTTCCCGGGCTCTCACGGATCCAGGTCGTTCCCGGACCGCTCGTCGAAGATCCGCATGGCCTTGGCGGTCACCGGGCCCGGGGTGCGCGGCAGTTCGCGGTCGTCGACGCGGTGCACGGCCTGGACGTCGCGCAGGGTGGAGGTGAGGAAGACCTCGTCCGCGCGCTCCAGGACGTCGAGCGGCAGGTCGGTCTCCTTGGCGCCGGTCCACTCGACGGCGAGCGCGCGCGTGATGCCCGCGAGGCATCCGGAGGCGACCGGCGGGGTGTGGATCTCGCCGTCGAGGACGACGAAGACGTTCGAGCCTGTGCCCTCGCAGAGTTGGCCGACGGTGTTCGCGAACAGGGCTTCCGAGGCGCCGTGTTGGTGGGCGCGGGCGAGGGCGACGACGTTCTCGGCGTACGAGGTCGTCTTCAGGCCGGTGAGGGCGCCGCGTTCGTTGCGGGTCCACGGGACCGTGATCACCGCGGTGGAGTCGGGGCGGCGGGTGGTCTCGCCCAGGGCGACGACGAGGGTCGGGCCGTGCTCACCGCGGTCGGAGCCGAGCGGGCCGTGGCCGCCGGTGTAGGTGATGCGCAGCCGGCCGAGCGGCATCGGGTTGGCCTCGAGGACGGCGGCGCAGGCGCGGCGGACCTCGTCGTGGTCGGGGTCGGGCAGGCCGAGCCCGCGCGCCGAGCGGGTCAGCCGGTCGAGGTGCCGGGTGAGCGCGAACGGCTTCCCGTCCGTCGCCTTCACCGTCTCGAAGATGCCGTCGCCCACGGTCAGCCCGTGGTCGAAGACGGAGACACGGGCGGACTCGATGTCCTGCAGCCCGCCGTCGAGCCAGATCTTCACGTCTGTAGTCCCTCTCCACTCACCTCGTACGTCCCCGACGCTACCGCGAGCAGTCGGGCCGCCTTCAGCTCGGTCTCCCGCCACTCCGCCTCCGGGTCGGAGCCCCAGGTGATGCCCGCGCCGGTACCGAAGCGCAGGACGCCCTCGGCCCGGTCGATCCAGAAGGTGCGGATGCCGACCGCCAGCTCGCCGGCCGCCTGGTCCGCGTCGACCCAGCCGATGCCGCCGCAGTACGGGCCGCGGGGCGCCGTCTCCAGGGCTTCGATGATCCGCAGGGCGCTGGACTTGGGCGCACCGGTGACGGATCCGGGCGGGAAGGCCGCGTCGAGCAGTTCGGGCCAGCCGGCTTCCGCGCACAGCTCGCCGCGGACCGTCGACACGAGATGGACGAGCCCCGGATGCTTCTCGACGGCGCACAGATCGGGGACGCTCACGCTGCCGGTGGCGCAGACACGCCCGACGTCGTTGCGGACCAGGTCCACGATCATCACGTTCTCGGCGTAGTCCTTCTCCAGCAGGTCCGCCTCGGTACGTCCGGTGCCCTTGATCGGCCCGGACTCCACGACACGGCCGCCGCGCCGCAGGAAGAGCTCGGGCGAGGCCGTGGCTATCTCGACCCCGTGGGCGGGCAGCCGGATCGTTCCTGCATACGGTGCCGGGTTGCCGCGGGCCAGCAGCGCGGTCAGGGCGTCCACGTCGGCGTCGGGCGCGACGGGCGCGGAGAGCACCCGGCAGAGGTTCGCCTGATAGACCTCGCCGGCCGCTATGTGCTCGCGGATCCGGCGCACACCCGCCGTGTACGCCCCGCGGTCGAGGGAGGACGTCCAGTCACCGGCGGCCGGTCCCCGCCACTTCCCCGGCACCGGGGCGGGCACGGGCTCCACTCGTACGTCCCGGAAGCGGGCGCAGGTCAGGCGGCCCTCGAAGTCCGCCACGACGGCCCAGAAACCGGTGGAGTCGAGGGCCGCGGGATCGCTGGTGACGTCGAGGAGTCCGGTGGCGACGCGGTCACCGAAGCGGGCGAGAGGAGGGAGGTCGAGCACGCAGTCGAGTCTAGGGCGGGTGTCGTGAAGGTGGTCCGGGCATGTCCCTTCGGGGGCCCTGACCACGTACGCCAGCAGGCGCAGCGCAGCACGCTGCGCAAACGCGTTTTTGTGCTGGCCCGGGAATCCGCTAGAGTTCAACTCGTCGCCGGGCCGCGAGAGCGGATCGAAACGACAAGCGGACGTAGCTCAGTTGGTAGAGCGCAACCTTGCCAAGGTTGAGGTCGCGAGTTCGAGCCTCGTCGTCCGCTCGATGGAAACAGGGGATCTTCCCGAGCCCCTGCACTCCTGGTGGAGTGGCCGAGAGGCGAGGCAACGGCCTGCAAAGCCGTCTACACGGGTTCAAATCCCGTCTCCACCTCCAAGGACGATTAGCTCAGCGGGAGAGCGCTTCCCTGACACGGAAGAGGTCACTGGTTCAATCCCAGTATCGTCCACTGGATCTTCCAGCACGTACGGCGAGATCCATACCCGCGCGATTAGCTCAGCGGGAGAGCGCTTCCCTGACACGGAAGAGGTCACTGGTTCAATCCCAGTATCGCGCACGCAGTACGCATCACATGCAGGTTCACCTGCGCGATTAGCTCAGCGGGAGAGCGCTTCCCTGACACGGAAGAGGTCACTGGTTCAATCCCAGTATCGCGCACCAGCCGAAGCCCCCGGCCGTCTCGTACGGCCGGGGGCTTCGTCGTGTGCCGTCAGCTGGAGAACAGCATGTGGCCGAAGCTCTTGTGGCGGTGGTGACCGCCGTGGTGGCCACCGTAGTGGCCGCCTCCGTGGCCGCCGTGCTGGGCGCCCCAGGCGGGCGCGGGCGGGGCCGGGTAGGCCTGCGGGGCGGGCGGGGGCGGCGGCGCGGGCTGGGACCACTGGGACTCCAGGCGGGTCAGCGCCTCCAGCTCGCCGTAGTCGAGAAAGATCCCGCGGCAGCCGCTGCACTGCTCGATCTGGACACCGTTGCGGTTGTACGTGTGCATCGGCGCATGGCACTTCGGACACTGCATGGTCGGCTCAACTCCTCGCCGGTCGGTCCTGCTTCGCGTTTCGCCAGGACAGACTCTGTCAGGCTGCGGTCGGTTGCACCCTACTTCGCGAATCCCGGGACCAACTCCGGCGGGAGCGAAGCCATTCGGGCACATGCGTCGATCATGGACAGTTCGACCTCGTCCAGGGGGCGGTTCTCCGCTGCCGCCTTGGCTGTCGCGCGGGCGGCCGTCTGCACCGTGAGGGCGCGGGCCGGAACGTCCAGGGCGGGCCAGGGGTCGCCGTCGGCGGGGACGGCCGGGCCGCCGGCCGTGCGGTAGGCGGTGAGGAAGCGGGTCCACTCGTCCGGTGGGAGGAGGCCACAGGCGTACCAGGCGGCCGGGCGGGCCAGGTCCCAGGCCGGGACGCCGGTGCCGAGGTCGTCGACGTCGATGAGCAGCCACGGGCCGTCGGGGGCGGGGTGACGGACGAGCTGGCCGAGGTGGAGGTCGCCGTGGCACAGGGTGGTGGTGTCCGGCATGGGGGCTTCGGCTCGGGCCCAGGCCGGGAGGGTGTCCCAGGCCTGCAGGACCGGTGCGGTGGCGGGGTGGGCGGCGGCTGTCGCCCTGAGCCGGGCGATGGCTCGGGCGGCCTTGGCGGGGCCTCGCATGGGCGGGAGGGGGGTGGGGACGGGGGTGCGGTGGAGGCGGGCGAGGAGGGTGGCTGCGGGCTCCCAGGGGGCGGCGTCGGGGGTGTCCGGGTCCACGGGTGTGCCGTAGGGCCAGAACGTGACGAGGCGGCCGTGCAGGTCGACGGGGGTCGGGCTGACTGGGGGCAGGAGGATGCCGGGGAGGTGGGTGGCGGCGGTGAGGCGGGGGGTGAGGTCGGCGCGGGGGGTGTTCGGGGCGTGGGCCTTGGCGACCGTGTCCGCGTGGCGGACGACGGTGGCGTCGGGGCGGTCGGCGAGGGTGGCTGCGCCGCAGGGGCAGGTGTCCGTGCGGGAGTGGGCCTGGGCCTTGGCTCGGGTGGTCAGTTCGGTGAGCAAGGGGGTGGTCACGGGGCTCCCTGGGGCGGTGGGTCTCTTCGCGAGGGTACGGCGGGGTGGTGGGGGTGGGTATGGCACCCGACAGTGGCGGGGCCGTCCGTGGTGGGGCCGCTGAGGGATGCGCCCCCGCCGCCCCTACCCGTCCCGTCCCCAGGGGCTGCCGCCCCTTCGACCCCACCCGGGGCTCCGCCCCTGAACCCGGGCGGGGACTGCGTCCCCTGCATCCCTATCAGGGGCTCCCCCGGCACCCCGGCGGGGACTGCGTCCCCTGCACCCCTACCAGAGCTCCACCCCGAACCCCGGCCCCCTCCCGGGGCTCCGCCCCTGAACCCCGGCGGGGACTGCGTCCCCTGCACCCCTCCCGGGGCTCCGCCCCAGCACCCCGAGTCACGGGCCAGCTCCCGGCTCCACGGACCTGTCCGACCCACCGCCGGACTCCGCCCCTGAACCCCCGGGGCACCGCATCCCAAGAACCTCTCGCGGGGCTCCGCCCCAGCGCCCCGTTTCGGGGCTCCGCCCCGGACCCCTGTCGGCCTGAACGGCCTCCTCCTCGAACGCCGGACGGGCTGGAGGTGCCTGACCGGCGCCTGAGAGTGCGCCCCTGTGGGGGGCGGGGTGGCCACTCGTCATCGGCGGCGCATCGGCTCTCGAAAGGCTGGGTGGTCGGGGAGGGGAAAAAGCAATGCCGGCGCAGCTCCCCAGCTGCGCCGGCATTTTTGCCGTCCGCCGCACCCCCGTCCCCACGGGGTTTCATGGGTGGATGTCCCCGCCCGGACCGCTCTTCCGGGCCTGGGGTCGCCGCTCAGCGCCCCAGCATCACGCCCACGGACGACGCCTGTGTGGCCACTGTCTCCCAGCCGTCGAAGACGAAGAAGAGCAGGGCCGCCAGGGGGAGGACCATGAGCGTCGCCACCAGGGGGTGGCGGCGGCCCGTGCGGCGGTGGAGTGCGGTGCGCTCCTGGGTGCGGATCAGTGTCCGCGGTGCCGTTAGGGCCATGGTCCCTCTCCTGACCGTTCTCAGTTGTCGTTGGCAGCGGCGGGTGTCTGACCTCGGGGGACGAGTGCTGCACCCGCCGCTTGACCTCAAATCTAGGCGTCCGGCGCTCGCCGCACGTCATGCCCTCGTACCGATTGCCGGGCCTCCCGGAGGATGAGCCGTGAGCTGGGGCGTACTCCCCTGGGTGGAGACGAGGTCCTAGGTCTCAGGGTCTTCCCGGAGGGGGCGCCCGGTGTGCCCGGCCTTTTCCGAGCCGTCCTCCCTGGGGATGGGCTGCTCGACCAGGGCCAGCACCCGGTTCGCCATGAAGCGGGCCGTGCGGACCACGGAGCCGTTGCGGGTGACTTCGCTCACTTCCACGACACCTCGGCGTACCGCCGTCTCCACCCGGCGGCCCGCCCTGCTGGCCACCACCTCGTAGGTGCGGGTCGTGTCCCCCGCGTCCACGACTATTTCCACGCGATCACCCTTCACGTGTTCAATCCCCCTTCGTCGACGGGTGGTTGAGGTCACCGGACCCGTGAAGTCCGCCTGCTCGACCGGTCCCTGACCACCCTTCAAGTCTCCCACCCGGCACTGACAATCGATCTGGGCGAGAGGGCGCGGCCTCTGCGCGCGGGCGGCCGTGGAAACGTAAGCTGTGCCACGTCACACGGACCGGGCAGCGGGGATGAACATGGCGATGATGCGCCTGAGGCGCGAGGACCCGCGCGTCGTCGGCTCGTTCAGGCTTCACAGACGGCTCGGCGCGGGTGGGATGGGCGTCGTGTACCTGGGCTCCGACAAGAAGGGGCAGCGGGTCGCGCTGAAGGTCATCCGGCCGGATCTGGCGGAGGACCAGGAGTTCCGTTCCCGGTTCGCGCGGGAGGTCTCGGCCGCACGGCGGATCAGGGGCGGGTGCACGGCTCGGCTCGTGGCCGCCGATCTCGACGCGGAACGACCCTGGTTCGCCACCCAGTACGTGCCCGGCCCGTCGCTGCACGACAAGGTCGCCGACGGGGGGCCGCTGGGGGCGGCCGATGTCGCGGCTGTGGGTGCCGCCCTGTCGGAGGGGCTCGTCGCCGTGCACGAGGCGGGAGTCGTCCACCGGGACCTCAAGCCGTCGAACATCCTGCTGTCCCCCAAGGGCCCGCGGATCATCGACTTCGGCATCGCCTGGGCGACCGGGGCGTCCACTCTGACGCATGTCGGTACGGCCGTCGGCTCCCCGGGTTTCCTCGCGCCGGAGCAGGTGCGCGGTGCCGCCGTCACCCCCGCCACGGACGTGTTCTCGCTGGGGGCGACCCTGGCGTACGCCTCGATGGGTGACTCGCCCTTCGGGCACGGCAGTTCCGAGGTGATGCTGTACCGGGTCGTACACGAAGAGGCACAGCTGCACGGCGTCCCGGACGCGCTGGCTCCGCTGGTGCGGGCGTGTCTGGCGAAGGACCCCGAGGAGCGGCCCAGCACGCTTCAGCTGTCGCTGCGGCTCAAGGAGATCGCCGCCCGTGAGGCGCAGGGGCTCGCCGACCCCCGTCCGCCCGCGCCGCGTTCAGCGGAGGCGGACCGGCCCACCGGGCGACTCGCCGACACCTATCCGGAGCAGCAGCGCGAGCACCGTCGTCCCCCGGGCCCGCAGGGTGCTCCCCCCTCACGGGGTGCTTCCGCCGGCTCGCGTGGGGTGCCTCCGGTGCGGGGCGGAGCCGCGCCTTCACGGGGCGGCAACGTCTCCCGCGGTGGGCCCCCGCCGCCCCAGCGTTCCGGGTCCCGGCCCGCCCCGGGGGCGCGGAACACGAGCCGCCAGGGCGCGGGGGCCCGGCCCGCGCCGCGCAGCGGTACCGGACGTCCGGCGCCCAGGCCCACGGGGACGGGGCGGCGGCCTGCCAATCCCCGGTTGCTGCGGCAGCGGCTGTTCGTGTTCGTCGTCGTGACGCTGCTGGTGGCGCTCGGCATCGCCGCGGCGCAGGGGTGCCAGGGGCCGTCGCGGGGGCTGGGCGGTGGCGACGGCGTGGTGCCGCAGCAGCAACAGCACGTGGAGCCGGGGCGCGCCCAGGTGGACTGAGGCGTCACAGCCCCGGCAGGATCCGTTCGAAGAACTCCCGGTCGCCGTCGAAGACGGGGGTGAGCGCGAGGAACTCCTCGGGGGTGACCCAGCGGGTCTCGGCGACCTCGACGGGGTCGGGGACGATCTCGCCGGTGGTCGCGTCCGCCGTCCACCAGTGGAGGCGGAAGAGACCGTCGTCGGTCTCCGACTCCCAGACCTTGGCGAGGGGGGAGACGGTCAGGCCGACCTCCTCCCGGACCTCGCGGACCACGGCCTGCTCCTGGGTCTCCCCCGGTTCGACCTTGCCGCTGAGGGGCTGCCAGTAGCCGGGGCGGGAGACGCCGGGGCCGCGACGGATCGCCAGCACTCTGCCGTTCCGGCGCAGGACCGCGACGATCGCCTGCCGCTTCGACACCGGACTATCCCGCCGGGCGGCCCGTGGCCACCGCGTAGAAGGCGACCGCGGCCGCCGCGCCCACGTTGAGGGAGTCGACGCCGTGGGACATGGGGATGCGGACCCATTCGTCGGCGGCGACCAGGGCCTGGGTGGACAGGCCGTCGCCCTCGGCGCCGAGCATCAGCGCCACGCGGTCCATCTTGTGCGGGGCGGCCTCGTCGAGGGACCTGGCCTTTTCGTCGGGGGTGAGCGCGAGGAGCGTGAAGCCGGCCTCGCGGACCGACTCCAGGCCCTTGGGCCAGGTGTCGAGGCGGGCGTAGGGGACGGAGAAGACCGCGCCCATCGAGACCTTGACGCTGCGGCGGTACAGGGGGTCCGCGCAGTCCGGGGAGAGCAGGACCGCGTCCATGCCCAGGGCGGCCGCCGAGCGGAAGATCGCGCCGATGTTGGTGTGGTCGTTGACCGACTCCATGACGACGACCCGGCGGGTGGTCTGGAGGAGGTCGGTAGCCGTCGGCAGCGGTTTGCGCTGCATGGAGGCGAGCGCGCCGCGGTGCACGTGGTAGCCGGTGACCTGTTCGGCCAGGTCCGGGCTGACCGCGTACACCGGGGCCGGAAGCTCGTCGATGACGTCGCGCATGACGTCGACCCACTTCGCGGACAGCAGCATCGAGCGCATCTCGTACCCGGCGTCCTTCGCCCGGCGGATGACCTTCTCGCCCTCGGCGATGAACAGGCCCTCGGCCGGTTCGCGCTTGCGGCGCAGCTCCACGTCGGTCAGGCCTGTGTAGTCGCGCAGGCGCGGGTCGTCGGGGTCCTCAACGGTGATGAGATCGGCCACAGGGTGATACTGCCTTGTCCTGGGTGTGGTGCCAACGGCTGTGTACGAGTTGGGTTACCCGCGGTTACGCGGAAGATCGCGGTCCTACGCCGACGACCTCGCCGATGACGATGACCGCCGGCGGCTTGACCTCCTGCGTACGCACCGTCTCGCCGACCGTCGCCAGGGTCGCGTCGACGCGGCGCTGGGCGGCCGTGGTGCCCTCCTGGACCAGGGCGACGGGGGTGTCGGCCGGCTTGCCGTGTGCGACGAGCGTCTCGGCGATCTTTCCGATCTTGTCGACGCCCATGAGGATCACGAGCGTGCCGGTGAGCTTGGCCAGGGACGCCCAGTCGACCAGGGAGCGTTCGTCGTCGGGGGCGACATGGCCGCTGACCACCGTGAACTCGTGCGCGACGCCGCGATGGGTGACCGGGATACCGGCCGCGCCGGGGACCGAGATCGAGCTGGAGATGCCGGGCACGACGGTGCAGGGGATGCCGGCCTCGGCGAGGGCGTTCAGCTCCTCCATGCCCCGGCCGAAGACGTAGGGGTCGCCGCCCTTCAGCCGTACGACCGACTTGCCCTGCTTGGCGTGCTCGATCAGGGCGTTGTTGATGGCTTCCTGGGCCATGAAACGGCCGTACGGGATCTTCGCCGCGTCGATCACCTCGACGTGCGGCGGGAGTTCGGCGAGGAGGTCGCGGGGGCCGAGGCGGTCGGCGATGACGACGTCGGCCTCGGCGAGGAGGCGGCGGCCGCGGACCGTGATGAGGTCCGGGTCGCCGGGGCCGCCGCCGACGAGGGCGACGCCGGGGGTGCGGGTCCGGTGGTGCGGCGCCACCAGGGTGCCGTCGCGCAGGCCCTCGACGACCGCGTCGCGGATGGCGGCGGTGTGGCGGGGGTCGCGGCCGCGGGCCTCGGTGGTGAGGACGGCGACCGTGACGCCCTCGCTGTGGCCGGTCGCCGGGGTCCAGGCCGTGGCGGCGTCGGCGTCGTCGGAGCGGACGCACCACACGCGGTGGCGTTCCGCTTCGGCGGAGGCCCGGGTGTTCGCCTCCGTGTCGCCGGTGGCGATCAGGGCGTACCAGGCGTCCGCGAGGTCGCCTTCGGCGTACGGGCGCTGCTGCCAGGTGATCTCGCCCGCGTCGGCCATGGCCTCGACGGAGGGGGTCGCCTCGGGGGATACGAGGTGAATGTCCGCGCCTGCTGCGATGAGGGCCGGGAGGCGGCGCTGGGCGACCTGGCCGCCGCCGAGGACGACCACTTTGCGGCCGGTGAGGCGGAGGCCTACGGGGTAGGCGGGGTTTTCGGCCATGAGGGTGCGGCTCCTCTTTACGGCGGTGCGGTGGCCCTGACGTGCGGATTTTACGGCGCAGGGCGGGAAGGGCGGCTCAGGTGTCCGGTGGCTGGGCGTCGTTGCCGGGTGCGGGTGCGCGGGTCCGTGCCCACCCTCCCCCACTCTCGGCCTCGCTCGAGCGGGGGACCCCATCGCCCTGCGGAACGACAGCCCACGGACCCACGTACGGCTGACGGCGACCAGCGTGCACGGGCGCGGAACTTCCCGGCATCGCCGTGGGGACAGCCGCTACTTCTCTGTTACCCCTGCGGAGTCGAAGGTCGCCACCTCGTGCATGGCCCTCGCCGTGCTCTGGACGAGCGGGAGGGCCAGGAGGGCGCCCGTGCCCTCGCCGAGGCGGAGGTCGAGGTCGACCAGGGGGCGCAGGCCCAGCTTGTTGAGGGCGGCCACATGGCCGGGCTCGGCGCTGCGGTGGCCCGCGATGCAGGCCGCGAGGACCTCGGGGGCGATCGCCCGGGCGACCAGGGCGGCGGCACCGGCGCTGACGCCGTCCAGGATCACCGGGGTACGGAGCGAAGCGCCGCCCAGCAGAAGACCCACCATCGCCGCGTGCTCGAAGCCGCCGATCGCGGCGAGCACGCCGATGGGGTCGGCCGGGTCCGGCTGGTGGACCTCGATGGCGCGGCGGACGACCTCGGTCTTGCGGGCCAGGGTCTCGTCGTTGATGCCGGTGCCGCGGCCGGTCACCTCGGCCGGGTCGGTGTCCGTGAAGACCGAGATCAGGGCCGCGGACGCCGTCGTGTTCGCGATGCCCATCTCACCCGTCAGCAGTGCCTTGTTGCCGGCCGCCACCAGGTCACGGGCCGTCTCGATGCCGACCTCGATGGCCTGCTTGGCCTCCTCGCGGGTCATCGCGGGGCCGGTGGTCATGTCGGAGGTGCCCGCGCGGACCTTGCGGGGCAGCAGCCCGGGGGTGGCGGGCAGATCGGCCGCGACGCCGACGTCCACCACGCACACCTCGGCCCCCACCTGGCCGGCGAAGGCGTTGCAGACCGCGCCGCCGCCGAGGAAGTTGGCCACCATCTGAGCGGTGACCTCCTGCGGCCAGGGAGTGACGCCCTGGGCGTGCACGCCGTGGTCGCCCGCGAAGATCGCGACGGCCGCGGGCTCCGGGATGGGCGGCGGGCACTGCCGGGACAGCCCGGACAGCTGCGCGGAGATGATCTCCAGCATGCCGAGCGCGCCGGCCGGCTTGGTCATGCGCTTCTGCCGCTCCCAGGCCTCGCCGAGCGCCTTGGCGTCCAGCGGGCGGATCTGGGCGACGGTCTCGGCGAGCAGGTCGTGCGGCTCCTCGCCGGGCAGGGCGCGGCGGCCGTACGTCTCCTCGTGCACGACCCAGGACAGCGGGCGGCGCTTGGACCAGCCGGCCTGCATCAGCTCGGGCTCGTCCGGGAACTCGTCGACGTACCCGACGCACAGGTAGGCGATGACCTCCAGGTGTTCGGGCAGGCCGAGGGCGCGGACCATCTCGCGCTCGTCGAAGAAGCTGACCCAGCCGACACCGAGGCCCTCGGCGCGGGCGGCGAGCCAGAGGTTCTCGACGGCGAGCGCGGCGGAGTAGGGCGCCATCTGCGGCTGGGTGTGGCGGCCGAGGGTGTGGCGGCCGCCGCGGGTCGGGTCGGCGGTGACGACGATGTTCACCGGGGTGTCGAGGATGGCCTCGATCTTCAGTTCCTTGAACTGCTTCGCCCGGCCCTTGGGCAGCGACTTCGCGTACGCGTCGCGCTGGCGCATGGCCAGTTCGTGCATGGTGCGGCGGGTGTCGGCGGAGCGGATGACGACGAAGTCCCAGGGCTGGGAGTGGCCGACGGAGGGCGCCGTGTGCGCGGCCTCCAGCACGCGGAGCAGCACCTCGTGCGGGATGGGGTCGCTGCGGAAGCCGTTGCGGATGTCGCGGCGCTCACGCATGACCTTCATGACGGCCGCGCGCTCCGCGTCGTCGTAGGCGGGCGCGGCCGGACCGGTGGACTGTCGTGCTTCTTCCACTGCGGCCGTGCTCTCTTCTTCCTGGTCGGCGGCCCTGGTGTCCAGGTCCTCCGCGTGCTGTACGAGGTGGGGGTCGGCCTCCCGCGGGGCGGGGACCCTGACGACGGGCTCCGGCGCCTGCTCCTCCTCCGGGGGGAGGGTGAGGGCGTGCGGCGGGGTCGGGGCGAGGTGCGGGGTGGTCGGCACCGAGCCGTCGACGAGGACGAACTGGCCGACGGACGCGTCCGGTTGCGGATCCGCGGGCTCCGCGACCGTCGGCTGGGGCGTGTCCGTGCCGGGGCCGGGAGGCGCCGGTTCCGCGGCCTCGTCGGTCGGGAGTGCGGCCGGGACCTCGGTGAAGTCTGCGGCGGGCTCGGGTGCGAGGGGCTCCGCGGGGTGCGCCTGGTCCGTCGGGGAGACCGCGTCGGCCGGTTCGGCGACGGCAGCGGCCTCGGGCTGCACTTCCGCGTCCGGCGCGGTCTGGACGGGGCTGATCTGGTGCTCCGCTGCCACGGCGTGGGCCGCGGGCTCGGGGGCGGCGGTGGCGTCCCCGGCCGGTGCCACGGACTGCGCGAGCTGTGCCGCGTCCGGGGCTGCCGGGAAGGCGGCTCCCGCGGCCTCCGCGGTGGCGGGCAGGTGCGCGGGCGCCTCGGCGGTTTGCATGGGCTCGACGGCGATGGCCTGAGCGGGTTCAAGGACGATGGGCTGGGCCGCGGCCTGGTCGGCGGCGTGAGCCACTTGGTCAGCGTCCGGCGCCACGGTCTCGGGTGCCGGTACGGCCTCGGGGGCGATTGCCTCAGGTGCCTGCCCGGTATGCGGTGCGGCCGTCTCGGGGTGCTGCGCAGCTTCCGGTGCGCTCGTCTCGGAGAGCTGACCGGCCTCGGCGGCCACTGCCTCGGGGAACTGCCCGGCCTGGTTTGCGACCGCCTCGGGGAAGTGCCCGGCCTCCTGGGTGACCGCCTCGGGGAAGTGCCCGGTCCCGGCCGCGACCGCCTCGGGCGACTGCGGGCTCGCGGGTGCCACGGCCTCGGCGACCTGCGGTGCTTCGGGCACCACGGCCGCGGCGGGCTGCTCGCTGCCGGGCGCGACGGCCTCGGCGAGCGGTGCGCCCTCTGTCGTGACGGGCTCGGTGATCGGTGCGACCTCGGACGTGACGGGCTCGATGATCGGCGCGGCCTCAGATGCGGGCCCCTCGGCGACCGGGCCGGCGCCGGGCGCGAGGCCCTCGTCGACCGGTGCGCCCTCAACCGTCGGCGCCTCTTGCGGCGCGTGGGTCGCCTCCGGAACCTGGCCGGCGGCCTCCGGCGCAGGCGCCGCTCCGGGAGCCGGGACGGCCTCGGGACCTGGAGCGGATACGGCCGCCACACCGGGCACGGCAGCGTCGGGCTGCCCGCCGTCGGGGGCGACTCCGGCAACGTGGGCCGGCCCGGCCTCCGGTGCGGAAGCGGCCGGTTCGTTCTGCCCGGCGTCCGAAGCAACCGGGGCAACCGCGCCCTGCTCAGCCGCCTGCGCACCGTCCGCGGCAGCCCCCACCGGAGCCCCTTGCGCGCCGTACACGGCGAACTCCCCGGAAGCCCCGTGCCCGCTCCCCGCGGCGGGGAACCCGCCGTGAGCGACGTGCCCGGCCCCGGCAACCGGTCCACCGGCAGCCACCGGCCCACCGTCCGCAGCCGGCGCACCCGCGGCGGCCCCGGCGGTCTGCCCGCCCTCCACGGCGGACACCCCCACCGGAACGTGCCCGCCTTCCGGGCCGTGGGCCACGCCGACAGCACCGTCCTGCGCCGCCGGCGCGGTCTCCGTGGCGATGTGGGCCATGGCGGGCTGTGCGGCAGCCGCCGGCTCCGCGCTCGGTTCGGCCGCCGGAACAACCGTTTCGGCAGCCGGTGCCTCGGCGTTCACCGGTGCCGCCGTCTGCACCGCGGCCTGCGCCTGGGCGCCCCAAGGGGCCGCACCCTGCGGCGGCATCTCGTGCAGCTGGGGGGCCTCGAAGTACTCGGGGCCGGTGGCCGGCGTGGCGGGCTGGCGTACCGGTGCGCCCGCGGGGCCGCGGTCGGCGAGGGAGCGGACCGGGCTCGCCGAGGTGTCGGGGATCGGCGGGCCGAGGTGCAGGGGGCGACGTGGCGTCACCGGCCCGGGGGCCGGCGTCGGGTTGGGGAGGCGGACGCCGCCGAGGTCGACCGAGCCGCTGTCGCGGCCCGCCGTCTCGTGCGGGCCCGGCTCGTGGACGGCCTCGACGACCGGCTCGGGCGCGGGCGGGGCGACCTCGTTGCCCCACGGGCTCTGGGCCCCCGGCAGCAGCAACAGGTCTTCGTCCTCGGCGGTGGTCTCGGAGAGGTAGGTGTACGCACCGTGCGCATGGACGCCCGGCTGTTCCACCATGCCTGCGCTCTCCGGCAGCCCCTCGCCCGGGACCTGGCCGGTGTCGGTCATGCGTACCCCTCGCCCATCGGTTAGTGCTTCCACGTCAAGCTCGCCGGGAGCGGCGCACCGACCGCCCCCGCAGTGAAGAACGAGCGTGCCTGCCCAGCGGCACGAACGACCCGCCCACAAAAGGCGACAAAGCCATTCAGTGGCATTGTCCCGGCCGTTCCTCCGTCACGACAGGTTGATCCGTGACGACCCGCTGTGGACTGCGCCACGTTGCGCGTCCTCCGGTTCTGCCGTACCGCACCCACCCCAAAAGGGGTGCGTTTTCCGGACATTGACGAACGAAATGCCGGGCCACCCGGTGCGGTACAACGGTCGGCCAGCCTACCGCGAGCGGTACGACTACAGGATCACCGGGACGGCAGAAACCAGGATCACTGGGACGGCGCCAGGGTCACGATGCGCGCCCCGGGAGCGTGCCGCTGAGCAGGAACGCGACGCTCCGCTCCGTCTCCGTCCAGGCCCTGGTGTCGAGTTCGACGGACTGGATCAGGGCGCACTCGACCCGGTAGCCGTGCTCGGTGAGGTCCCGGCCGACGAGTTCGGCCGCGTCACGGGTGGCCGCGTGGGTGACGATGCGCTGCGGGCGGCGGTCGGCGACCGCGGAGACCACGGCCGCTCCCCCGCCGCCGACGCGGACGACGTCCGGCTCGGGGAGGTTCTCCAGGACGTGCGGGGCCGTTCCCTGCACGATCTGCAACTGGACGCCGAAGTGCCGGGCTGCGGCGTCCGTGCGGGCACAGGCCTCCAGGGCACGGTCGACGGCGATGACGGCGGCCCCGGCGCGTGCGGCCTCGGTGGCGAAGGCCCCGCTGCCGCAGCCGATGTCCCAGACGAGGTCCCCTACCCGCGGGCCCAGCCGGGCGAGTTGGGCGGCGCGCAGCAGATCCGTCTCGCCCTCGCCGAGCGGGCCGTCGTAGGCCTCGGCGGGCTGGGTCCAGCCGCGCGGTCCGGCGGCCGGGTCGCGGCCGGACAGCCAGCCGCCGCCCTCGCCGGAGACCCCGGGTCCGGCGGGTCCGCCGATGACGATGACGACGTTCGGGTCGCGCCAGGTGTGGTCGGGGGCCTTGTCGGAGGTGACGACGGTGACCTGTTCGCGTTCGGTGCCGAGTTCCTCGCAGATGACGAAGGTGCGGTGGACGCCTTCGAGGAGGAGGCCGAGTTCGGCGGGGCCCGCACCGGGTGAGGTGAGGACGGCGACTTTGGTATGGGCGCGGCACACATTCACCGCACGTCGCAGGGTGCGGCGGTGTGCGACGACCACTTGTGCGTCGTCCCAGGGCATACCGGCCCGGGCGAAGGCCGCGGCCACCGAGGAGACGGCGGGGACGACCTCGACCTCGAGGCCGAACTCGGGTGCGCGCAGGGCTCGTACGACGCCGAAGAATCCGGGGTCACCGTCGGCCAGTACGACCGCGGTGCCGCGGTGGCCGGCGATGCGGCGGGCGGCGAGTGAGACGCTGCCGAGGCGGATGCGCTCGGCGCGGGGCGGCACTTCGGGGAGCGCCAGGTGGTGGGCGGCACCGGCCACCAGCGTGGCGGCGCCCAGGGCGGAGCGGGCCGCGGCGGTCAGGGGCGAGCCGTCCCAGCCGATCACCGTGACACGGTCGGCCATCGTCGTCGGTCTCCAGGGGTTTTACGCAGGTCGGGCTCCGTGAGGGTACCTGGTGTCAGGTGCGGGCCCTCGGGCCCCCAGGTTTCAGTTCCAGTCGGTGAAGCTCGTGAAACCGCCGCTGTCGGCCAGTTCCTCGCCCGCGCCGTCGAGGTCCTCCGGCAACAGGCTCCACACGATGAAGTCGGTGCGTACGTCGCTCCAGGTCCCGTCCTCGGCGCGGACGTGGGCTATGCAGGCGTTGCGCAGGACGCCCTCGCTGATACAGCCGATCTTCTGGGCGACCTGCTGGGAGGCGGTGTTGTCGGCGGCCGTGCGCAGCTCGATGCGTTCCAGCTTCTGGTCACCGAAGAGCCATTGGGCGGTGGCGAGCGCGGCCTCCGAGGCATAGCCCTCGCCGCGTGCCCACGGGGCGATGATGTAGGACAGTTCGGTGGACCGCACATGCCAGTTGGTCTTGGACAGCTGGACGATGCCGACCAGGCGCTGCGTGAGGAACTCGGTGACGGCGAGATCGAGTCCGCGGCCCGCCGTCCGCTCGGTCGGCGCGTACTCGGTGATCCAGTGGCGCGCCTGCTCCTCGGTGAAGGGCTGGGGGACGTCGGTCCAGGCGCCGACCTGCTCGTCGTTCATCATCTCGGCAAGCCCGTTCACGTCGTCCTCGTCGAGGGGCCGCAGCACCAACCGCTCCGTGCTGATGGAGATGTTGGGGAAGGTGCTAGTCATGCGCCACTCCGTAACCTTCGGAAAACCTTCGGGGCCTGCTGAACTGCCCAGCATGCAGCATCAGGGCACGGAACTGCACCACGGGGTCCACTCGCGGTGAGCGAGTGGACCCCGTGCGTGGCGATACGCCGTATACGTGAGGTTAGAAGGACGGGATGACCGAGCCCTGGTACTTGTCCTCGATGAACTTCTTCACCTCGGGCGAGGTGAGGAGCTTCGCGAGCTTCTTCACGCGCGGGTCCTTCTCGTTGCCCTTCTTCACCGCGAGGAAGTTGCCGTACGGGCTGTTCTTCGCGGACTCCAGGACGAGGGCCTCCTTGGCGGGCTTGATGCCGGCGGAGATGGCGTAGTTGCCGTTGACGACCGCGGCGTCCACGTCGTCCAGGGAGCGCGCGGTCTGGGCCGCCTCGACCTCCTTGAACTTGAGGTTCTTCGGGTTCTTGGCGATGTCCTGGGGGGTCGCTTCGCTGCCCGCGCCGTCCTTGAGCGTGATGAGGCCGCCCGCTGCGAGCAGCTTGAGGGCGCGGGCCTCGTTCACGGCGTCGTTCGGGACGGCGACGGTGGCGCCGCTCTTCAGCGCGTCGGCCTTCTTGACCTTGTGGGAGTACAGGCCGAGCGGCTCCAGGTGCACGGTGACGACGGGCACGATGTGGGTGCCGCGCTTCTTGTTGAAGTCGTCGAGGTACGGCTGGTTCTGGAAGTAGTTGGCGCCCACCGAGCCGTCCTCGGTCGCGGTGTTCGGGACGATGTAGTCCTGGAACTCCTTGACCTGCAGGTCGAGTCCGGCCTTCTTCGCCAGGTTCTTCTTGACGAAGTCCAGGATCTCGGCGTGCGGGGTCGGGCTCGCGGCGACGACCAGCGGTCCGCTGTAGTCGGAGGAGCTCGAGGCGGAGTCCGAGCCCGAGCCGCAGGCGGTGAGCCCGAAGGTGAGGGCTCCGGCGGCGAGGACGGCGGTGGTGAGCTTTGCGGTGTTACGCACGAAAAGTGCCTTTCCTTATGGGTGGAGCGACCCCGCGGTTGGTGGTGCGGGGAGTCTGTGGGGTGCTTACGCGGCGTGGCCGACGTCGGCCGAGGCCGGCTTCTTGGCCTTCAGCAGGCGCAGCTTCGGCGCCGGGCCGGAGCGGCCGCCCCGTCCGTGGAGCGAGCGGGCCGCGTAGTCGCCGGCGAACTGGATGAGCGAGATCACGACGGCGAGAATCGCCACGGTGATCCACATGAGTTCGGTCTCGAAGCGCTGGTAGCCGTAGCGGATGGCGATGTCTCCGAGGCCGCCGGCGCCGACCGTGCCGGCCATGGCGGAGTAGCCGATGAGGGCGACGACCGTGGTGGTGGTGCTGGAGATCAGCGAGGGCAGCGACTCGGGGACGAGGACCTTGCGGACGACGGTCCAGGTGTTGCCGCCCATCGACTGCACGGCCTCGACGAGCCCGCCGTCCACTTCGCGGACAGCCGTCTCGACCAGACGCGCGAAGAACGGGATGGCCCCGATGGCGAGCGGCACGATGGCGGCCTCGCGGCCGATGGTCGTGCCGGTGATCCAGCGGGTGAAGGTCATCAGCGCGACCATGAGGATGATGAACGGCATGGAGCGGGCGACGTTCACGATCTGCCCGATGACCTTGTTGGCGACGACGTTCTGCAGCAGTCCTCCCCGGTCCGTGAGAACGAGCAGGATGCCGAGCGGGAGCCCGCCGGCGACGGCGATCAGCGTGGACCAGCCGACCATGTAGAGGGTGTCCCCACACGCCTGCGACAGCAGCGGCTGCATCTCCGTCCAGGTCACAGCTCGGCACCTTCCTTGAGCAGTACGGGCTCCTGGCCCAACACCTCGATCTGCAGGCCCTGTTCGCGCAGGAAGCCGATCGGCACGACGTTGTCCTCGTAGCGGCCGGGCAGTTCGATGCGCATCCGGCCGACCTGGAGTCCGCCGACGGTGTCGATGGCGGCGCCCAGGATCGAGATGTCGATGTTGTAGGTGCGCGAGAGCTGCGAGATGACGGGCTGGGTCGCGGCCTCGCCCTGGAAGGTGACGTCGACGACGGTGCGGTCGTCACCGGTGGCCTCGCCGTCCACCGGGAAGAGGGCGGAGGCCAGCTCGGAACCGGGGGTCGCGAGCAGCTCGCTCACCGTCCCGGACTCGACGATGCGGCCGCTCTCCATCAGGGCGGCCGAGTCGCAGATCGACTTCACGACGTCCATCTCGTGGGTGATGAGCAGGACGGTCAGGCCCAGCTGCCGGTTCAGGTCGCGCAGCAGCTGGAGGATGGAGCGGGTGGTCTCCGGGTCGAGGGCGCTGGTCGCCTCGTCGGAGAGCAGCACCTTCGGGTCGCCGGCCAGGGCGCGGGCGATGCCGACGCGCTGCTTCTGGCCGCCGGAGAGCTGGGCGGGGTAGGCCTTCGCCTTGTCCGCGAGGCCGACCAGGTCGAGCAGCTCGAGTGCCTTGCGGGAGCGCTCCTTGCCGGACCTGCCGAGGATCTCCAGCGGCAGCTCGACATTGCCCTGGACGGTCCGCGTGGACAGCAGGTTGAAGTGCTGGAAGACCATGCCGATACGGCTGCGTGCCCGGCGGAGCTCCTTGCCGGCGCGGGGGCCGCGCCCCGCGAGGGCGGTGAGCTCCTGCCCGGCCACGGTCACCGTCCCGGCGGTGGGCCTCTCCAGCAGGTTGACGCAGCGGATGAGGGAGGACTTGCCGGCGCCGGACTGGCCGATGACGCCGTAGACCTCGCCTTCGCGGACGTGCAGGTCTACGCCGTCCAGGGCGGTGACCTCTCGGCCGCGTGAGCGGTAGACCTTGGTCAGGCCTGAAGTCGTGATCACTGGGGTTCCGTCACTGTCGAGTACGCGGGCGTGGGTGTGCCCTGGTACGGAAGGGAAAGTCATGCGCGGGCGCTCGGTCACGTACGGCGGACGGCGTACGGACATGCCACGGCGGCTCGCTTCGGGGCGCGAGACTCAGGGTGGTGCAGGGGCCCTCTAGAAGGCGCGCATTCGACACATACAACGAGCACCGGGCGTCATGGTCGCCTCGGTCGCAAGGGTGCGGCAGCTCGTCGTGGTCATGCGATCAGTAAAGCAGACGTATCGGAGCGACCAAGAACCCGCTGTCCACATGGCGGACATCGATGGACAGGCGTCGGCCACGGAGGACCGCCCGGGCCGGGCGCGGCAGGCCTTTTGGGCCGTAATAAGGTCGCTCCATGCTTGATGCCCTGACGCTGGTGACCGGTGTCGCCGCGCTGCTGCTCGCCGCCTGGTGCGGGTGGGCCGCCTATCGAGACCAGCCGACGAAGGACTGGCACTTCATCGGCATGGCCGTGGTGTCGGTGCTGGCCGTGGTGCAGCTGGTGATCGGGATCGTGCTGCTGGCGCGGGGCGAGAAGCCGGAGCAGGGCACGACGATCTTCGTGGCCTATCTGCTGGGCGCGTTCGCGTGTGTGCCGGCGGCGGGGTTCATGTCCTTGGCGGAGCGCACCCGTTGGGGTTCGGTGACGGTGGCCGCCGGCGGTATCGTCCTGGCCGTTCTCGAAGTGCGGCTCTACGACATCTGGGGAGGCTGAGGTGACCTCGGTGCAGGAGAAGCCCACGAGGACGCGGCTGATCGGCGGGCCGGGGATGCTGCTGGTCTGGTTCTACGGCGTGATGGTCGTCGGCGCCGTGTCACGGTCCGTCTACCAGATCGCGACCGAGTTCGACCGGGCACCGCTCGCCTACTCGCTGTCCGCCGTCGCGGGCGTCGTCTACGGCTTCATCACGTACTCACTGGTCCGCGGCGGCGAAACCGCCCGCAAGGCGGCACAGGTGTGCTGCGCCGCCGAACTCGCGGGCGTACTGGTGGTCGGCACCTGGACCCTGGTCGAGCCCTCCGCCTTCCCGGACGCGACGGTGTGGTCGGACTACGGCATGGGGTACGTCTTCATCCCCGTACTGCTGCCGCTGTCCGCGCTGTACTGGCTGCGCAGGAACCGCGCCGTCACGCGGTAGCCACGTACGCCTCGGCCGGCTTCTCCAGCACGATCATCGGCACCCCGTCGCTGCCCTGCGAGGTGCCCACGGCCTGGTAGCCCACCCGGCGGTACAGGCGCAGGTTGCCCTCGCTGCGGTGGCCGGTGTGCAGGCGGAAGACCTTGGCGCCGCGCTCCTCCGCCAGCGCCGACTCGGCCGCGCGCAGCAGCCGCGCGCCGATGCCGTGGCCCTGGAGGCGGGGGTGGACGCAGAGCTTGCCGATGGCGGCGGAGCCGTCCTCGGTGACGCGGCCGCGGACCGAGCCGACGACCTCCTCGCCCAGCCGCGCCACATAGACGCAGTCGGCGGCCACCTCCTGGCGGACCGAGTCCAGGCTCTGGACGAGCGGGTCGATGCGGTAGTTGCCGTACAGCGCCGCCTCGCTCTGGAAGCACAGGTACTGGAGCCTGAAGATCTGCTCTGCATCCTGCTCGGTCGCCACCGAGATGGTCACGCTCATGCCCATGTGCGCACGCCTCCCGCTCACCTGATCGCCACGTTGTCCCTCACTCCTATCCCCGCGGTTCGCGGGCCGCAACCTCCGGCGAGAGCAAACGACGGAGACATCCCAGGCATCTGGAACGTTCCGGGCCCAGACTGCCCTGTGAGATACCCAACTCCCCCGCGATTTCCCGGTATGTCAGGTCCTTCGGGGACAGCAGGGCCTCCATCAGGCGGGGGCAGCGGCCGGGCAGGCGGCGGACAGCCTCCCGCAGAGCCCGTCGGCGGGCCGCCGCGAGGGCGAGCTGTTCGGGGTCGCGCTCGCCGTCGTCGGCCGGGTCGATGTCGTACGGCCGTTCGTGTCGGGTCGTACGGCGGGTGCGGCGCGCCTCGGAGCGGACGGCGCTGCGCAGCCAGCGCTGGGGGTCGTGCGGCGGGCCGTCCGCCTGGAGGTGTTCCAGGAGGCGGAGCCAGACCGCCTGTTCCAGGTCGCCGGGCTCGGCTCCGGAGGCATGCGCCTCGGCGGAGGCCTCGGCGGTGAGCAGCGGGCGCAGAGCGGCAACCAGGTCGTGCGTCATATGCGGTTCGACGCGGCCGCCCGGGGCCCAGTTGCCCGGACGGCCGACGGTTCACCCCAACCGGGGTCGGGGGCTCAGCCGTTGACGAAATCCTCGCGGGCCAGCACACCGGTGTCGGCGTTGTCCGTGAAGACGCCGTCGATGCCGGTGGCGAAGTACGTCCTGAAGGCGCCGAAGGGGTCGCCGTACGCGTCCGCGGCCGTGCCCTTCCGGTACTCCGCCGGCAGGAACGGGTTCTCGTTGCGCATGGTGTAGGGGTGCAGGATCAGGCCGACCTTGTGCGCGTCTGCGACGAGGGTGGTCGGCTTGTCGAGGCTGCCGTCCGCCTTCTTGGTGATGATCAGGTCGAGGGTCGGGCCGAGGCCCTGTGCGTAACCGGCTATCTCCCTGAGGCCCTTCGGGGTGATCAGGTCGGCGACGGTGCGCGGGTCGCCCGTCTCGACGAAGTCCCAGGGACGGCTGTTCGCGGCGGACAGGAGCACCACCAGCGGGTTGTCGACCAGCTTGTTCAGGCGCTGGATGCTGCTCGGCTCGAAGGACTGCAGGATGACCGGCGAGTTCCGCCTGTCCTTGCCGTGCTTGTGCAGCAGCTTGGCGACCCGCTCCTCAAGGCCGAGGCCCAGCTTGCGGAAGTAGGTGGGGTGCTTGGTCTCGGGGTAGATCCACACCTGCTTGCCGCGCTTGCGGGTCTGCTCGTCCTGCCACTTCAGGACCTCTTCGAAGGTGGGGATCTCCCAGCGGCCGTTGTAGAGCGTGTTGTGCGGGCGGTTGGCCGGAATCCGCTCGATCGCGCGCAGCGTCTTCAGCTCCGCAAGGGTGAAGTCCTCGGTGAACCAGCCGGTGACGGAGACGCCGTCCAGCACCTTGGTGGTCTTGCGGTCGGCGAACTCGGGGTGGTCGGCGACGTTCGTCGTCCCACCGATCTCCGGCTCGTGCCGGCAGACCAGATGGCCGTCCTTGGTGGGGACCAGGTCGCCGGCCTCGACGACGTCGGCGCCCAGGTCGAGGGCCAGGTTGTACGAGCCGAAGGTGTGCTCGGGCCGGTAGCCGCTGGCCCCGCGGTGGCCGATGATCGTCGGCTTGGGCAGGCTCTTCAGCCCGCCCTTCCCGTAGCTCGCGTCCGCGGCTCTCGCCGTGCCGGACAGGCCGAGTACGGCTCCGCCCGCACCGAGTACGGCCGCGCCGAGGAGTGCCCGTCGTCCGGTGCCGCCTGTCTGCTCGTTCTCCTGCGTTCCCATGAGCGCCTCCCCTGACGTCGGCTCGATCTGTTCTGTCAGCGCGCCGATCGTAGGGGCGTGGACATGACGCGAGGGAGGCGTTGGCCGGAACATGCGGGTGACTCGGGATGTCGTATGGGGTCGTACGGGAACGGGATGCGACGAGGGGCGAACGGGCCCGCTCGGCTCGCCCGCTCGGCTCGCCCGTTCGGCGGCGAGTCGTCCGTCACATCGTTCCGGCCTGTTACCGGCAGGCAACGCCGCGTCACCCCAGGTAAACCCGCGTCAACAGTGCGTAAGACCTCCGTGAACCCGATGTGCAAGACCCCGGGGACCGCGAGTATCGTCCTCACCTGCACATACTCATACCGAATCCCTTGACACCGGAGGGCCCGTTGTCCCGCTTCGCGCTCATCAAGGCAGTGCTCGGACCGATCATGCGCCTGATGTTCCGCCCACGGGTGGAGGGCGCGGAGCACATCCCGGGCGACGGCCCGGTCATCCTGGCCGGCAACCACCTGACCTTCATCGACTCGATGATCCTTCCGCTCGTCTGCGACCGCCAGGTGTTCTTCATCGGCAAGGACGAGTACGTCACCGGCAAGAGCCTCAAGGGCCGCCTGATGGCCTGGTTCTTCACCGGTGTCGGCATGATCCCGGTGGACCGCGACGGCGGCCGGGGCGGGGTGGCCGCGCTGATGACCGGGCGCCGCGTGCTGGAGGAGGGCAAGGTCTTCGGGATCTACCCCGAGGGCACGCGGTCGCCCGACGGACGGCTGTACCGGGGGCGCACCGGCATCGCGCGGCTGACGCTGATGACGGGGGCGCCTGTTGTTCCCTTCGCGATGATCGGCACCGACAAGTTGCAGCCGGGCGGGGCGGGGATGCCGCGGCCCGGCCGCGTCACTGTGCGGTTCGGTGAGGCGATGGAGTTCTCCCGTTACGACGGGATGGACCGGGATCGGTATGTGCTGCGGGCCGTTACCGACTCCGTGATGGCTGAAGTCATGCGGCTGTCCGGCCAGGAGTACGTGGACATGTATGCGACCAAGGCCAAGGAAGCCGCGTAGGGGTTCGTTGTCGGGTGCGGCTTGTCCGTGGCTGGTCGCGCAGTTCCCCGCGCCCCTTAAGGGCGGCTGTCCAACCGCTGGTCTCGCAGCATGAACCAGGCTGCTGCCGCCGCCACCAACAGAACCGCCGCGCCCACGCCCACCGCGAGGTTGAGGCCGTTGACGAAGGCTTCTCGCGCCGACGTCAACATCTCCTGGGCTGCCTGCGACGGCATGCCCGACGCCGACTCCACCGCGCCGCCCAGTGACTCATGTGCCCCTGACGGCGTTCCCGTCGGAGCGGTGAAGCCGCGGTAGATGCCCGTCACGATCGAGCCGAGTACGGCGATTCCGAGGGCCGCGCCCAGTTCGTACGCCGTCTCCGAGACCGCCGACGCCGCGCCCGCCTGCTCCTTCGGTACCGACGAGAGGATGACGTCGGCCGTCACCGTGAAGGAGAAGCCGGCGCCCACTCCGACGACCAGGAGCGCGGTACCCAGGAGCGGGTAGCCGGTCGACTGGTCGATGACGGTCAGGGCCGCCAGGGCGAGGCCCACCGCTGCCAGGCCGCCCGATACGACTGCCCGTACTGAGAAGCGGCGCGCCGCGCGGCCCGCGACCAGGCCCGCGGCCACCGCACCCACCGCCGCGGGCAGTTCGGCCAGGCCCGCCTCGAACGGGTGCATGCCCTGGACGAGTTGCAGGTACTGGGAGAGGAAGAAGACCAGGCCGGACAGGCCGAGGATGGTCAGCAGGTCGGCGAGGACCGCGGCGCTGAAGCCGCGGTTGCGGAACAGGCGCATGTCCAGCAGCGGGGTGGGGAGCGTGAGCTGGCGGCGGATGAACCAGTACAGCGCCGCCGCGCCCAGTGCGCCCGCGGCGAGCGTGGGCCACTCGAAGCCGTGGGTGGCGGCCTCCTTGACCGCGTAGACGACGCCGATCACACCGACCAGTGACAGGGTGACGCTGGTCAGGTCCCACGGGCCCGGGTTCGGGTTGCGGGACTCGGGCAGCGTGCGGATGCCGACGAGGACCAGGACCACCATCACGGGGAGATTGATCAGGAAGACCGAGCCCCACCAGAAGTGTTCGAGGAGGAAACCGCCGGCGATCGGGCCGATCGCCGTGCCCGCGGACGCCGTGGCGCCCCAGACGCCGACGGCGAGGCTGCGTTCGCGCGGGTCGTGGAAGAGGTTGCGGATCAGGGCGAGGGTGGCGGGCATGAGGGTGGCGCCCGCGACGCCGAGCAGCGCGCGGGCCAGGATCATCAACTCCGGTGTCGTCGCGTAGGCGTTGAGGACGGATATCGCGCCGAACGCCGTGGCGCCGCCGAGCAGGATCCGCTTGCGGCCTATTCGGTCGCCGAGGCTGCCCATCGACACCAGCAGGCCCGCGATGACGAAGGAGTAGACGTCTCCGATCCACAGGAGCTGGGTACCGGACGGCTTCAGGTCCTCGCTGATGTAGGGGGTCGCGAGACCGAGGACGGTCGCGTCGACGGCCACCAGCAGCACGGCGAGCACCAGGACGGACAGCGCGAGCCAGCGGCCCGGGCGCTTCACCGCCTCGGTCGTGGTCGCCGGCTGCAGGGTGCTGGTCATGATTCCTCTCTCCGTAGCGCGCCGCCGAGCAGCAGCTCGGCGACCATGTGGGTGAAGTCCTTGGGGGCGACGCGGCCGTCGTGCATGGCCCAGGCGCACGAGGCGATCAGTCCGTAGAGCGCCTCGGTGAGCCAGACGGGGGTGAGATCGATACGGAACTCGCCCGCTTGCTGTCCGCGCACGAACAGCGCGCCCATGCGGGCGTCGAGCCGCTGCCAGCCCGCGTCCTGGCCGGCTTCCCAGAGCTGGCTCTCGCCGTACAGGAAGGCGAGCAGTCCGGCGGCGGGCTGGAGCTCGCTCACCAGCCGGCGCACGGCCTCACTCGCGGTTCCCTCGTCCAGCCGGGCGGCGTCCAGCGCCGCCTCGCACTCCGCGATGCCGAGCGCCTCGAGCGCCCGTACCAGTGCGTCACGGCCCGCGAAGTGGCGGTGCAGCGTGGCGCGGCTGATCCCGGCGGCCTTGGCGACCTCGTCCATGGTCGCGGTGGATTTACGGGTCAGCAGGGCTGCGGCGGTGCGCAGTACGTGGTCACGGTCGACGGCCATGAGACGAGCGTAGCGCATGTGAGACATTGATGTCTCATTATGGGCATGCGCGTCTCACAGGAAGGGGGTCCTGTTCGACTTCAGTGCCAGGGCAGCTGCCCGCGCCGCTCCCAGTACGCCTGCGGCTTCTCCACCAGTTCGGCCAGGCGGGCCAGCTGGTCCTCGTCCAGGTCCACGACCGCCGCATGCAGGTTGGAGCCGAGCTGGGTGGCGGTCGCCGCGCCGGAGAGCACGACTCCCGCCCAGGGCCGGCGCAGGATCACGGCGAGAGCCACCGCGTCGCAGCCCAGAGACGTTTCTGCGGCGACGGCCTTCAGGGCGTCCGGTGCGTACGGGTCCGCGAGGCGGCCGTTGGCCATGCCCTCCTTGACGATCACCGTGAGCCCGGCGTCGTGCGCCTCGGCGAGGGCGGGGGCGGCCGAGGTCTCCAGGATGTTGTACGTCGACTGGACGGTACGGAAGAGGGGCTCGCCGTCGACCGTCACGGCGAGGGCGGCGCGGATGGCCTCGGCCTGCGCCGGGCCGCTGGTGGAGAAGCCGATGGTGGTGCCCTGGGCGGCGGCCTCCGCCAGCTTGGCGTGGAGCTCCTTGTCGGTGAGGGCCGGGCTGTCCGGGGTCACCGAGTGGATCTGGTACAGGTCGAGGCGGTCGCCGAGCAGTTCGGCACTCTCGGCGCGCTGGCGCTCGTAGGTCTGGACACTGTGGTCCTTGACCTCGTGCTTCTCGGCGTCGGTGGTCCAGTCGGCGGTGTAGGTGTAGCCCCATTTGCTGCCCACGACGATGTCGTCGAAGGAAGGGCGGGCGTTCAGCCAGTCGGCGAGGAACTCCTCGGAGCGGCCGTAGGAGCGGGCCACGTCGAAGTAGCGGACGCCCTGGACGTAGGCGGCGTCGAGGAGTTCGTGGGTGCGCAGGCGCAGGGCGTCGACGGTGCGCTCGGCCGGGAGGTCGTCCTCCCGGCCGAGGTTGATGTAGCCCGGACGGCCGACGGCGGCGAGACCCAGTCCGATGTGCGCGGTGGGCGTGGTCGCGTGGGCCAGGCGGCTGAAGGGCATGGTGGCTCCCTGCACGATCGGTGGAGGAGATCCCACCTCAGGAGGGGGATCTCGCACCAATCTACCCAGCCCCGTGGGGTTCAGCCCGCCCTGATCAGACGCAGCGCGGCACGAACCCGGGGTCGGCCGGCCCCTTGCGCCCCAGGGCGTTGAGCACCCACTGCTCGACCAGTGGCGACTTGGGCGCCTGGTCGTGCTCGGTGGAGTCGAGCGGACAGCGGTCCTGGAGGAGGACGTCGGTCACGTACGAGCCGGGACCCTTGAGGAAGGCGCTGGTGTACGGCACCACGACCTCGTCGTACTGGGTGGCGATCGCCGTGTAGTCGGGGCCCACCGGGGTCTCCGGGTCGGAGTTGAGCTTCTGCAGGAAGTCCGAGCCGGCGGTCTGGTCGACGCAGGAGTCGCAGACGGTGGCGCCGGCCGCGAGGGCGAGGGGGTTGGTGGTGCCGTGGTTGGACGGCACGATGCCGACGAGGTCGTCGACCTTGGTCGCGCCGCCGAGGAACTTCACGTAGTAGCGGGGCATCATGCCGCCCTGGCTGTGCCCGACGATGTCCACCTTCTTCGCGCCGGTCGCGCCGAGCACGGCGTTCACGAAGTCCCGCAGTTCGGCCGCCGAGTCCGGGATCGGGGCGGTCTCCAGGCCGCCGTACTCGAAGGAGAAGACGCAGTAACCGGCGTTCGCCAGCGCGGGCGAGAGGGTGAGCCAGTTCTCGTACGAGGTCTTGAAGGTGCCGTTCACCAGGACCACCGGCTGCGGATGGGCCGAGTCCGGCTTGCAGGACCAGTCGTTGGAGCCGGGCGGTGGGGTGTCGGCGGCGCCCGCGGGAGCGGTGAGCCCGAAGGCGCACAAGGCGGCTATGGCGGTGACGGCGAGAAGGCGGGCTGTTCGTCTGGAACCTCGGGCGCGCATGACGTCCCTTTCATGCTCGGCGGCGATCGACCGGTGTTCGGCATTGTCGACCGGGTAACCGGAATAGTTACCTCCGAGTAGAGCCACGTCAAGGTTTCGGCCAGTGGCTGAATCTCATCCGTTATCCGTCGGCGCGGGCAGCACGAAGGGCCCGGACGCGCTGTCCGGGCCCTGCTGTGTGCTGCGATGCGGCCGTCAGGCCTGCTTGGCCGTGGCCCATGCGTGCTGTACCGCCACGTCCGCCTTGACCTCGGCCAGCTGGACGGCGACCGCGCTGGGCGCCGTACCGCCACGGCCGTTGCGGGAGGCCAGGGCACCCGGCACGTTCAGGACCGTCCGCACCTCGGGGGTCAGATGGGCGGAGATCTTGGCGAACTGTTCGTCGGTCAGCTCGTCCAGTTCCTTGCCCTCGGCCTCGGCGGCCTTCACGCACTCGCCGGCGACCTCGTGCGCCACGCGGAACGGGACACCCTTCTTGACGAGCCACTCGGCAATGTCGGTGGCGAGGGAGAAGCCGGCCGGGGCCAGCTCCTCCATGCGCTCGCGGTGCACGGTGAGCGTCGCCATCATGCCGGTGAAGGCCGGGAGCAGCAGCTCCAGCTGGTCGATGGAGTCGAAGACCGGCTCCTTGTCCTCCTGCAGATCACGGTTGTACGCGAGCGGCAGGGCCTTGAGCGTGGCCATGAGGCCGGTCAGGTTGCCGATCAGACGGCCGGACTTGCCGCGCGCCAGCTCGGCGATGTCCGGGTTCTTCTTCTGCGGCATGATCGACGAGCCCGTGGAGAACGCGTCGTGCAGGGTCACGAAGGAGAACTCCTTCGTGTTCCAGAGGATGATCTCCTCCGCGATCCGGGAGATGTTGACGCCGATCATCGCGGTGATGAAGGTGAACTCGGCGACGTAGTCGCGGGAGGCCGTGCCGTCGATGGAGTTGCCGACGCTGCCGTGCTCGAAGCCGAGGTCCTTGGCGACCGCTTCCGGGTCCAGGCCGAGGGAGGAGCCCGCGAGGGCGCCCGAGCCGTACGGCGAGACCGCCGTGCGCCCGTCCCACTGGCGCAGGCGCTCCGCGTCCCGGGACAGCGCCTGGGCGTGGGCCAGGACATGGTGGGCGAAGAGGACCGGCTGGGCGTGCTGGAGGTGGGTGCGGCCGGGCATCGCCACGTCCGGGTGGGCCTCGGCGAGACCGATCAGGGCGTCCTGGAGCTCGGCGATCAGTCCGGCGATGGTGCGGGCGTGGTCCCGGAGGTACATCCGGAAGAGGGTCGTCACCTGGTCGTTGCGGGAGCGGCCCGCGCGGAGCTTGCCGCCGAGGTCGGGGCCGAGGCGCTCCAGGAGACCCCGCTCCAGCGCGGTGTGGCAGTCCTCGTCGGCGATCGTGCCCACGAACGAGCCGTCGGCCACGTCCGCCTCGAGCTGGTCGAGTCCGGCGATCATGCGGGTCAGCTCGTCGTCCGTGAGGAGGCCCGCCTTGTGCAGCACGCGCGCGTGGGCTCGCGAACCGGCGATGTCGTAGGGCGCCAGCCGCCAGTCGAAGTGGACGGAGGCGGACAGCTTCGCCAGGGCCTCGGAGGGACCGTCGGCGAAACGGGCGCCCCAGAGCCGTACGTCACCGCTGTTGCTGCTCACTTGCGTAGCTCCTAGGGAGGGTTGGTCTTGCGCACAGTCTCGCTCACGCGAGGTCACGTCAGGCTGCGCCCGCCATGGACGCCGGGCTGCGATCTTCGACTGCGGACGACATGCATGAGTATGCAGTGTCATGCATGATTCGTCAATCGACCTCGGGCGGCAGGAGGGCTGTGGAGAAGTGCTGAAGGACGGTTGAACAAACGAAACCGCTTACCCGTACTTCACCCCGAACACCGGCGCCGCGTCTGTACACCCACTCCTGACCCAAGTGAGGCATCCGCATGTCCAGGGCTCTTCCGAAGTACAACAAGCGTCGCGTCGCGATCATCGGCGGCGCTGCCGCGGTGGCGCTGTCCGGAGCGGTGATCGCCGGTTCCGCCCTCGCCGGGACGCCGTCCAAGAGCAGCGGGAACAACGCCCGGACCCTGGCCGCGTCCCCCGGCACCATCACCTGCCAGGACGTCGCCTCGAAACTCCCGGCGATCCCCGCCTCCGCGCAGGCCGAGGTCACCCGCAACCTCACCCTGCTGCAGACGCAGATCCAGGAGGCCAACAACCGGCTGCAGAGCACCGTCGGCCAGGGCGGCCCGAACTTCGTGAACAACGCCATCCTGGGGCCCCTGAAGGACAAGCGGGTGGCCACGATCAACCGCATCGCCACGGCCATCGGGCGTACGGCGGCCAAGCCGACCGGCCTGGACGCGCTGGCGCCGTGCACCCTCAACGCCGCCGGTGCGAACGCCGGCAACGCCGCCAAGGGCAACACCGGCAAGGGCAAGGGCAACGCCAACAAGGGGAACGCCGGCTCCGGTGCCGCCGCGAACACCGCGGCGGGCGGGCAGGCGGCCGGCTCCGGCGCCTCCGCCGCCGGGACCATCACCTGCCCGGACGTCGCCTCCAAGCTCCCGGCGATCCCCGCCTCCGCGCAGAACGAGGTCACCCGCAACCTCACCCTGCTGCAGACGCAGATCCAGGAGGCCAACAACCGGCTGCAGAGCACCGTCGGCCAGGGCGGCCCGAACTTCGTGAACAACGCGATCCTCGGCCCGCTGACCGACAAGCGGAAGTCGACCATCGACCGCATCGCGATCGCCATCGGCCGCACCTCCGCCAAGCCGACCGGCCTGGACTCCCTGGCCGCCTGCACGCTCACCAAGTAACGGGCGTGACAGGCGCTGTGGCCGCCCCGATGCAGCGCCGGCCGGGGTGGCCACGGCCGACGGCCTGCAAGTGGAGCCCGTAATTCCTTTAGACAGGCGAAAGGTTTGCGTTCATAATCGTGAGGCGTGGGAAAGACTTATGAGCGCATAGACGGCAGGCTGCGTTCCTTCATCGAGGCGCAGCCGCTCTTCTTCACCGCGACCGCGCCCCTCTCCGGCGACGGCACGATCAACCTCTCCCCCAAGGGCCTCAAGGGCTCCTTCGCGGTGATCGACGAACTCACCGTGGCCTATCTGGACTTCGCGGGATCCAACGCGGAGACGATCGCGCATCTGCGGGAGAACGGGCGCATCACCCTGATGTGGTGCGCCTTCCAGGGCCCGCCGAACATCGTGCGGGTACACGGCCGCGGAGAGCCCGTCTTCCGCGACGACCCGCGCTTCAAGGAACTGCTCGCCCATTTCCCGGACATCGACCCGACCCCGCACGGCCTGCGGGCGGTCATCGTCGTAACGGCCGAACTCGTCCGGGACACCTGCGGTTACGCCGTGCCCTTCATGACCTACGACGAGGACCGCGACCTGCACGGCAAGCGCTTCGCGCGGGAGGACGACGCCTCGCTCGGCGCGTACTTCGCCAAGAAGGAGCACATCGCCACGAGCCTGGATGGCCTACCCGGGCTGCCGTTGCCGCTCCCCCCGTCTACGGTCTGAGCCATGCGATCAGCTCTCGCCGCCGGCGCTCTGGTGTGCGCCTCGCTCCTGGTCCTCGGTGCCGTGCCGGCCGCCTCGGCCTCCGGTGCGCCCCTTCCCGCCCGGATGGCCGACACGGGCGGCGGTACGCAGCTGATCACCGCCGTGGCCCCGAGGACGAGCTCGACGACCGGCAAGGTCACCTGGTGGGACCTGCGGGACGGCCGCTGGGTGAAGGCCGGTTCGGCGTCCGCGCGGTTCGGGGCGAAGGGGCTCGTGGAGGGTGCCTCGCGCAGACAGAACACGAACACGACTCCGACCGGGCTGTACGACCTGCCGTACGCCTTCGGCATCGAGGCCGCGCCGCACGGGACCCGGTCCAAGTACCGTGCGGTGAAGCAGAGTTCATGGTGGTGCGAGGACATCGCCTCGGCGTCCTACAACCGTTGGACCGATCCGCGTCCGGCCGACTGCCGCGCGTCCGAGTCCGAGCACCTTGCCTCCTACACGACGCAGTACGCCTATGCGTTCGTCATCGGGTTCAACTACCACCAGCGCGTACGGGGGCGGGGCGCCGGCATTTTCCTGCATGTCAACGGGCGTGGGGCCACCGCGGGTTGTGTGTCCGTGCCCAGGTCCGCGATGCGGGCGATTCTCGGGTGGGCGGTTCCGGGGAAGGAGCCGCACATCGCCGTCGGCACGGCGAGCGGGAGCACGGCGATCACTCGGTACTGAGCCGTACGGAGAAGGTGGTCGAGCCCGCTGTGCTCTCCAGGCCGACGCTCCCGCCGTGTGCCTCCGCCACCGCCGCCACGATCGACAGCCCCAGACCGGCGCCCCCGCCCGGGGCGTCCTTGCGACGGCGGTGTTCGGCTCGGGTGAAGCGTTCGAAGACGCCCGGCTGGATGTCCTCGGGGACGCCCGGGCCGTCGTCGTGGACCTTGAGGACGGCCGAGGGGCCGTCGGTCTCCAGTGACACCGTCACCTTGGTGCCGACCGGGGTGTGCAGACGCGCGTTGGCCAGCAGGTTGGCCAGTACCTGGTGCAGGCGGTGCTCGTCGCCGGTGACCGTGACCGGTTCCTCGGGGAGGTCCAGGGTCCAGCGGTGGTCGGGGCCGGCGGCGCGGGCATCGGAAACGGCGTCCAGGACCAGGCGGGTGAGGTCGACGGGAAGGCGTTCGAGGGGGCGGCCCGCGTCCAGGCGGGCCAGGAGCAGCAGGTCGTCCACCATCGCACCCATGCGGCCCGACTCGGCGGCGATGCGTTCGAGGGCCCGGGTGATCTCCGGGGGCACCGGGCCGGGGTGAAGGAGGGCCAGCTCTGCGTGGCCGCGGACGGAGGCGACCGGGGTGCGCAGTTCGTGGCTGGCGTCGGCGGCGAAGCTGCGCAGCCGCTCCTCGCTCGCGTGCCGCTTGGTCAGGGCGTCCTCGACATGGCCGAGCATACGGTTGAAGGCGCCGGCGACCCGGCCCACCTCGCTGCGCGGGTCCGACTCGGGGGCGCGCGGCGGCAGGGCCACTTCGCCGCTGGCAAGGGGGAGTTCGCTGACCCGGGTGGCGGTCGCGGCGACCCGGCTCAGCGGCCGCAGGGACCAGCGCACCCAGAGGGCGCCCGCGACGCCGGTGAGGGTGAGGGCGGCGCCGAAGACGATTCCGGCGACCAGTTCGAGGCGGTGGACGGTGGCTTCCACGGGCTCCAGGGGCAGCCCGGTGATCAGCACGTCGCCGTCGAGGCCCCTGGACGCGGTCACCCGGTAGCCGTGCAGGGCGGAGAGCCGGACGCTGTGGCCCCTGCCGTCGACCGGGACCGCGGCGAGCTGTCTGGTGTCCCTGGCGGTCAGCGTGACGTGGACGACTCCGCCGGTCCGGATGACCGCGGCGTTGGTGGCCGAGCCGTCGACGAGGCGGGCGCCGAAGGTGCCGGTGGCCTGTCTGCGGTCGTCGCCGTGTTCGTCGCCGTCGTGGTCGTCGGGGAGCTTGCCTCCGTGTTCCAGGCTGGCGGCGAACCGGGGTCCGACCTGGCCCAGCTGCTCGTCGAGGCGGCTGGTGAGGAAGCCGTTCAGCTCGATCACTGCGGCGAGGCCCACCGCCGCGCAGCTGACCGCGAGCAGCACCACCAGGCCGACGGTGAGCCGGGCCCGGAGCGTCCGTGGCCGGGGCAGGCGCCCCCACCGCAGCCTCATGGCGCCACCGGCTTGAGTACGTATCCGGCCCCCCGCACGGTGTGGATCATCGGCTCGCGGCCCGCGTCCACCTTCTTGCGCAGGTAGGAGATGTACAGCTCGACGACATGGGCGCGGCCGCCGAAGTCGTAGGACCAGACGCGGTCGAGGATCTGGGCCTTGCTGAGCACGCGGCGGGGGTTGCGCATCAGGAAGCGGAGCAGCTCGAACTCGGTGGGCGACAGCTCGACCAGCTCGCCCGCCCGTGTCACCTCACGGGCCTCCTCGTCCATCACCAGGTCGCCCACCGTCAGTCGCGGGCCCTCGTCCAGCTGGCGCGCCATGCCGGCGCGGCGCAGCAGTCCGCGGACGCGGGCGACGACCTCCTCCAGGCTGAAGGGTTTGGTGACGTAGTCGTCGCCGCCCGCCGTGATGCCGGCGATGCGGTCCTCGACCGCGTCCCGGGCGGTGAGGAAGAGGACGCACACATCGGGTTTCACGGTGTGCAGGGAGCGCAGCACGGCGAAGCCGTCGGTGTCGGGCAGCATCACGTCCAGCACCACGGCGTCCGGCATGAGCTCCCGCGCCTCGGCCAGTGCGGTGGCGCCGTCGCCGGCCGAGCGGACCTGCCAGCCCTCGTAGCGCAGGGCACCCGAGAGCACCTCGGCCAGGTCGGGGTCGTCGTCGACGACGAGGACGCGCAGCGGGGTGCCGTCGGGGCGGGTGAGGGCGGGGCGGCCGGAGCGGGTGGTGTTCATCGCCCTACCAGGATCACCCCTCGCCGGGGCGGACGGGCGTGCGCGGATGCTCTGAGTTTCCTCTGAGTGGGCTCAGAGGGTGCCGGTTCAGAGCGGGCTGAGAGGTTGCGGCGGCACAGTTGCGTCCGGATACAGGCGAAAGGACGCACACATGACCACCGTGTACGAGCGGCGGACGGCACCGGCCGTGGCGCCGGCCGCGCGGCGCTCCCCAGCGGGCCCGCTGCTCGCCCTGCTGTGGGCCGGGGCGGCCGCCGTGGTCGCCCTGTGGTGGACGGACACCGGCTCGGTGGTGGGGACGGCCGGCTGGCTGACCGGGGCCGGGCGGATCGCGGGGCTGCTGTGCGGCTACGCCTGCGCCGTGCTGGTCGCTCTGATGGCCCGGGTGCCGCTGCTGGAGCGGCGGATCGGCTCGGACCGGGTGGCCCGCTGGCATGCGATGGCCGGCCGGTACACGATCAGCCTGCTGGTGGCTCACGTCGTGCTGATCCTGCTCGGGTACGCCGCCCAGGACCAGGCCTCGCTGGTGCACGAGACGGTCACGGTGGTCCTGGACTATCCGGAGATGCTCAAGGCCACGGCGGGGACGGTCATCCTCCTCGCGGTCGGCATCACCTCGGTCCGGGCCGTGCGGCACAGGACCACGTATGAGTTCTGGTACTACGTCCACCTGCTCACCTATGCGGCCGTGTTCCTGGCCTTCGGCCACCAGCTTGCGCTGGGCAACGACTTCAACGGGCACGCGTTCGCCACGGCCGCCTGGTACGCCCTGTACCTGGGCGTCGCCGCGCTGGTGCTGTGGTTCCGGATCCTGGCCCCGGTCCGGCTGAACCTGCGGCACCGGCTTCGGGTCCAGTCCGTGCACCGCGAGGCGCCGGGCGTCTACTCGGTCGTCGTGCGGGGACACCGGCTGGACGAGATGGGGGCACGGGCAGGCCAATTCTTCCGCTGGCGGTTCTTCGGCGAGGGCATGGGATGGACGTCGACGCCGTACTCGCTGTCGGCCCCGCCCCGCCGTGACCTGCTGCGCATCACGGTGAAGGCGCTCGGCGACCACAGCGCGGCCGTCTCCCTGCTGCGACCCGGCACCCGGGTGTGGGCCGAGGGGCCGTACGGCTCGCTGACCGAGGATCGGCAGACCTCCCCGAAGTCCCTGCTGATCGCCGCCGGTGTCGGCATCACACCGATGCGAGCGCTGTTCGAGACGCTGCCCGGAGAGGTCACCCTCCTGTACCGGGCGCGCACGGCCGAGGACCTCGCCCTCGGCGGCGAGCTGGAGGCCATCGCCCGCTGGCGCGGCGCGAAGGTGCTGTACGCGCTCAACGGACAGGACGGCCGGCGCCCCAGCCTGACCGCGCGGAACCTGCGCGCCACCTTCCCGGACCTGGCCGCGTACGACGTCTACATCTGCGGCCCGCACGGCTTCGCCCGGGACCTGTACGAGGAGCTGCGCGACGCGGGTGTGCCGGACCGTCGTATCCACCACGAGTCGTTCGAATTCTGAGAGCTGTGAGGCCGTCAAGTGCACGCGCTGAAGAAGAACCGTCCGCTGCGCCGCATCGTGCTCGCGAGCGCCGCCACCGTCTCCGGCATGGTGCTGCTGCTGTCGCTGAAGCCGCACTCCTCGCCGGAGGCGGCACTGGCGGTGCCCGCGCCCAGCAGCAGTTCGAGCGCTTCGAGCGGCTCGACCGGGTCCGGCGGCTCCGGAGGCTCGACCACGACCGCCACAAAGACCGTCACCGGCGACACGATCCAGACCCGCTGGGGCCCCGTCCAGGTCCGGATCACCCTCAAGAGCGGGAAGCTCACCGAAGTGACGGCCGTCCAGTACCCGACGGACAACCCACGCGACCAGGAGATCAACAGTTACGCACTCCCCCGGCTGCGCAGCGAGGCGCTGCAGGCCCAGAGCGCAAGCATCGACACCGTCTCCGGCGCCACGTACACAAGTAACGGTTACCGCCAGTCACTCCAGTCCGCACTGGACTCGGCACGCGGCTGAACACACCGGCGTCGCGGCACGTATCTCAGGGCCAAGGGACCACGACAGCCCCCTTGCCCCCGCCCCGGAGGAACAGTGACCACCACGCTCGCAGGCGGCCGCGCCGCCCGCCGCCAGACGATGCGCCGCATCCGTCCGCGCCGCTCCCCGGCGACCGTCCTGCTGCTCGCCGTATGGGCGGGCGCGGTCGGTGTGCTGTGGCTGTGGTGGCACAACACTCCGTCCATCGCCGACCAGAACGGCAAGATCCTCAACGCGGGCCGGATCACCGGTCTGCTGGCCGGTTATCTGATGGCGCTCGTGGTGCTGCAGATGGCCCGCGTGCCGGCCCTCGAACGGCGCGTCGGCTCCGACCGGGTGGCGCGCTGGCACGCGATGAGCGGCCGCTACACGCTCTGCCTGGTCTTCGCGCATGTCTTCCTCATCATGTGGGGCTATGCGCTGCAGGCGGGCAAGTCGCTCGGTGACATCGTCCAGCAGACGATCGACTCCATCAACCAGCTGCCGGACATGGGCAAGGCGGCCATCGGCACCGGCCTGTTCGTGCTCATCGGGCTGACCTCGATCGGCCCGGTGCGGCGCAGGATCCCGTACGACACCTGGTACCACGTCCACCTGCTGACGTACGGCGCCGTGTTCCTGACGTTCTGGCACCAGATCACCACCGGCAACGACTTCGCCGTCGAGCCGACCGCGAAGACCTTCTGGTACGCGCTGTACGGATCGGTCACCGCGCTGGTCGTCTGGTACCGCATCCTCACGCCGATCCGGCTGAACATGCGGCACCGCATGCGCGTCGAGGCGGTCATCGAGGAGACCCCGGGCATCGTGTCGGTGCTGATCGGCGGGCGGAAGCTGCACCGGATGGGCGCGGAGGCCGGGCAGTTCTTCCGGTGGCGGTTCCTCGCGCCGGGCATGCGGTTCTCCTCCCACCCGTACTCGCTGTCGGCGGCGCCCCGCCCCGACATGCTGCGGATCACCGTCAAGGCGATCGGCGACCACAGCGCCCGGCTGCGCGAGCTGACGCCCGGCACCAAGGTGTGGGCCGAGGGTCCGTACGGTGCGATGACCGCGCAGCGGCGCAGCCGCGGCAAGGTGCTGCTGGTGGCGGGCGGCGTCGGCATCACGCCGATGCGGGCGCTGTTCGAGACGCTCCCGGGTGCCTCCGGCGACATCACCCTCCTCTACCGGGCCAACACCACGCAGGATCTCGCCCTTTGGGACGAGCTCGCCGCCATCGCCGACGACCGCGGCGCCCGGCTGATGTACGCGGTCAACAGTCCGGACGGGGAGCGCCCGGACATCTCGGCGGAGCGGCTGCGGCAGAAACTGCCGGACATCGAACAGCACGACGTCTTCATGTGCGGCCCTGCCGGGTTCGCGCAGGGCGTGTACGAAGCACTGCGCGGCGCGGGAGTGCCCGCCCGCCGCATCCATCACGAGTCGTTCGAGATGTGAGCGACGGGACTTCAGGAGTCTGGGAAAGCGATGAAGAAGAGTCACCCCATCCGGCGTGTCGTGCTGGCCACCGCCGCCACCGTGTCGGGCGTCGTACTGCTGCTGTCGCTGAAACCGGCGTCCGACCCGAACGCCCAGGCGGCCGGTGCGGCCCCGCAGCAGACCGCGGCCGCGCAGGAGTCGCCCCAGGGCGGCACCGCGGGCGCCGGGAGCGGCACGGTCGACGGCAGTGTGGCCCAGACCCAGTACGGCAACGTCCAGGTCCGGCTGACCGTCAGCAACGGAAAGATCACCAAGGCCGAGGCGATCCAGGCGCCCAAGGGCGGCACCAGCGACCAGAAGACCGCGCTGTCCATACCGAAGCTGACCAAGGAGACGGTCGCCGCGCAGAGCGCGCAGATCGACTCGGTCTCCGGGGCGACGTACACGAGCAACGGCTACAAGCAGTCGCTGCAGTCGGCGATCGACAAGATGAAGGCGAGCGCCGGCTCCGCGCAGGGCAGCGGCGGTTCCTCGCAGAGCGGCGGGGGCTCCGCGTCCGGCAGCTCCCAGGGCTCGGGCTCCGCGAGCACCCAGGCCAAGACCGTCACCGGCAGTGTCGCGCAGACCCAGTACGGGCCGGTCCAGGTCCGTATCACCGTCAGCAACGGCAAGATCACCAAGGCCGATGCGGTGCAGGCGCCCAAGGGCGGGCTCAGCGACCAGAAGACGGCGATGGCCATCCCCAAGCTGAACCAGGAGGCGGTGGCGGCCGGCAGCGCGAAGATCGACGCGGTCTCGGGTGCCACGTACACGAGCAGCGGCTATATGCAGTCGCTGCAGTCGGCACTGGACCAGGCCGGTGGCTGAGTCGGTGGCCGAGTCGGCAGAAGCTCCCGCCGCGGTGCGTCATGCGGAGGAGGTCATGGGGACCGTCTTCTCCTTCGACGTCCGCGGCGGGGAGCCCGGTGCGGTGCAGGCGGCGCTGCAGGAGGCGATCGCCGGACTGCACCGGGTGAACGAGGTGTTCAGCACCTACCGCGACGACAGCCAGGTCTCCCGGCTCGCGCGCGGTGAGCTGACCGTGGAGCAGTGCGCCCCCGAGGTCGCCGAGGTGCTCGCACTGGGCGCCGAGGCGGAGCGGGTGAGCGACGGCTGGTTCAGCATGCGCTACGAAGGGCGGCTGGATCCGACCGGCATCGTCAAGGGCTGGGCCGCCGAGCGCGCGGCCCGGCTGCTGGCGGCGATCCCCGGCGTGAGCGGCGTGAGCATGAACGGGGGCGGGGACGTCCAACTGCTCGGCATGCCCGAAGCGCACCGGCCCTGGCGGGTCGGGGTGGCGGACCCGCTGCGCCCGGGCGGGCTCGCGGCGGTCGTCTCCGCGGCCGGCACGGACGAACTGGCGGTGGCCACCTCCGGCACCGCCGAGCGGGGCGCCCACATCGTCGACCCCCGCACGGGCCGCTCCGCGGTGACCGACCTGGTGGCAGTGACCGTGGTGGCCCCCAAGCTCACCTGGGCGGACTGCTGGGCCACAGCCGCCTTCGCCATGGGCTCCAACCAGGGCCTGCGCTGGCTGGAGTCCCTCCCGGACGTGGAGGCCCTGCTGATCACGGCGGGCGACGAGGTGAGATGCACGGGGGGCCTCGCTGCCCGCCTGGGCTGACTGCACCGCCCCTTTTTCAGGGGCGCGGGGAACTGCGCGACCAGCCACGACGAAGTCGCAGTCGGCGGACGGCAGCAACCACCCCTCTCAGTGCCCGTTCTGAGCCAACCTCAGCAAATGCTCGGCCAACGCATTCCCCCCGCTCGGATCCCGGCTGATCAGCAACAACGTGTCGTCACCGGCAATCGTGCCAAGGATGTCGTGCAGTTCCGCCTGGTCGATCGCCGAGGCCAAGAACTGCGCGGCCCCCGGCGGCGTCCGCAGCACCACAAGATTCGCGGACGCCTCCGCGGAGATCAGCAGCTCCTGCGACAGCCGCCGCATCCGCTCTTCCTTGGCGGACTCCCCCAGCGGCGCCCGGGGGGTCCGGAAACCCCCCTCGCTGGGCACCGCATAGATCAGGTCGCCGTCGTTGTTGCGGATCTTCACCGCGTTCAGCTCGTCGAGATCCCGGCTCAGCGTCGCCTGCGTGACGTTCAGGCCGTCGTCGGCCAGCAACTTCGCCAACTGGCTCTGCGAGCGCACCGGTTGCCGGTTGAGGATGTCCACGATCCGGCGGTGGCGTGCGGTGCGGGTCTGCGGCACGGCAGGCCCGGCGTGCTGTGCGTCGTCCTGCGCGTGACTCATCGTCGTCTCATTCTCCGGATCCGTCCCCGTTGGCCTGGTCCAGGATGCCGGGCAGCGCCTGGAGGAACGCGTCCACCTCGTCGTCTCCGAGAGTCAGCGGCGGCATCAGCCGTACGACGTCGGGGGCGGGTGCGTTCACCAGGAATCCGGCCTCCTGAGCCGCCTGGCGCGCCTGGGGCGCGAGCGGCTCGGTGAGCACGATACCCAGGAGGAGGCCCGCGCCCCGGACATGGGCGATCAACGGGTGGCCCAGTGACTCGATTCCGTCCCGCAGCTTCTCGCTCTGCTGCTTGACGTTCTCCAGCAAGCCCTCGTTCGCGATCGTGTCCAGGACGGCGAGCCCTGCGGCGCAGGCGACCGGGTTGCCGCCGAAGGTCGTGCCGTGGTGTCCGGGCTGCAGCAGCTCCGCGGCCCGCCCGAAGGCGACGGTCGCGCCGAGCGGCAGCCCGCCGCCGAGGCCCTTGGCGAGCGTGACGACGTCCGGCAGGACGCCCTCGTGGGCCTGGTACTCGAACCAGTGGCCGGTGCGGCCGATTCCGGTCTGGACCTCGTCGAGGACCAGCAGCGCACCGGTCGCGGCGGTGATCGCACGGGCGGCCTTGAGATAACCGGCGGGCGGTACGACGACGCCGATCTCGCCCTGGATCGGCTCCAGGATCACCAGCGCGGTCTCCTCGGTGACCGCGGCCGCAAGGGCCTGCGCGTCGCCGTACGGCACATGCGTGACGTCACCCGGCAGCGGCAGGAACGGCTCCCGCTTGCCCTGCTGGCCGGTCATCGCGAGGGCACCCATGGTGCGGCCGTGGAAGGCGCCTTCGGTGGCGACGATGTGCGTCCGCCCGGTCAGCCGGCCGATCTTGAAGGCGGCCTCGTTGGCCTCGGCGCCCGAGTTGCAGAAGAACACCCTGCCGTCCCGCCCGAACAGCTGCAGCAGCCGCTCGGCAAGGGTCACGGTCGGCTCGGACATGAAGAAGTTGGAGATGTGGCCCAGGGACGCGATCTGCGTGCTGACGGCCTCGACGACCGCCGGGTGGGCGTGGCCGAGCGCGTTGACCGCGATGCCGCCGACGAAGTCGACGTACTGCTTGCCGTCGGCGTCCCACACCTTGGCGCCCTCGCCGCGCACCAGGGGCAGCAGCGGGGTGCCGTAGTTGTTCATGAGCGCGCCCTGCCATCGCGCGGTCAGTTCCTGGTTGCTCACGACTCCCCCTGTACGTGCGGATTCTCGTCGGGCACGACCATCGTGCCGATGCCCTCGTCGGTGAAGATCTCCAGCAGGATCGAGTGCTGGACCCGGCCGTCGATGACGCGGGCGGTGGTGACGCCGTTGCGCACGGCGTGCAGACACCCCTCCATCTTCGGCACCATGCCGGAGCTCAGCTCCGGCAGCAGCTTCTCCAGCTGGGAAGCGGAGAGGCGGCTGATCACCTCGTCGCTGTTCGGCCAGTCCTCATAGAGACCCTCGACGTCCGTGAGGACCATGAGAGTCTCCGCTCCAAGAGCAGCAGCGAGTGCCGCAGCCGCCGTATCAGCATTGACGTTGTAGACATGTCCGTCGTCCTGGCTACGGGCGATCGACGAGACGACCGGGATCCGGCCGTCGGCGAGCAGTGCCTCGATCGCGCCCGTGTCGATCGCGGTGATCTCGCCCACCCGCCCGATGTCGACCAGTTCGCCGTCGATCTCGGGCTGGTGCTTGGTGGCGGTGATGGTGTGCGCGTCCTCGCCGGTGAGGCCGATGGCCAGCGGGCCGTGCTGGTTGAGCAGCCCGACCAGCTCGCGCTGGACCTGTCCGGCGAGCACCATGCGTACGACGTCCATGGCGTCCTCGGTGGTGACGCGCAGGCCGGCCTTGAACTCGCTGACGATGCCGTGCTGGTCGAGGGCGGCGCTGATCTGCGGGCCGCCGCCGTGCACGACGACCGGCTTGAGACCGGCGTGGTGCAGGAAGACGACGTCCTGCGCGAAGGCGGCCTTCAGGTCCTCGTCGATCATGGCGTTGCCGCCGAACTTGATGACGACCGTCTTGCCGTTGTGCCTGACCAGCCAGGGCAGCGCCTCGATGAGGATCTGGGCCTTGGGGAGCGCGGTGTGTTTACGCGTAGTGCTCATGACGAGTAGGCGCTGTTCTCGTGGACGTAGTCGGCGGTGAGGTCGTTGGTCCAGATGGTGGCGGTCTCGGACCCGGCGGCGAGGTCGGCGACGATGTGCACCTCGCGGTAGCGCATGTCGACCTTCTCGCGGTCCTCGCCGACGCCGCCGTTCTTGCAGACCCAGACGCCGTTGATGGCGACGTTGAGCTGGTCGGGCTCGAAGGCGGCCTTGGTGGTGCCGATCGCGGAGAGCACACGGCCCCAGTTGGGGTCCTCGCCGTGGATCGCGCACTTGAGGAGGTTGTTGCGGGCGATGGAGCGGCCCACCTCGACGGCGTCGTCCTCGCTCGCCGCGTTGATCACCTCGACCTTGATGTCCTTGCTGGCGCCCTCGGCGTCCCGGATCAGCTGCTGGCCGAGGTCGTCGCAGACCTGCCGTACGGCCTCCGCGAACTCCTCGTACTCCGGGGTGACTTCGGCCGAACCCGAGGCGAGCAGCAGCACCGTGTCGTTGGTCGACATGCAGCCGTCGGAGTCCACGCGGTCGAAGGTCGTGCGCGTCGCCGCCCGGAGCGCCCTGTCCAGTACGTCGCTGTCGAGGGCCGCGTCGGTGGTGAGGACGACGAGCATGGTGGCGAGGCCGGGCGCGAGCATGCCGGCGCCCTTCGCCATGCCGCCGACGGTCCAGCCGTCCTTGGTCACGACGGACGTCTTGTGGACGGTGTCGGTGGTCTTGATGGCGATGGCGGCCTTCTCGCCGCCGTGCTCGGACAGTTGGGCCGCGGCGGTCTCGACGCCCGGGAGCAGCTTGTCCATCGGGAGCAGTACGCCGATGAGACCGGTGGAGCAGACCGCGACCTCGATGGCGCCCCGGCCGAGGACCTCGGCGGCCTTCTCGGCGGTGGCGTGCGTGTCCTGGAAGCCCTTGGGACCCGTACAGGCGTTGGCGCCACCGGAGTTGAGGACGACCGCGGAGACCTGGCCGCCCTTGAGGACCTGCTCGGACCACAGCACCGGCGCGGCCTTCACACGGTTGGAGGTGAAGACACCGGCGGCGGCGCGGCGCGGACCGTTGTTGACCACGAGGGCCAGGTCCGGGTTGCCGTTCTCCTTGATTCCGGCGGCGATGCCGGCCGCCGTGAATCCCTTGGCTGCCGTGACGCTCACGGTGCGACTCCGATCGTGGAAAGCCCCGTGGACTCGTCGAGTCCGAGGGCGAGGTTCATGCTCTGGACGGCACCGCCCGCGGTGCCCTTGGTCAGGTTGTCGATGGCGCTGATCGCGATGATGCGGCCCGCCGCCTCGTCGTATGCGACCTGCACCTGAACGGCGTTGGAACCGTAGACGGACGCCGTCGCGGGCCACTGGCCCTCGGGCAGGAGGTGGACGAAGGGCTCGTCGGCGAAGGCCTTCTCGTAGGCGGCGCGCACGGACTCGGCGGACACCCCCGGCTTGGCCTTCGCGCTGCAGGTGGCGAGGATGCCGCGGGGCATCGGCGCGAGGGTCGGCGTGAAGGAGACGGAGACCCGCTCCCCCGCCGCCGCGCTGAAGTTCTGGATCATCTCGGGGGTGTGCCGGTGGCCGCCGCCGACGCCGTACGGCGCCATGGAGCCCATGACCTCGCTGCCCAGCAGGTGCGGCTTGGGCGCCTTGCCCGCGCCGGAGGTGCCGGAGGCGGCGACGATCACGGCCTCGTTCTCGGCGAGGGAGGCGGCGTAGGCCGGGAAGAGGGCCAGGGTGGCGGCCGTCGGGTAGCAGCCGGGTACCGCGATGCGCTTGGACCCCTCCAGCGCGGCGCGGCCACCCGGCAGTTCGGGGAGGCCGTACGGCCAGGTCCCGGCGTGCGCGGAGCCGTAGAACTTCTCCCAGTCGGCCGCGTCCTTGAGCCGGAAGTCGGCGCCCATGTCGACGACGAGCACGTCCGGGCCGAGCTGCTCGGCGACGGCGGCGGACTGGCCGTGGGGCAGGGCGAGGAACACCACGTCGTGCCCGGCGAGGACCTCGGGGGTGGTCTCCTGGAGTATCCGGTCGGCCAGCGGCAGCAGATGCGGCTGCAGCGCGCCGAGCCGCTGGCCCGCGTTGGAGTTGCCGGTCAGGGCCCCGATCTCGATCTCGGGGTGCGCCAGGAGCAGACGCAGGAGTTCTCCGCCCGCGTACCCGCTCGCTCCGGCCACTGCCGCACGTACCGCCATGTCATCCTCCTCCTGGATGGCATGACTATACGTATCGATGCACGTTTATGCAATCGGTGCGGGGTCCGCCTTCGGGAGCATGTGTGACGGAGAATTTTAGTTGGCACATGGAGCAAGCTGGTTGGCAAATCTCGGTCCCGTCACGCTGTGTTGCGGGCAGTACCGGCAAAACGCCCCCGTTGCCGGTCGAGTGATGCTTCTCTGGATGGGTGGGCGAGGCAGCGAGAGCGAAGATCCCATCGGATTCAAGTCAGCTGGACCACCTTGTCACGGCGTACGACGGGGACGCCGGACTGCGGGATCGGCTGCGGCTCGGGGACGACTGGCCGCGTCGGTGGAGTTCGACGTGGCAGGTGGGCGCCGACGAGGTCTGCTGGCCGGTCCGGGACATGGCTCACGTACCGGTGATGTCGTCCCGGCCAATGCGAGGGTTCACGTGGCGGGCGAAGCAGCGGCACCGCCCCGGCCTGGAGGCGATGGCGTCAGCGGGCGGGAAGCATGGCTTCGAGTCGCTGAAGGAAGTGAGCCTGCTGGTCGCGCTTGACTTCTTGAGGGCATCGGAAGTGTTGTCGCAGCCGTTCCGGCTGGACTTCGAGCATGCGGGCGGGCATGCCTGGCACATCCCGGACTTCCTGGCCGTGATCGGCGGTGGGATGTGGTTGCTGGACGTCCGCCCGATGGAGCTGATCAAGGAAGAGGACGCGCTGAAGTTCGCGGCGGCCAGGGAAGTGGCGGCTGCCTGCGGCTGGCGGTACTCGGTGGTCGCGGGCTGGCGACCGCATGTCTGGAGCGTCCTTGACCACCTGTCCTCGCGCCGGCGGCCGGCGAGGGACCTTCTCGGCATGCGCGAGCAGCTGCTCACCGCTATCAGCGGGCAGCAGGGGCAGGAGATGACGTTCTCCGACCTGGCGGAGGCGACCAGCGTGCCTTCCGTTGGCCGGGCAAACATCGTCCGGCTGCTCTGGCACCGCGAGCTCGGCGTTGACCTGGGCAGTCCCTTGCGCCACAGCTCACTGATCTGGGCGGTGTGATGGCAGCGAGGGGGTTCTTGCAGATCGCGCCGGGTAGGCGGGTCGCACTCAATGGCGTCGAGTGGACGGTTGACGACGTCCACGGCCAACTCGGCCGGCTCGTCCTCGTGGATGACGACGGCCGCGCGGAGACCCGCTCGTTCCGTTGGCTCATCAACCATGCTGACCTGCGGCTTCTTCCGGCAGTCGAGTCAGGGCGCCCACCGCCGGTCGCCCGGCAGCCGAGGACACTGGCCGACTTGACCAAGGACCAGTTAGAGCGGGCCCGGCTGCGGGCGGCGCACGTGCTGGAGGCCGAGACGGGGTTCCGGGAGGGCCACCCGGCTCGGGCCCTGCCGGGTGAGCCCCGGCCGGCCTACGACCCGGACCGCACGACGTTGACTCAGCGTCGGTACGCGAAGGCTGCGGAGATGGAGGCGATGCCCCGTCCGGAGGCGGTCCGGTGCGGTCTGCAGCACCTCAGCTACCGGACGCTGGTACGTCTGTCGGGATTGGTGGGTGACAGTCTCCTGCTGGCCTGCGCGGACGGGCGCTGGACGCGGCGACGCAGCGGGCACCGCACCATCACGAAGGAGATCCGGGAGGCGATCTTCGCAGTAAAGGCCGAGTGCGGCCCACGCGCCCGCCTGAGCCAGGGTGCCAAGCACCGGTTGATGCACCAGTACATGCGTGAGCGGTTCCCGACGTTTCCCACTGAGAAGATCCCTTCCCGCTGGACGCTCGCGGCCGTCTGGAACGAGTGGTTCGGGCCCGGCGGAGCCCGGCCGCGTTACGGGCGGACGGCGGAGGCGGCCGCGGAGGCCGGGGTCTCCGGCCGGATGGTGGTCCACCGGCCGGGCCAGGTTCTGGTGCTGGACTCGACCCCGATGCCGGTGAAGCTGCGCGAGACCGTGTTCGGCGACGCGATCACCGCGACGCTGACGCTCGCACTCGATCTCTACACGCACGGGCTGCCGGCCTTCCGGCTTACGCTCCAGTCCGACACCTCGGTCGACATCGCGATGCTGCTGAGGGACGTGATGCTGCCGCTTCCGATGCGGGACGGCTGGGGTGAGGACATGGAATGGCCCTACGCAGGGGTGCCGGCCGAGGTGATCGCCGAGTTCACCGGTCACCGTGTCGCCGCTCTGCCGTTCTTCGCCCCGGAGACGGTCACCACCGACCACGGCGGCCCCTACAAGAATCACGACCTGGTGGAAGCCGAAACGGAGATCGGCTGCCGGATCCTGCCTGCTCGCGTCCTGCGGCAGACCGACAAGTTCGCGGTCGAGCGCCAGTTCCTCACCATCCAGACCATGCTCTTCGAGCACCTGCTGGGATTCACCGGCGGTGACGTCGCGGACCGCGGGGCCGACCCGGAACGAGATGCGAGCCTCACGCTCGCGCAAGCCGAGCACATCATCGCGACCTGGATCGTCCAGATCTGGCAGAACCGTAAACTAGGCGAATACGCCCCGAGTTGGGCGCCGGGTGAAGACCACAGCCCCAACACCCTGTTCGCTGCCGCGATGGAACAGGGCGGCTTCGACCTGGACTTCCCCGAACCGAGCTTCTACTACAAGGTCCTGCGCAAACACCACGTGAAGATCCATCCTCGTCGCGGGGTGAAGATCCTCGGGCTCTGGTATCACCACCCGGTCTTCGACGAGCCGCGCTTCCAGCAGCCCTCCGCCCGGGGCGGCAAACACGCGGGCAAGTGGGTTGTCCGCAGTGACCGGAGGGACCGCCGGCAGGTGTACTTCCAGGACCCTGCCGACCACGAGACCTGGCACATTCTGCGCTGGAGAGGACTGCCGCCCGAAGGTGAGATCCCTGCTTTCTCGGACAAGACTGCCGACGCCCTGCTGACACGCGTGAGGGCGAACAAGATCAGGATCCATTCCGAGAGCGAGCTCCTGGAAGATCTGCTCGGGATCCTCGGCTCGGTCACCCCAGTCGACCAATGGCCCAGCCAGGCCAAGAGGAAGGCCGGAAAGAAGCAGCGCGTCGCCCAAGCCCGCGAGATCACCCGCGCACAGGCTGCGGCCGCTGACCGCCCCGCCGCACCCGCCATCGCGGATGAGCCAGCTCCGGCTGAGATGCCCGCGGCCTGGGCCGAGCACGCCCGCACGATCGACCACGCGGTCGACGCCGACCGCCGTCGACGACGCGAAGAAGCCCTCGCCGACGTCAAGCCCGTGGCCCCGGCAACGCTGCACGAGGCCCTGAACCGGCGTCCCATGTTCCGGCTTCCGCCCCCCGACGACTCGGAAGCCGATACTCCTGTCCAGGAGGACGACACGTGACCCGAGCCCTCTCTCACGATGATCCGCTGGACGGTCTGCCTTCACGAGCCAGGATCGCCGAGCTGATCCTGGGCAGCCGCCCGCCCCTCGACACCTACGCCGGCTGGCAGCACTACCGCACCCACTACGACCTACTCGTCCCCGCTCAGACGATCTCCCCGCAGCAATGGTCGATGCTCCCTGAGAGCCGCCAGTACGACTACGACCTCTACCGGGAGCTGACGAACGCGAACCTCCCGCTGCAGGACACCCCCATGCACGACAAGGTCGGCAAGCTGATCCGGCGCCGGTTGAGCGGCAACACGAGGAAGAAGAACGACCCGACCCGCGCCGGCGTCATGATCAGCGGCTGGGGCAACTACGGCAAGACCGCGTCTGTCTGCTCCGCCGGGGCCGTCTTCGAAAAGCAGTGGCTGGAACTCCACAGTCACCTCAACCCCCAGGCTCTGCCGGGCACCCGTGATCTCCACGCACCAGTCGTCTATGTCTCGACCCCGGTGACAGCAACCCCGAAAAGCCTTTGCATGTCGATCTTAGGCTTCTTCCGGGCTCCGACCCGCAAGTCGGCCACGGTGCCGGAACTGGTACGGCAGGTCGCCGACTCTCTCTATGACCATGGTGTCAAAGCTCTGATTCTGGACGACATCAGCCGACTAAGGATGCACAGAGCCGACGACCAGGACGTCCTCGACCTGATGCGGGCCTTTATGAGCCTGGACGTCACTCTGATCCTGACCGGCGTCAACATCCAGGGCGTCGGGCTGCTGCGTGAGGCGAAGTGGAACAAGAAGACCCGGCAATGGGAGATGCCACCGCTGGAGTCGACCCGCATCCACGGTTTGGAGGTCACCCAGACGGAACACCGCTTCGAGCTCATCGAGATCGACCGGTTCCGCTACATCACCCCGAAGCAGATCACGGCCTTCGTCAATCATCTGAAGGGGATCGAGCAGCACCTGCGGCTGATGAACGCGACGCAGGGCATGCTCACCGGCGGCGGTATGCCGGAGTACTTGATGCGTCGCACCGGCGGTGTCATCGGCCTGCTGGGACGCCTGCTCGAAGACGGCGCCCAGGAAGCCATGGAGTCCGGGAAGGAAATGATCGACGAGAGCCTGCTGGACGAGATCGTGCTCCGGCGGGACGAGCCAGAGCAGCCGCCGGACGAACCCGTCATCCCGCCCGACCCGCAGACGGCCGCCAAGAAGACCACGCAGGCGAAGCGACCCCGGAACACGGTTTTCGATGACCCTGGCCCGGCTGCCCGCGCGGGCGCCTGACGGATGGAGCCGTGATGCATCCACTGCCCCGGAGTCTCGAACCTGCCTCAGGAGAGTCCCTTGTCAGCTACCTGCTTCGGCTAGGGCATCGCCTAAGCCTCCCGCCTCTGCAACTGATCCGTGCGGCGGGCTGGACCGATCGCGTCCAAGCTCATCACATCCCAGGCAGTCTGCTTCTGAATCTCACCGGGCCGGAGGCCCAAGGATTCGCCCGAGTGACCCGCCAGACAGCCGAGGAAGTGTCGGCACTAACACTGACACAGTGGCGAGACCGGTATCCCCCCATCGCCTGGTCGTCCGTGCCCGGACAGAGGCCGGACCCATGGCTCTTCGTCGGCTCCCCACGGTATTGCCCCACCTGTCTAGCGGGCGACTGCACCCCAGCCCAGCAACTCCACGGCGGTCCCTGGCGCAAGCTGTGGCACCTACCCTTTGTCTTCAGCTGCGTAGAACACCAGACCTATCTGGAAGCAAGCTGCTCGCGCTGTGGGCAGCCGCGCGCTATATCAGGGCGCCTGATTGAGCGGGCCAACGATCACACCCTGCACCCAGCGCAATGCCGGTGGACGATCGGCACCCCAACCCAGAAACGAAAGTCCCGCGCCTGCGGCGGCAGACTCGATCAACGAGTTGCTACAGATCCTTACCGTCGGCCACACCCGACACCGGGCATCCTTCGCTTCCAGCAGTCCCTGCTTGCCCGCCTAGACCCGCTGACCCCAGCCTCGGACGCATCCGAGTACCTCACGGATCTCCGGCTGGCCACCGCACTGATCGCTACTACTTGGCCCGTAGGGCAGCATCTTCTCGACACCACCTTCGCCGGGCACGTGGCCGCGTACGTCCACTCCGCTTCAGGGAATTCGAGTACCAGCAACGGTCTGCAGCACTCTCGCTTGCGCGATGTACCGCCCCGTGACTCGATCGCCTGTGCCGGACTCCTGCGCGCCGCACACGCCTTACTCGAAGCAGACGATCTCTCCGAACACCTTTCCCACCTCGTCCACACCCCCGGGGAACGGCCGACACGTACGCCCTGGGTACGCATCTACGCCCGACATGAAAACTCGTGCTCACCACGATTCCGAGACGCAGCCGAACCCCTGACCCGCACCTACCGCAAAATCGGCGGCCCACAGGGATTCCGAGCACCCCTGCGGGACGACTACCGACCAGAACACATCCCCGCATACCTGGAACTGGACTGGTATGAAAGATACTTCGCGCCTATTACCGGAATTGCCCCGAAGGTGCTACGCCGAACCGCTGCAGTCCGGCTCGTCCAGTGGGCCATAGGCGGACCCCTCGACGAGGCCGCGGCCTACCTCGGCATCACCCCAAGCCTGGTGCGGTTCAGAACCAACACCGACTTCAAACGCTGGGAGCGCGCAGGACGCAGTCCAGCCGAGTTCGAACGAGTCCTCCGCGAGCTCGGCGCCGAACTCCGAGCACCCCGGCGACCACTCATCGACTACCAGCGCCGACGCGAGGCACTCAGGGACTGGGCTCTTCCTCCGGACGAATGGGACGCCCTGGTCAGCGAGTTGCCACCGCTTCCCGGCCCCATCCGGCCACCGGTCGGCGACCGCAAACGCCAGGACGCCTCCGTCTACATCTGGGTACAGGTCACACAAGGCGAGCACCTCTTCGCCCCACGCCCCATCGAGGCCGAACAGCCTCAACACATCCAGCGCGAATGGGCCCTGCGCCGCAACACCACCTGGTACAACCTCGTCCGGCCAGATACCTTTCGGCACTACGCCGACCTACGGAAACTCCTCGCCGAATATGCCCAACAGCTCGCCCGAAACATCGACTCGGGTACAGGCAGATCACCGACAGTCAACGAACAGCCCGACGCTCACGCACAGTAAAAGCCAACTGCCACGATCCGCCAACAAGGATTTCCCAGGGACTGCCAACGTGCATGGTTCAGAGCATGATCTGCCCACCAAGAATCCGGTCACAGCGTTGCAGGCAGAGCTCGCACGCGTCACAGAGAGGGAGCAGTACAGCTCCGGACACAACTTGGCCAAGGCATTCTCACCCGGCGTTTGCTCGGCTCGTCCGAACCTGGGGCGGTTGATGTCGACAACGGACCCCAGCCGGCCCACGGTGAAGGCCGAGGCATCGGAGGCCAGATACACACGGCTTCCGCGATCTCTCCGTCCCCTCCGGTGACTGAAGCCGTTGATGTCGAGAGCTTGCCGCTGTTCCTGTTCACGATCTTGTAGAGCTGCCCGCCGGCCGGGACGATGCCGGTCCCGGGCAGCGCGACGTCTGCGTCTCATCCTCGGTGTGGCGCAGGACCGCCAGGCGTCGCTGAGCCTGGCGGTCCTGCGGCAGTCCCGGTGTCCCTTCCGCTTCGTCAGCTGATGGAGAACTGGCTGAAGCTCGCGGTGCCGGGTGTGGGGCCGTGGGCCGTGAAGAACGTGCCCGCGTCCAGGCTGCTGTTCGCTCCGGTCAGTGTGGCGGTGCCGACGGTGGTCCAGGTGGTGCCGTCGGTGGAGTAGGAGCCGGTGAGCGATGTGCCGCTCCTGACCAGCCGGAGCCAGACAGGGGCGGAGCGACCGGTCTTGGTGGTGATCTTGTCGACGTAGCCGTCGCTGTCGGAGTCCCACGCCAGGCTGACGCCGTTGCTGGGAGTGACGGCGAGGGAGGCGTACCCGGTGGACGAGCCGGCTCCGGCGATGCTGTTGCGCAGTATCAGGCCGGCCTTGCCCCAGGCGTTGGTGTTGTCCTGGCTGTCGACATGGACGGTGACAGTGGAGGAGGTTCCCGCGGCGGTCGGCTGGTAGGCCGCGGAGTACTCGTCGTCGTGCAGCGCGGTCGTTTCCCAGGTGTCGATGCCCGCGTTGGTCAGGGAGGTCACTCCCTGGCTCTGGCTCACTGCGGCGGGGATGGAGCTGTAGGCAAGCCATGGCGAGGTGAGGATCTGCAGTTTGCTGAAG
>NZ_JBSFHW010000057.1:0-59102 GCF_053597275.1 Streptomyces sp. NPDC001492 | reverse complement strand
GTCAGCCCGCCACCCTGCGCGTACCGCATACCACCGGCCTACCGCAGGGATCAGCACCCGTCACCACCCCCGACAACAACCCGAAGAGGTCAGTAACACAACAGCGGCTCGACCAGCACCGGCTCACTGACGCCCGGCTCCCACCCCAGGACGACCGGATACAGTGCGCGAGACAACAGCCTGGTTGGGGAGGGGGAAGGGTGACGGACACCAGCAACACCCAGCACATCGAGGGTGAGGCACAGACGCCGCGGCGGAGCCGGCTTCAGCGCCTGATGCGGTACATCCCTCTCATCGCCCCCGTCCTGCTGTGGACCGTGCCCGGCTGGGTGCTCCTGTACACCGGCCAGCACTGGCCGCTGCCGGTCGCGCTGGTCGGCACCGCCCTGTTCATCCTCGGCCTGATAGGTATGCCGCTCGCGATGGTGCGCGGTCACGGCCGGCGCCAGCAGGACCGGGCGGCGATCGTCGGTGACACCCTGCTGGGGAGCAGCTGGGTTCTGTTCACCTGGTCCGTTCTGCTGGGCGTCCTCTTGCGGGCCGTCCTCACCGTGGCCGATGTCGGCGAGAGTCAGGACCGGGCCCGAATCGTCACGTGGACTGTCCTCGGCGTAACCGCCCTCCTACTCGCCTGGGGTTACGCCGAAGCCCGCCGCGTGCCCCGCGTGCGCCGACTGGACGTGGAACTCCCGCGCCTGGGTGCCGGGTTGGACGGCCTCCGCGTCGTCCTCATCACCGACACCCACTACGGCCCCCTCGACCGCGCCCGCTGGTCGGCACGGGTCTGCGAGACGGTGAACAGCCTGGAAGCCGACGTGGTCTGCCACACCGGCGACATCGCGGACGGCACCGCCGAACGCCGCCGCGCCCAAGCCGCCCCACTCGGCACCGTGCGAGCCACCCGGGCCCGGGTCTACGTCACCGGCAACCACGAGTACTACAGCGAAGCCCAGGGCTGGGTCGACCTGATGGACGAGCTGGGCTGGGAACCGCTGCGCAACCGCCACCTGCTGCTGGAGCGCGGAGGCGACACGCTCGTGGTCGCCGGCGTGGACGATGTCACCGCCGAGTCCTCCGGCCTGCCGGGCCACCGCGCCCACCTCGCCGGAGCCCTGGACGGAGCCGACCCCGACCTCCCCGTCCTGCTCCTGGCACACCAGCCCAAGTTCGTCCACCGGGCGGCAGCCGACGGTATCGACCTCCAGCTCTCCGGCCACACCCACGGCGGCCAGATCTGGCCCTTCCACCACCTGGTCCGTATCGACCAGCCCGTCGTCGCGGGCCTGAGCCGCCACGGCACCCGCACCCTCCTCTACACCAGCCGCGGCACCGGCTTCTGGGGCCCGCCGTTCCGCGTCTTCGCCCCCAGCGAGATCACCCTGCTCGTGCTCCGCTCCCCGCACGTGCCCACCTCTCAGTAGTACTGGGGCGGGGCCCGCACATCCGCTCGGAGCGGTCCACGAGCCGATGGGTGCGGTGTCGACGGACGCCCACCAGGTCAGCGCCCCTCCCCCGCGGCTTCAACAGCACCGGTGGCAGTTCCGGGCAGGCAGCGGCGCCCCGGCGTACCCCTTCATCTCACCGAAGCGCGATCCCTCCATCCAGTCCCGGCGCGCCTGTTCGATCTCCTCCTGGGACCGTCCGATCCAGTCGTGCTCGGGGAAGACGGTGGCGCTGCCGCCGTCCATGACGCGGGCGTGGCGGGCGGCGTCGCCGATTGGGGCGACCCGGCGCAGTGCGTCCCGATCGAGGGGAAGTACCGCACCGCCGTCAGGAGCGGGGTTGTTCTTGAGCAGGACGAAGGGGCGGCTGGCGACCTCGCGTGCCAGGGCCCTGCCGTCGCTCTCCTCGGCCGGGTGACACGCCGGCGGGCGGGGCGCCGTCGAGGGCGCCGACACGCGGGGCCATACCGCGCCACGTGCTGAGTGTCGGCATGTGCGCATTGGCCGCCGCTTGATCGCGGGCAGCCATACGCTGCCCCGCATCCGCGGTGGTATGGGACAGAAACCGGGCCGTTCCGGCCGTCGCGGTCGGCCTGGTGCGATAGAGGCGGGCGTGGTTCAGCGTCCGGCGGGCACGCCGTCCTTCCCGGTGGACGCCGGTACTCGTGCGTCTGCGGCGGCCGTGGTCTCCCGGCTTCGCAGGACGTGACGGAGCAGGGCCAGACCGGCCAGAAGTGCGACCAGGCCGCACACGCCGTTCCACCCGAAGGCGGAGTAGGCGCGGACACCGAGCCACGAACCGGCGCTGCCGCCCAAGAAGGCGCAGGTCATGTATGCGGTGTTGAGCCGGGCTCGGGCCTCCGGTCGCAGAGCGAAGATGCGGGCCTGGTTGGCGACCTGACCGGACTGCATGGCCACGTCGAGCAGCAGCATCCCCGCGCCCAGCCCCACCAGCCCGACGGCGCCGCCCAGGCGACCGGTGAGCAGCAGCGCCCCCGCCGCGATGGCGCCCAGCATGCACAGCAGGTTCACGGCGTCGGGGCCGCGCCGGTCGGTGCGCCGGCCGGCGATGGGCGTGGCGAACATGCTGGCCGCACCGACCAGGGCGAGCACGCCCACGGCGGGGGTTCCCAGGTCGTAGTGCGGGCCGGTGATGAACAGGGCGAGCGCGGTCCAGGCGGCGCTGAACGCGGCGAACACCAGGATCTGGTACTGGCACGAGCGGCGCAGCAGCGGTTCGGCGCGCAACAGGTGCAGGGAGGCCGCCAGGAGTGCCGGGTAGCGCTGGTCGGTGCTGGGCGTCGTGTGCGGGAGGGCGGCGGCCAGCACGAGGGTGAGGATCAGCACCATGACTGCGGCGACGAGGTAAGGGGCGCGCCAGCCCAGCCATTCGCCGAGGGTGCCCGAGAAGGCGCGGGCCAACAGGATCCCGCCGATCAGTCCGGAGAGCAGGGTTCCGGTGACTGTGCCGCGGCGCTCCGGGTCGGTCAGGCCGGCCGCCATGGGGATGAGGATCTGCGGCACGACCGTGGTCAGGCCGACCAGGGCGCTGGCGACGGCGAGGACGGGCAGGGAGGTGGCCGTCCCGGCGAGCACGAGCCCCGTACAGGTCACCAGCAGAAGAGTGGTGACCAGTCCGCGGTGGCGGAGCCGGTCACCGAGGGGGACCAGCAGGAAGATGCCCGCGGCGTAGCCGAGCTGGGCGCAGGTGACGACCACGGCCGCGGAGGCGGGGCGCACGTGCAGGTCGTCGGCGATCAGCGGGCTGATCGCCTGGGGGAAGTAGATGTTGGCCACCGCGATGCCGCAGGCGACGGAGAGGAGCAGGATCAGGGGCCGGCTCAACGCCGGCGACGCAGTGGGGGAAACGCCTGGAGCCACGACACACCTCGAGCAGGAGAGGAAGGAAAGTGCGCAAGGGAGAGGTGACGACCCGTCACCAGGAACCGGTTTAACAGGTTCCCTGAACGTACCAGTAAAACCGGTTCCGCAGTAGGCTGTTTCGCATGGCCGCCTCTCCCGCACCGCCGGTCTCCCGCTTCCGCAGTGGATCCGGACGGCTCTGCCTGGACTTCATGCGCACCCTGCGGCTGCGCGGCTTGGACGGTGCCACCGAGGAGTTGGACTCCCCCGAGGCCCTGTCCGCCTGGGTCGTCCAACTGGGGCCGTACCCCGACGGCACCGTCGTCCCGGTCCCGTCTCAGGCCGTGCTGCACCAGGCGCGCGAGGTGCGGGAGGCCGTGCATGCACTCCTGACTGCGGCCCGCGGCGACAGCGGCCCCGCCGGATGCCCTCCGGACGACCGCGCGCGGCTGAACCAGGCGGCCGGCGCGGCGCCGCCGGTGCCAGTGCTCGACGAGCACGGCACGCTGACCTACGCCGCGGCCGACCCGGTCGGCGCGGTTCTCGCCGACATCGCCCGCGATGCGCTGACCCTGGCGACGTCCCCCGTCCTGGAGCGGGTCCGCGCGTGCGCCGGACCGACCTGCGCCGCCTGGTTCCTCGACATGTCCCGCCCGGGCAACCGGCGCTGGTGCTCCATGGACACCTGTGGGAACCAGGCCAAGAAGACCACGTGGCGGACCAAGCACGCGTCGGGGACGAGTTCCTGAGCCATCGTCATGAGGCAGCCTCGGCGACCGCTTCCAGCACGCGAGTGCACGCCACGGCGTCGGCCGCCCCTGCGTCTTCCAGGCGCGCTTGAGAAGGGCATCGACAAGGCCAACAAAGGCATGAAGGAGCTCAACGAGGGAATCAGCCAGGCCAACAAGGGAGTCGACGAGGCGAACAAGCACGTACCCGGCACAAGAAGGTAGTACGTTCGCCCGCCCTGGCGAACCTCCTCAATGCCGTCTCCCGCCTCGATGGCCAAGGCCCAGTCCTGACGCGTTCCCGCAGGTCAACGCACCCTACCCCGCGGCTTCAACGGCACCGGCGGCAGTTCCGGAGCAGGCAGTGGCGCCCCGTCGTACCCCTTCACCTCACCGAAGCGCGCCCCTTCCATCCAGTCCCGGCGGGCTTGCACGATCGCTTCCTGGGAGCGTCCGATCCAGTTCCAGAACATAGCGGATCCCGCGCGCTTTTCCGCAGGTCAGCGCTGTTCCGAACCGGTGAGGGTCAGCAAGCTGCCAGCATCGGTCGTGGAGGAGTCAGCAACCATGGGTTCCGCTGTCCTGGTTCGTGGGAGGGGTTCGTTTTTCAAGGAGTGTGAGCATCCGCGGTCGCGGTGGTCGAAGTGCCCTCACCCTTACAAGGTCCGGTATCGGTCGGCCGCGGGGCAGCAGTTGGAGGAGTCCGGGTTCGTGACCCAGGATGCGGCCATCGAGCGTTTGACGGAGATGTACAAGGCGAAGAAGGCGGCCCCGCGGGGTCAGGCGAAGGCGGAGCGGATCGCCCGGTACGGGGCGATGCGGTTCGAGGAGTACGCCACCGAGTGGAAAGCCGGTCAGCGGGATCTGGGGCCGGCGTCGGTGGTGCACCTGGAGTCGCTGCTGAACATCCATCTGCTGCCGCTGCTGGGCAGCCGGAGGATGAACTCCTTCGACCACAAGGTGGTCGAAGGCTTCCTGCAGACCATGGAACGCAACGGCATCGGCCTGGCCGCTCAGGCGAACGCCTTCGACAAGCTCAAGGCGATCCTGCTGGACGCGAACCGGCTCGGGCTGTTCGACGACAACCCGGTGGCCGGGGTGAAGCCGCCGCAGTACGACCCCAAGCGGGTGGTGATCCCGTCACCGGCGCAGTTGCAGCAGATACGCACCGCCGGTGACGACAGTTTCCTGCTGGTCTCCGATCTGATGAGCGGGTGTGGCATGCGCAACGGCGAGGCGTTCGCGGTCAACCTGAACAACATCGTCGCTGACGACGTCTACCGCGTCACCGAGCAGGTCAACCGGACCACCTGCCAGTACGAGCGGCTCAAGCACCGCAAGGTGGGCGAGTACCGGGACGTGCCCCTCCCGGCGCGGGTGCGGCAGAGCATCGAGTGGTACGCCGCCAAGCACGGCACCGTCGACGGCTACCTGCTGCGCCACCCGGGCGACCCGTCCCGCACGTTCCCGCACTACCACATCGCCAACCAGTGGCAGCGGATCAAGAAGGCCGGTCAGGTCGAGATCCCTGATGGGATGGTCGTCTACGGCATGCGGCACTTCTTCGCCTCCAACTGCCTCACGCACGGCATTCCCATCACCGACGTCGCCGAGTGGATGGGCCACAAGACCATCGAGATCACCTTCAAGATCTACCGCCACCTCATGCCAGGCTCCATCAGCAAAGCCGCCAAGATCCTCAACCTCGACCTCGCCGCATAAGACGTCATTTCACTTGGCCAGTCGGCGGTGACATATGAGGGTCGCGGCGATGGCGGTGAAGGCAAGGAAGTGTTCCGGCTTGCGCTCGTAGCGGCGGTGCAGGCGGCGGTAGCCAGACAGCCATGACACGGTCCGCTCCACCACCCAGCGGTGCCGACCCAGCCGCTGGGACGACTCGATGCCCTTGCGGGCAAGGCGGTGCCGGATGCCGCGGGAAGCGAGCCATCGCCGCAGGTGGTGGTAGTCGTATCCTTTGTCACCGTGCAGCTTGGCGGGCCGTCGGCGTCGCGGGCCGCGACGGGAGCGGATGGGTGGGATGCCGCGGACCACCTCCAGGGTGACCTGCTGCTCGAACTTGGCCCGCTGCAAACGCCGTTGGAACGCAACGGTCTCCCGGCGGGTGATCTCGTCCTGACAGGCACCCCGTTCGCCCCTTCGCTCACCAAGTGCGAACCCGCGACCAAGCTAGGCGGCGACGCCGGAGGAAGCGCATGAGATCATCGTGGCAGCGGCCGGTACGCAGCGAGAGCCCCCTCACACGGCGCTGGCGCGCTTGCTGTGCACGGCGAACAGCGCCCTCCGATCAGCCTCGGCACAGGCCGCCAGGCCGGTACAGCGCCCCTCGAACGAACCTGACAGCGCATCAAGGAGGTCAGCATGGGGACAGCATGAGTTCGACCAGAGGTGATCGAACCTGCTGAGACTTACTGAGCGTTTGGTCCGTTGATTCGTGTTTGGTCCCGGGTCAGGTTCCGCGCCAGTTCGGAGTGGCTTCGCCGGTGAGTCTGCGGGCCATGAGGTCGATCATCGCGAGGTGGATCATGGCTTCGGAGCGGTGCGGGTGTGTCTCGTAGTCGCGGGCGAGGCGGCGGTGGTGCATGAGCCAGCCGATGCTGCGCTCGATGGTCCACCGTCTCGGGATGATCGTGAACCCTCGGGCGCCGGGCGGGCGTTGGACGGGGTGGACGTCGATGCCGAGGCGGGCGCCGTGGTCGATGGCGGTGGTGCGGTAGCCCGCGTCCACCCAGGCCTTCGTGATGTGGGGGTGGGCGGCGGCGATGCGGGACAGCAGGGTCACGCCGGCTGCGGTGTCGGAAACGCTGGCGGCGGTGACCAGCACGGTCAGCAGCAGGCCGAGGGTGTCGCAGCCGAGGTGGCGCTTGCGCCCGATGATCCGTTTCCCGGCGTCCGTGCCCTGGTCCGCGAGGTGCACGTTGGCGGAGGTCTTGATGGTCTGGGAGTCCAGCACGCAGGCCGATGGCTCCGCGTCTCGGCCCTCGGCTTCGCGGACCAGGTGCCGAAGCAGGCCGGTGAGCTGCTCGAATACCCCGTCGTGCTGCCACTTGGCGAAGTACCCGTAAGTCGTGGCCCAGGGCGGGAAGTCGTGCGGGAGGTAGCGCCAGGGAATGCCGGTGCGGTCCACGTACAGGATGGCGTTCATGATCTGGCGCAGGTCGTGTTCGGGCGGTCGGCCGATGTCCAGCGCCCGGCCGCGGCGCTGGTTGCGCCAGGACGTCAGGACGGGCTCGATCAGTTCCCAGCGCGCGTCCGACAGGTCGCTGGGATAGGGGCCGTGCGGGGTCATGTTTGCGAAGTAGCCGACCGCGGCCGGCCCTGCCAGCGGTCAAAGGGCGGCGCTCGGGGGCGTGTTGGGAGCAGACAGGAGCAGCCGGAACTAAACGACTCCCAGGCGTCGCGGACGCGTCGACTGCCCCGTCAAGCACAGCGGCCCCGGCGCCGCAGGACTCTGGAAACGGCACCAACTCGACCGAGACAGGACCAAACGCTCAGTTAGAGGTCGTTTTCTCCCTTTGTTTTATCCCGGGATGCGAATTTGATTCGGTGATGTCGGGTCGCGCCAGGAGGTGGTGGTCTCGCCGGTGAGGCGGCGGGCCATGAGGTCGGTCATGGCGATGTGGATCATGGCTTCGGAGCGGTGCGGGTGGGTTTCGTAGTCGCGCGCCAGGCGCCGGTGCAGCATGAGCCAGGGCTCCCTGCGCACCCGAGTCGGCAGAACCGTCACGCAGCGGATTCACTCACCGATACTCCACGGCGCGTGGGCAGCGTGTTCCCAGCCCTGTCGCGACGTGCCCGACAGGCCGTCCGATGGTCCGGGCTTCGCCGATCCCCCTTGATCGCCCAGTGGACCCCGGCGCTCGATCCGGTTCAGAAGGGGTAGTGCGCTTGCTGCGTGGCGATGGTCACCCAGCGGCTGTTGGAGAACGCTTCGATCCCCCACCGGCCGCCGAAGCGTCCGTACCCGGAGGCCTTCGCACCGCCGAACGGGGCCTGGGGCTCGTCGGCCACCGACTGGTCGTTGATGTGCACGATGCCCGTACGGATCCGGCGCGCCACCCTCAGTCCGTGGGTGGCGTTCTCCGTGATGATGCCGCAGGTCAGGCCGTTGTCGGTGTCGTTGGCGAGGGCCACCGCGGTGTCGTCGTCGGTGAAGGACTCGATCACGCAGACCGGGCCGAACGCCTCCGCGTGGTACAGGGTCGCGTCCCTCGGGACATCGGTGAGGACGGTCGCCGGGTGAACCGCGCCGTCCGGTTCGCCGCCGCCGACCAGGACCTTCGCGCCCTTGGCCACGGCGTCCGCGACCAGGTCGGCCACCCGCCGGGCGGCCTGTGCGCTCACCAGCGGGCCCACGACCGTGTACGGCTCCCCGGGGTCGCCGGCCGGCAGCGAACCTGCCTTCGCGGTGAACTTGCGGGTGAACTCCTCCGCCAGGGACTCGTGGACGAGGATCCGGTCGCCGGACATGCAGATCTGCCCGGCGTTCATGAACACGCTGAACGTCACGGCGTCCACGGCGTAGTCCACGTCCGCGTCGTCGAGGACGAGCACCGCGTTCTTGCCGCCCAACTCCAGTACGGCGGGCTTGAGGTGACGGGCCGCCAGCTCTCCGACGATCCGCCCGACAGCGGTGGAGCCGGTGAAGTTCACTGCCCGCACCCGCTCGTCGGCGATCAGCGTCTCGGCGATCTCGGCAGCGTCCTCACGGGCGTTGGTGATGACGTTGAGCACGCCGTCCGGCAGCCCGGCCTCGCGCAGCACGTCGGCGACCAGCAGCCCACAGGCGATTGGCGCGTCCTCGCTCGCCTTGACGACGACCGTGTTGCCAGCGGCCAGCGGCGCCGCCACGGCGCGCACGCCCAGGATGACCGGCGCGTTCCATGGCGCGAACGCCGCGACCACGCCCAGCGGTTCGCGTACCGCCAGGCCCAGCGCGCCCTGCTCCTGCGCGTTGAGCACCTCACCGCGCGGGGCGGTGATCGCGGCTGCCGCCTCGCGCAGGATGTTCGCCGCCAGCATCACGTTGAAGAACGCCCATGGACGTGTGCCGCCCGCCTCCTGCGCCATCAGGTCGCCGACCTGTGCACCGCGCGCGTCCAGCAGGTCGGCTGCCTTGAGGAAGATCGCCCGACGGGCGAAGGGGGCCAGCGCGGCCCACGCCTCGAAGGCCGCGTCGGCGGCGTCCACGGCACGTACGACGTCCTCGGGACCGGCGGCGGCGACGGTGGCGTACACCTCCCCGGTGAAGGGGTTGATGTCGTCGGTGGTCCGGCCGGAGGCGGCGGGCACGTCTTTGCCGGCGATGTACAGGTCTCGGGTGATGGCCATGAGGTCGTTCTCCTTGCTACGTAGCGTCGTTGGTACGCGTTCTTGCGTGGTGATACGTGGGGGGGCCAGGTCAGGACGGTTGAGCCACGGCCTGGTCGGTCAGTTCGGAGGCGCCCGCCTCGACACGGTCGGCGGCCCGGACCATGCCGGCCGCTTCCTCGGCCGACAGTTCCCAGGCCGCGATGCGGCGTACGCCCTCGGGCCCGAGCTCGACGGGCACGGTGAGGCTGGTGCCGTGCACGCCGTACTCGCCGTCCAGCACGACGGAGGCGGGGACGAGGGTCCCGGTGCCGGTGGCGATCGCCTCGATGAGACGGGCGGTGCCCAGGCCGGTGGTCCAGGTGGAGGTGCGGCCCGAGTCGAGGGCGACGTGCTTGGAGTACCAGGTGTCCACGTACTCCTCGGCGGCCGTGCGCTGTTCGCCGGTGAGTACGACGGGCTCCCCGCCGACCCTGACCCGGCTGTACAGCGGGACCTGGCCCTCGCCGTGCTCGCCGAGCATCCAGGCGTCGACGTCCTTCGGCGGCACGCCGAGCGCGAACGCGATGCCGGTGCGCAGCCGGAGGCTGTCGTTGAGGGTGTAGCCGATCAGCCGCTCGCGCGGCAGCCAGCCCTGCCGGTGCACCCAGGTCAGCAGCGGGTCGACGGGGTTGGTGAGCATGAGCACCAGCCCGCCGAAGTCCGCTCCCGCCGCGCGCAGGGGTCGCAGGCACTCGCTCACGATCCGCGCGTTGTCGGCGAGAAAGACGGAACGGGAGGAGTTCAGCCGCAGCGGGACGGCCGCGCTCAGCACGACCACGTCCGCGTCCAGCGCGTCCTCGGGAGTGCCGCCCCGCACGGTGTCGGCGGTGGCGCCGAGGCCGAGGGCGTTCTCCAGGTCCATGGTGTGGCTGGTGATCATGTTCGGCCGGGTGTCGACGAGCACGATCTCGTACGTCCCCTCCGCGGAGAGCAGGTTGAACGCGGCGGAGGAGCCGATGCCGCCGGCGCCTCCGATGATGACGACCTTCACTGTGTGCCTTCCGTTCAACGGGTCAGGAGGAGTAGTGGGCGTCGGCCTCGACGGCGACCTCGAGCACGAGCGGTTCACGCCGGTCCGCCAGGGTCGGCAGGACCTTGTCCAGGACGCACAGCAGCGCAGTGTGGTCCTCGACCCGTTCGGCCGGGCAGCCCAGGCCCTCGGCCAGGGTCGACACGCTCAGCTCGGTGAAGGCGGGCCAGGCCGGGGCGGCGGACCCCTCGCGTTCGGACAGGCGGTCCATGATCGCGTAGCGGCCGTTGGCGAGGACGACGAACAGGACGCCGATGCCGTAGTGGGCGGCGCTCCACAGGGCCTGGATCGAGTAGAGGGAGGAGCCGTCGCCGAGGACGGCCACGACCGGCCGGTCCGGGGCGCCGTGCCGGACGCCGATCGCCGCCGGCATGGCGAAGCCCAGTCCGCCCATGGCCGCGCTGAGGAAGCCGAGCGGCGCCCTGGCGGGCAGCAGCCGGTGCAGGTCCGGGCGGCTGGAGGGGGTCTCCTCGACCACCACGGCGTTCGGGTCGAGCCGCTCGGCGAGGGCGGCCAGTACATGAGCGGCACGCAGGGGCTCACCGGGCAGCGGCGGCTGGGGTGCGGTCGGCCGGTTCGGCGCCGAGGAATGCGGGACGGCGTGCAGCCGCGGGGCCAACCGGCGTACGGTGTCGGCCGGTTCGGCGAGCAGCACCAGTTCCGCCGGGCTGCGGTGGGCCTCCTCCGGGTCGTCCGTGATGACGGCGACCCGGGTGCCCGGTTCGGTGAAGTCGCCCGGGGCGTAGGTGTATTGGCGGAACGCGGCGGCCCCGACGGTGAGGACCGTGTCGTACGGCGCGAGCGCCTCGCGCAGTGCGGGGCGCACCGCGGGCAGGTGGCCAGCGAAGAGCCGGTGGTCCTGGGGGAAGCCGGCGCGGGCGCCGAACGGTTCCTGGTAGACCGGGCAGTCCAGGCGCTCGGCCAGCGTGACGAGCGCCTGCCAGCCGTCCGCCGTGTCGTTGCCCGCGCCCGCCACCAGACAGGGCGAGTCGGCGGCCGTCAGCAGCGTGGCGAGGGCGGCCAGCGCGTCGTCGGAGGCCGTACGACCGCCTCGTACTGCGAGCGGTCCGCGCGGCGCGGCCTGGGCGATGTCGTCGTCGGCCTCGGCGAACCAGTCGTCCATCGGGACGACGACGACCGCGGGACCGCGGCCTTCCAGGGCCTCGTGCCAGGCGCGGGCGACGGCGCCGGGGACGTCCTGCGGACGGGCCGGCGTGTGCTGCCACACGGGGTACTCCCCCGCCAGTCCGTCCAACCGCCCGGCGAGGAACGGCTCGTGGGGCAGATGCCGGCGGTCCTGCTGGCCGACGATGACCACCAGGGGCGCGCGGTTGGCGCGGGCGGTGGCAAGGGCGCTGACCGCGTTGCCGTATCCGGCGGTGGTGTGCAGCAGTACGAGCGCGGGGCGGCCGGTGGCCAGGGCGCTGCCGGAGGCCATCCCGACGACCGAGCCCTCGTGCAGGCCGAGTACGAAGGAGATGTCGGCGGGCAGGTCGGCGAGGAAGCCGACCTCGGTGGAGCCCGGGTTACTGAAGAGGGTGGTGAGGTCGTACTGGCGCAGGATGTCGAAGGTCTGTTCCTTGACGGTCCTGGTGTGGGCGGCCGTGGTCATCGCGGGTCCCCTTTCTGGCAGGACTGGAAGCTAAGCCGCCCAACCCCGGGAGGCCACGGGCACGTTCGCTATGCGAAACGTGCGTGAGCCGGCGGTCGAGTCAGTCGACTCCGGGCAGGACCGCTCCGGTGGACAGCTCCGCGCGCAGTCGGCCGGTGATGAGGCGGGCGGTGTCGAGGACGGCCTCGATCTGTGGCGGGCCGGGCTGTTCGACGGTGAAGGCGATCGACACGGCGGCGACGGCATGGCCGGGCGCCGACACGACCGGCGCCGAGATCGTCCCGAGGCCGCGCACGACCTCGTTGCGTGTGATGGCGTATCCGCCGGCCCGGGCCCGGCTGATCTCCGGTCGCTCACCGAGCAGTTGCGGCTCGGCGGACAGCATGGCGATGCCCGGAGAGCCCACGGTCAGCGGATGCCGGTCGCCGGGGCTGTAGACGGTGCGCGAGCGGGTGCTCTCGACCTCGACGGAGACCAGTGTCACCGCTTCCTCGCCGTCCCGGACGACGAAGAAGGAGGTCAGGCCCACGCGCGCGGCCAGCTTGGCGATCTCCGGCTTGGCGATGCGCTGGAGCATGGGCAGGGTGCGCCGGCCCAGTGACTGCGCGCGGGTGCCGATGACGTACCCGTGGGTGGTGTGCGCGACCAGGTGGTGATCCTGGAGGGTGCGCAGCAGCCGGTACACGATCGAGCGGTGCAGCCCCATCTGCTCGCTCAGTTCGGCCAGCGTCAGCGGTACGTCCGACAGCGCGATCACTTCCAGCAGCCGCAGCCCCCGGTCCAGGGTCTGGACGGGGGGCCGGCCCGGTGGCGGGGAGTCCTCGGCAGGCCGTCTCATGGCTCGGGGATCTCGTCGTCCAGTGCCGGAAACGCCGGGAGCACGGTCTCGGCGGGGCTTCCCTCCCGGACCACCGGCCGGCGGGCTTCGCGACGGTGAACGAGGTAGGTGGCATCGGCGCGCGCGTAATGCCCGGCCGGGTCATAGGCGTTCTTCGCGACGTCGATCTCGTCGAGGTCGATGTCGGCGTACACCAGTGCCTCCTCACCCTCGGCGACATCCTTGGTGAGGGTTCGCCCGTCGGGGCCGAAGATCCGGGAGCAGCCGCCGCCGGCCGTGAGCAGGCGGCGCTGCTCGGGGGTGGACGCGAAGATGTCGATGCCGGCCGGGGAGATGACCTGGGTGGCCATCAGGACGAAGGCGCTGCCCTCGATGGCGTACACCTGGGTCGCGGCGGTGTTGGCCTCGGCGCTGAGCTGGAAGGCGAGGTCGCGGTAGAGACCGAAACACGGCCAACTGGCGATGTGCACCTGCTCGTTCTGCGCGTACAGGGCGTACTTGCTGAGCGGCTGGACGTGCTCGGCGCAGTTCAGGGCGCCGAGGCGGCCGAGCGCGCTGTCGACGACCTTGAGGTCGCTGCCGTCGCCCTCGCCGAACAGGCTGCGCTCGACATGGGTCGGCTTGAGCTTGCGGCGGTGCAGGAGCACGCTGCCGTCGGCGGCGATCACGGTCTGGCTGATGTAGAGGGAGCCGTGGTCCTTCTCGCTGTATCCGAGCGCGACGGTGATGCCGTGCTGCCGGGCGGCGCGGCGGATCGTGGTCAGGCCGTCGCCGTCGGGGGTGAGCGAGGCGGCGTGGTAGCGGCCGACGAAGGGAACCTGGTCGGCGACCGCGCCCAGCCACAGGAAGTGCGGGTAGCCGGGGATCCACACTTCGGGGAAGGCGATGAGCGAAGCCCCGCCCCGGGCCGCTTCCGCGATCAGCGCGACGGTCTTGGCGACCCCGGCCTCCGCGTCGAGCCAGGTGGGCTCGGCCTGGACGGCCGCGGCCTTGAAGCGGCGAGTGGTCTCGGTCATGTCGGATCGTCTCCTTCTCTTCATGCTCCTGCGTCCAGGAGCTTTTCGACCAGCAGGCCGAGGCCCAGGAGCCGTCGGTCGGTGTTCCTGGGCGCGTCGAGCGCCACACCCACGGGGAGTCCCGGGCTCGCCAACCGGACGGGCACGGTGAGACCGGGAAGTGCGGCGACGCTGCCGGGTCCCGTGTTGCGGATGTACGTGGGGAAGGTCGGACGCGGGTCGCCGTCCAGCCGTACCCGCTCGGTGTCGGTGTCGATGCGTCCGGCGGGCAGGGGTGTGGTGGGGAAGAGCACGGCGTGTGCTCCGGTTTCGCGGAAGATCCGCCGGTAGCCGTCGACGAGGACACGGTCACGGACGTCGAGGGCGGCCTCGTACGCCGACCGGGTGACCGCCTGCGGGAACACGACCCGCTCCATCGTCGTGCGGACGTCGGGGTGGGTGATCCGGGCCAGGAGTTCCGCCGGTTCCGTGCCGCCCGTCGCCACGCTCAGGTAGCCGGGGAGCCGGCAGGCGGCCTCGTAGAGGGTGATGGGGAATCCGGCCAGTTCCTCGGCCGTCTCGACCTCCGGCAGCCGTGCCGGCACGAGCCGGACCCCGGCGGCCCTGAGGACGTCCAGGGAGTGCTCCCACACCTCGGCGGTACGCGGGTGCAGTGGCTCGGTGAAGTGGTGTTCGGGGACGGCGAGCACGACCTCGCGCGGGTCGGGTGCCTCGGCCGGGAGGAGGTCGGCGGCGAGGACGGTGTCCAGCAGGACCAGGTCCGCGACGGTGGGGGCCATGGGGCCGATCGTGTCGCGCGTCCACGACAGCGGGGTCACTCCGTCGGCCGGGTAACGGCCCGTCGTCGGGCGAAGACCGGCGATGCCGGTCAGGGCGGCCGGGACACGGACCGAGCCCCCGGTGTCGGTGCCCAGACCGGCCGGGGCCAGACCGGCGGCGACGGCCGTGGCGGTGCCGCCGCTGCTTCCGCCCGCGAAGCGGTCGGGGTCGGCCGGATTGCGGGCGGGGCCGTACGGGCCACCCGCGGTGGTGGCTCCCAGGGCCAGCTCATGCATGTTGGCCTTGCCGAGCACGATCGCGCCCGCCGCACGCAGCCGGGTGACCGCCTGCGCGTCACGGTCCGGGACGAACCCGGCGAGCGCCTCGCAACCCGCGGTGTTGGGGAGTCCCGCGACGTGGATGTTGTCCTTGACGGCGATCGGCAGCCCGTGCAGCGGACCCCGAGCGGGGCGGCGGTCCGCTGCCGCGGCCTCGGCGAGAGCGCGGTCGGCGTCGAGGGTGACAAAGGCTCCCAGGTCGCCCGCCCGCTCCGCGCGCGCGATGAGTTCTTCGGTGAGCGAGACGCTGGTGAGCGCCCCGGCGGCGAGCCGGGAGAGGGCGGTGTGCATGGGCGGACCCTAGGGGCCCTCGGCGCCGCCGGTGAACAGGGTGGTTTCGCAATGCGAGACTCCGGACACGTCGCGCCGGACCAGCCGTAATCCCTCTACGTCTCTCTGCGTACAGCTGATGTTTCATTAGGGTCACCGACGACTTCGCCGTCTCTCATATCGAATCCGTGCCCTGTCCAGGCACGGATGGCGGGCCTACGTTCGCGGCCACTTCCTCCACCCGCCGCAGTGCATGACCTGCGGCTCAAGGCCCTCCGGAGCCCGCCATGGAACACCCCGCGACCAAGCCCTCCCGCCGTACCGTCCTCAGAGGCCTCGGAGTCTCTGCCGTTGCGGCCTCCCCGATCCTCTCCGCCTGTTCCTCCGGCCTCAAGGGCTCGGGCAGCTCGACCGGCGACACCATCAAGATCGGTTACGTCAGCCCCCGCACGGGCGCCTACGCGGCCTTCGCCGAGTCCGACGCCTACATTCTCGAGCAGGTGCGTGCCTTCTTCGCCAAGGGGATCACCCACGACGGCAAGAAGTACGAGGTGAAGATCCTGGACCGCGACACGGGCTCGGACCCGCAGCAGGCGGCCACCATCGCGGACGAGCTGATCTCCCAGCAGCAGGTCGACCTCGTCCTCGTCACCGCGACGCCGGACACGATCCACCCGGTGGCGGCCAAGTGCGAGAGCGAGGGCGTGCCCTGCGTCTCGACCATCGAGCCCTGGCAGGCCTGGTTCTTCGGGCGTGGCGCAACGCCGAAGAAGACCTTCAAGTACACGTTCCACTTCTTCGACGGCATCGAGCACCTGTCCAGGGTCGAGACCGACATGTGGCGGCAGCACCACACCAACAAGAAGGTCGGCGTGCTGTGGCCGAACGACTCCGACGGCAACGCCTTCCGGGACAAGACCACCGGTTACCGCTCGCAGCCCTCGACCAAGGGCTTCAGGTTCGTCGACCCGGGTCCCTACGAGCCCGGCACCAAGGACTTCTCCTCCATCATCGCGAACTTCAAGAAGGAGGGCGTCGAGATCCTCGCCGGCGTGCCCTCGCCGCCCGACTTCGCGACGTTCTGGACGCAGGCCGCACAGCAGAACTTCAAGCCCAAGGTCGCCACCATCTCCAAGGCCATCCTCTTCGAGTCGACGGTGGCCTCCCTGCCGAACAACCTCGGCAACGGGCTGTGCACGGCGAGCTGGTGGGTGCCGCAGTTCCCGTTCACCTCCACGATCACCGGTCAGACCGCCACCGCACTCGCCGACGACTACGAGAAGTCCCCGCTGGCGAAGGGCCGGACGTGGAACCAGGGCCTCGGCCCCAACCACGCGCTGTTCGAGGTGGCCAACCACGTGCTGCGCAACGCGAACCCCAAGGACCGCGAGGCCGTCGCCGCCCAGATCGCGAAGACCAGCCTCGACACCGTCCTCGGCCACCTCACCTGGACCGGCGGCGGTCCGGCCAACCCGGTCAAGAACGTCGCCACCATCCCCATGGTCGGCACCCAGTGGATCAAGGGGAGCGGGAACTCGTACGAACTGAAGGTCGTCAGCAACAGCCTGCTGCCGATGGTCAAGCCCGACGCCAAGGCGGTAGAACTGTGACCGCTCCACTCCTCGAAGTGGACCATCTCGCCGTGCACTTCGGCGAGTTGCGGGTCCTGGAGGACGTCGAGCTGACCGTCCCCCGCGGGCAGGCGGTCGGCATCGTCGGCCCGAACGGCGCGGGCAAGTCGACCCTGCTCAGCGCGATCTCGGGCGTCGAGCGCGCGACCGCCGGTTCCGTGCGGCTCGCGGGCCGCGATGTCACCCGCACGTCCGCGGCCGAGCGATGTCGGCTCGGCGTCGGCCGCTCCTTCCAGATACCGCGCCCGTTCGGCGACCTGACCGTGTTCGAGAACGCGCTGGTCGGCGCCGAGCGGGGGGCCCGGCTGCGGGGCGGCCCCGCCCGCGAGCAGGCCCTGCGCGCGCTGGAGACCGCCGGGCTGCTCCACCTCGCCAACAAGCCCGCCGGCTCCCTGCCCCTGCTCGGCCGCAAACGGCTGGAGCTGGCCCGGGCCCTGGCCACCGGCCCCGACCTGCTGCTCCTCGACGAGATCGCGGGCGGCCTCACCGAGGCCGAGGCGGAGGAACTCGTCGCCACCGTGCTGTCCCTGAAGGAGTCCGGCGTGACGATCCTGTGGATCGAGCATGTCGTCAAGGCCCTGGTCCAGGTCGTCGACCGGCTGGTCTGCCTCGCCTACGGCCAGATCCGCGTCGACGGCGACCCGCACGAGGTACTGGCCAGCGACGAGGTCGCGGAGGTCTACCTGGGAGGTACGGCGGCATGAGCACGCTTCTGCGAGTCGACTCCGTCGATGCCGGATACGGCGACTTCCAGGCCTTGTTCGGCATCGACCTGGAAGTGGCCGAGGGTGAACTGCTCGCCCTCGTCGGCGCCAACGGAGCCGGAAAGTCCACCCTGTTGAAAACCATCGCGGGAGCACTGAAGCCCTTCCGCGGCACGATCGGCCTGGCCGGTGAGGACGTCACCGCCGAGCCGGACATCCGCCGGGCCCGCAAGGGCGTCTGCCTGGTCCCGGAGGGCCGCCGGCTCTTCCCGTCGCTCACCGTGGAGGAGAACCTCCAGGTGGGCGCCGCCACCGGGCGCAAGGGCCCCTGGAACCTGGCCAAGGTGTACGAGGCGATGCCGCTCGTCGCCGACCGCCGTACCCGCAAGGCGGCCCGGCTCTCCGGCGGTGAGCAGCAGGCCGTCGCCATCGGCCGCGCGCTGATGGGCAATCCGCGTCTGCTGCTCCTCGACGAGGTCTCCCTGGGCCTGGCCCCGCTCGTCGTGGACCAGCTCTACACGGCGCTGCCCGGTATCCGTGCCGAGGGCGCGACCGTGATCCTGGTCGAGCAGGACCTCAACCGCACGTTCGCCGTGGCGGACCGTATCGCGTGTGTCCTGGAGGGCCGGATCGTGCTGACCGGCACGGCGGCCGGACTCACCCGCGACCAGGTGACCGCCGCGTACTTCGGCACCGGTGCCTTCCCGGAGGTGAAGACCCCATGACCTGGCTCAACGCAATCCTGCAGGGCGTCCTGCTCGGCGGCATCTTCGCCATGGCCGCCGCGGGCCTGTCCCTCGTCTTCGGCGTGATGCGGATCGCCAACCTCGCCCACGGGGACCTGATGATCCTCGGCGGCTACGTGGCCTCGGTGACCGCGGCGCACTACGGCGTCCCGGTCCCCGTCACCATCGTCGTGTCGATGGTCGCGGTGGGCGCGCTCGGCTACCTGGTCCAACGCTCCATGCTGGACCGGGCGATGGGCATCGGCGAACTCGCCCCGATGCTGGTCACGTTCGGCATCTCGGTCATCATCCCGAACGTTCTGGTCCAGTTGTTCAGCAGCGACGCGCAGCCCGTGCCCATCGGCTCGCTCGGCACCGCGAGCATCGACCTGGGCGGCGGCCTGGCCATCGGCTGGTTCCCCCTGATCACGGTGGCGGCGGCGGTGGCGGTCCTCGTCTCCCTGCACCTCTTCCTCTTCCGCACGCAGCCCGGCCGTATCGTCCGGGCCACGTCCGACGACCGCGCGGTGGTCCGCCTGATGGGCATCGACAACCGCCGCGTGTACGCCCTGACCTCGGTCATCGCCTTCGCGACGGTGGCCCTGGCCGGTGTCCTCTACACGATGCGGCAGGGCGGAGTCACCCCCTTCGAGGGTCAGCTCACCGTCCTGTTCGCCTTCGAGACGGTCATCATCGGCGGCCTCGGCTCCCTGTGGGGCACGCTCGCCGGAGGCGTGGTACTCGGTGTTGCCCAGTCCGTCGGCGCCCAGATCTCCCCGGACCTCCCCCTGCTCGCGGGGCACGTGGTCTTCCTCCTGGTCCTGGTATTCCGCCCGCAAGGCCTGTTCGGCAGGAGTGTCCTCGCATGACCGTCCAGACAGCCCCCGCCCCCGAGGCGACCGCACTGCCGGCCGTACACCGGGGTGGCCGCGCCACGGTCCTCGGGCTCACGGGCACAGCCGTCGTCCTCCTGGCGATGGCGGCCCTCCCCTACGTCGTCGAATCGGGCGTCACGGCCCAACTGGTCAAGCTCTGCTACCTGGTGGCCCTGGCCTCCATGTGGAACCTGCTCGCGGGCTACGCGGGCATGATGTCGATGGGCCAGCAGGCGTTCATCGGCCTGGGCGCCTACCTGCTGTTCATCGTCAACGACCACGGCGTGAACGTCTACGCGGGCACGCTCGTCGTCTCCGCCGTGGTGGCGCTGCTCGCCTGGCCGGTGTCGTACCTCGCCTTCCGGTTGCGCGGCGGCTACTTCGCCGTCGGCACCTGGGTGATCGCCGAGGTCGTCCGCCTGATCGTGGTCCGCTTCCACTCCCTGGGCGCGGCGAGCGGACGCTCCCTCTCGGACGTCACCGCCGATCCGGTGCTGCGACGCGCCTTCACCTACTGGCTGGCGCTCGCCGTCATGGCCGCGGCCGTCCTCGGCACCTACGCCGTCCTGCGCAGCCGCCTCGGCCTGAGCCTCCAAGCCATCCGCGACGACGACACCGCCGCCGGTTCCCTCGGCGTGAACGTCACCCGAGGCAAGCGGATCATCTACATCACCGCGGCCGCCGGATGTGCCGCCGCCGGCGCGGTGATCTGCGTCAACAGCCTGGGGGTGGCATCACCGACGCAGATCTTCGGGGTGCAGTACTCGGCCCTGATGGTCTTCATGGTGATCATCGGCGGCATCGGCACGATCGAGGGCCCCGTCGTCGGCGCGATCGCGTACTTCCTCCTCGACAAGTACTTCGCGCAGAGCGGCGTCTGGTACCTGATCGTGGTCGGCGCGGCGGCCATCGTGGTTTCGCTGTACCTGCCGCGAGGACTGTGGGGAACGCTCGCGCACCGCACGGGATTCGCCGTCTTCCCGGTCCGCCATACGGTCCGGTTGTAGGTCAGTTCTGGGGCGCCGCGAGCGTGCGGTTCGAGTTCATGCAGCTCAGAAGCGATCGGGACGACCATAGCGGTGCAACAGGTGTGGTGCACGGAGCCCAGCACAAGATTCACCCGGCGGGAGGCTGACGCTTAAGTACGAGAGCGCCGTCGAGGGCGACGGCACAGGCGTGAGCAGGCAGATGCCGGCCAGCCGACCGGCCGAGGAGCGTCGATGCCCGACGGTGAGCGCCTCGTCCACGGGGGCGCCCGGCCTGGGCCTGGACAGGAATGCGGCCATCGAGGGGGCGAGGAGCAGCCCGACGGCGTAGAGCTGGAACGGGGCCCGCCAGCCCGAGGTGCCCATCGCCCCGCCGAGTATGAAGAAGGCAGTGGCGGAAATGGTGGCGCACACCGTCTGCAGGGCCAGGTAGCGGTCGCGTGCCCGGCCCCCGTAGTAGTCGCCGATCAGTGTGGTGCAGCAGGTCATGATGGCGGCCTCGGTGACGCCGAGGAGGGCGCGGCTGGCCACGATGGCACCGAGGGAGTCCAGCCACAGCGGTGCGGTGCCGAACAGGGCGTACAGGACGGCCGCGACGATCAGGAGGCGTTTGCGTCCCAGCCGGTCGATGATGACGCCCGCGAAGGGGCCAGCAGGGCGAGCGCGAGTGCGGGGACGGTCAGGACCAGCGGGACTAGCGCCTTGGCGCCGGGCACTGTGGCGAAGTGCGCCTGCATCTTCGGCAGCACCGGAGCGAGCAGCACCGCGCCGAGGATCGGCAGACAGCTGCCGGCCATCAGAAGCACGACGCGCAGACGGCCCCCGGCTTCGGGCCCGCGCCCCTCCCGCAACGCCCCACTCGACCGCCAGCCAGGTCAGCATCGGTCCGGACACCACCGAACCTGCAAACGCCTCCGCAAGCCCCGGAGCTTGGAAAAGAGCCCATCACTCGACCTGACGAGGCGTCAGCAAAGTCAGCATTGGGTCAGCAAGAGTCCTGCCACAGTCACCCACAGACAGCCACACCGTGGAATCGCCAACCGCACCGGCTGAGCCGGCCAGTTGTTCAGACACCTCCCGGCAAGCAGGTGGAAGACAGTGAGAATTACCCGACCGCCTTCCACCCTGCGGTCACCGATGCTTACGCGTTTCCGCAGGTCAGCGCACCCTCCCCCGCGGCTTCAACGGCACCGGCGGCAGTTCCGGAGCAGGCAGTGGCGCCCCGTCGTACCCCTTCACCTCACCGAAGCGCGCCCCTTCCATCCAGTCCCGGCGGGCTTGCACGATCTCTTCCTGGGAGCGTCCGATCCAGTTCCAGAACATGATCAGCTCCTCCTCGAAGGGCTCGCCGCCCAGGAGCATCAGGCCTGCGTCCGACTCGGCGCGCAGCGGGAGTTCGGTGCGGCCGCAGCCGAGGTAGAGCATCGAACCCGGCAGGACGGGCACGCCGTCGACGTGGGCCTCGCCGGACATGGACAGGACGGCGTACTCGAAGTCCGGCTCCAGCGGCAGGCGTACGTCCGCGCCTCGGGCGAGCGTCAGGTCGGCGCCGACGATCGGGGTGTACGTCGTCCCGGGCGAGGTCGCGCCGTCGAGGGTGCCGAGGATCAGCGTGGCCTTGAGGCCGGGAGCCGTGACGCGCGGCAGTTCGGCGTGGTGTTCGAAGTGGGGGTCGGTGTGGCGGTGGCCGTCCGGGAGGGCGACCCACAGCTGGGCGCCGTGCAGGAAACGGGCGTGCTGCCGGGGGCTCTCCTCGGAGTGGCTGATGGCCCGGCCGGAGGTCATGAGTCCCAGTTCACGGGGGCGGATCGTCTGCAGGCTGCCGGTGGAGTCGCGGTGCAGCACCTCGCCCTCGTGCAGCCAACTCACCGTCTGCAGGCCCATGTGCGGGTGCGGCGGCACCTGCATGCCGGGCTCGTCGGCGATGTCGTCGGGGCCGTAGTGATCGACGAAGCACCAGGCGCCGACCATGCGGCGGCCCAGGTTGGGCAGCAGACGGCGCACTTCGGTCGACTCGCCGAGCTTGACACGGCGAGGGCTGAGGAGTTCACGCACGGGCTCCGCCACGACGAATCCACGGCCGCCGCACACGGCGGGAACCGGCTCGCGATCAAGATTGCTCATGGCGCCAACCTAGCCCCGTCGAGGGCATCTCGTCAGTCCGTCACCCGGGCGTTCTCGCTCACCCTCATAGGAATAGTAGCCATGGACATAGTAGCCATGTACTGTATTCGTCATGAGCACAGGTTCCGAGAAGGCCACGCCCGGCTTCCTGGTGTGGCGTCTGTCGATGAAGTGGCGGGTGGCCGTCGACCGGGCAGTGGCCCCGCTCGGGCTCACGCACGCGCAGTACTCGCTGGTGGCCTCGCTGTACGGCATGCAGCGCGGCGGGGAGCGTCCCAGCCAGCGCCGCCTCGCCGACGTGACGGGCCTCGAGCCGCTGTACGTGTCCAAACTGGCCCGCACCCTGGAAGCGGCCGGCCTGATCGAGCGCACCCGGGACCCCAAGGACCCGCGTGCGGTGCAGCTGGCGCTCACCGAGCAGGGCCGCGAGGTCACCGGGCGCGCGATCAAGGTCGTACAGGGGCTTCTGCAGCAGTTGCTGCAGCCGCTCGGCGGCCTCGACAGCCCCCGCACGCGGGAGTTCACCCGGGAGCTGGCGACCCTGCTCGACGCACCTCTTGATCCGTTCGGCGAGAACACTGAGAGCGAGAAGGAGTAGTCATGACCACCACGGCACCGACCACCACTTACCACAGCGCACCGCCCGCCGATCCTCGCGTCATCGCCCTGGCCCACTACGCAGGCCGTGCCGTCCTGGAGCACGTACTGGCCGGTCACGGCGCCACCTTCCAGCAGCAGATCACCCTGCGGCCCCTCACCGTCGAAGGGCCCCTCGAACGCGAAGAGCTCGTCGGGCAGGTCGCCGGTGCGCTCAAGGTCGACGCGGCCGAAGTGCAGGGCGTCATAGAGGAGCTCATCACCAAGGGACTGGTGGCCGACGAGGCGACCGATGTCCGTGCCACCGATGCCGGACGGGCTTTCCACGCCGAAGTCAGCGCTGAGACCGCGGTGATCTCCGCCCGGATCTATGCCGGTATCCCCGCGGAGGACCTGGCGGCGGCCGGGCGTGTGCTGGCTCTGGTGGCCGAGCGGGCCAACGCAGAGCTGGCGGCGCTGGCGGCCTGAGCGCCCCTCTCGGCCGTACCGCATGCGTAGTGGAATGTTCAACGACCTCGTTCGGTTGGAGTGCACGAAGGAGGTCACGAGTGGAGATGACGTACTACGACCACGGAACACCGGCGGAGCGCTGGGAGCGCGCGCAGATGTTCTTCGACGCCAAGGACTACGCCGCCGCCGCGCGCGTGCTGGGCGGGCTGGTCGAGGAGGTGCCGGAGCAGACCGGACCGCGGCTGCTGCTGGCGCGTGCCTACTACCACTCGGCCCAACTGCGGCGCGCGGAGAGCGAGTTGCGCGTCATCGTCGAGCGCGACCCGGTGGAGCACTACGCCCGGCTGATGCTCGGCCGCACGCTCCAGCGGCAGGGACGGCACGAGGAGGCCGAGTCGCACATGCGGATCGCCTCGGCTCTCGCGGGCGACTTCGAGCAGGTCTGAGCGGCGCCGCAGCTGTGCGGCCGGGGCCCGGTTCCGGGAAGGAACCGGGCCCCGGCCATGTCTCCGCCCTGCCCCGGCCCGCTACTTCGCAGCCGGGGCCGGTGTGGGCCGCCCCTTCCGGTGGGCGATCTCGCCGAGGAGGACGTCGACGACGACGAAAGCGGCCAGCGGAATGCCGAGCAGTGGCACGAAGTAGCCGAGGACGGCGATGCCGGCGACCGCCGGGACGAGGATCTGCGGGGGTACCTGCTGCCAGGCGCCCCGTGGGATCGGCCGGCCGAAGGCGGAGCCGCGGCCGCGCTGCCACCACATGCGGTAGCCCCAGACGATCAGCAGGATGAGGCAGAGCGCGAGGAGCATCAGGGCGATCTGGCTGACCAGGCCGAACAGGATGCCGGTGTGCAGGTCGATGCCCCAGCGGGTCAGTTTGGCGAGCAGCGGGTAGTCGGCGAAGCGCAGTTCGTCGGTGACCTTGCCGGTGGACGGGTCGACCGCGACCGAATCCTGCTTCTCGGGCCAGCTGCGCTGCACCTGCTTGACGACGTATGCGGAGTTCGCATCGGCGGGCGGCACGATCTCGACCGGGTCGGACAGGCCCTTGGCCCGTGCCGCCGCCAGCACCTTGTCGAGGCCGACGCCGTGTTCGCCGGACCCGGTGGCGGCGGAGGCGCCGTGCCCCGCGTGGTCGCCGCGCGCCGCCGCCGAGACCGACGGAGTGGCCTGACCGAGCGAGGTACGCAGCGTGTCGATGTTCGCCCCGGCGTAGGTCGACCAGGTCAGACCGGTCGCCGACAGGAAGATGAACCCGGCGGCGGCCCACACGCCGACGGCGCCGTGCAGACCGAGCGTGCGGCGCCGCCCGCTGGTGCCGCGCACCTTGCGCAGGGCCCGGCGGCGGGAGAACCACAGCACCAGGCCACCGCCGGAGATCACCCACAGCCAGCTCGCGGCGAACTCGCTGTAGAGCCTGCCGGTATCGCCGAGGTGCAGGTCGCGATGGAACTCGTCGATCCACGTCCGCAGCGGCAGCGCGCCCGTAGAGCCGTACTGTTCGAGCGCGCCGCGCACCGTGCCGGTGTACGGGTCCACGAAGACGGCGAGGGTGTGGTCGGGGTCGACTCCCTTGACGCCGGACAGCATCACACGGGTGGTGGCATCGGCCTCCGGAGATGGCCGTACCGCCGAGACGGCGCCCTCGGGGTGCGCCTTGCGCGCCGCAGTGACCTGCTGGGATATCGGCAGCTTGGTGTCGCCGACCTTGGCAACCGTCATCTCGTGGGCGTACAGGAGCTTCTCGGCCTGGAACGCACCGGCGTAGAGGAAGCCGGTGACGGCGGCGATGAGCAGGAACGGCGCGACGAACACGCCGGCGTAGAAGTGCAGTCGCAGCACCAGCGGACGCAGCGGCGCCAGTCGGCTCGGGGACGGCGCCGGGGCGGCGGCGGCCGGTTGCGGGGTCCCGTCCGGTGGGGGTCCCCCCGCTGGAGCGGAGCCGGAAGTGGGGGAGGTCGAGGGAGCGGTGGACATCGGCAGGGCTTCTCCCGGGGGGCGTGGACGTGAAGTGGCGTAGCGGTCCAGTAGTCGGGGGCGGGGCCCGCCGAGTTCCCGGTGACAGAAGTGGCCCGCGTCACACACCGAGACGGCAGTGGCCCAGGTCCATGGCATCCTGGCCCGATGGCAACTCCTCGTGATCACGCGCCCCTGGCCGAGCAGGTCGAGGAACTCCTCGCCGCCGGCGGCCCGTTGCCCATCGTTGCGGCGGGCGACCCGGTCCTGAGGCGCGGCACCGAGCGCTTCGAGGGCCAGCTCGACCCCGCGCTGCTGGCCCGCTTCATCGAGGCCCTGCGCCTCACCATGCACGAAGCGCCGGGCGTGGGCCTCGCCGCCCCGCAGGTGGGCGTGCCGCTGCGGATCGCGGTGATCGAGGATCCGGCACCGGTGCCGGAGGAGGTACGGCTGGCTCGCGGCCGGGTGCCGCAGCCGTTCCGGGTACTGGTCAATCCGGCGTACGAGCCCGTCGGCGCCGCCAAGGCCGCCTTCTTCGAGGGCTGTCTGAGTGTGCCGGGCTGGCAGGCGGTGGTGGCACGGGCCGCAGAGGTGCGGCTGAGGGGTGAGGACGAGTACGGGCGCCCCGTGGACGAGGTGTTCAGCGGCTGGCCGGCACGGATCGTGCAGCATGAGACGGACCATCTCGACGGGACGCTGTATCTGGACCGGGCCGAGCTGCGCTCGCTGTCCTCGAACCAGGCGATGGCGCAGCGGTGGACTCAGCCGACGCCGAAGGAGGCGGCGCACGCCCTGGGATTCGCTCTGCCGTCACAGCCGTGAAGTACGTTTGTCCAGGTAGGAGCGCTGCTGGATCGGCCCTTCCCGACGGCGATCTTGCCTGCTCCCCCTGCGACGGCAACGGCCCCGCCTCGCGTCGGTAAAAATCCCAGGCGCCCATGACGTCGCCACCGCTACGGTGGCCGTATGTCAACGCCCCGAATCTCCTAGCTACAGGACCCGCTTCCACGCCACCCGTGTGTCCTCTTTGCTTGCTTCGGAGCGTTTCTCATGATCACCGTTCGTGGTGTCGACGTGCGCGTCGGCGCGCGTCTGCTGCTGTCCGGCATCTCCTTCCACATCTCCCCCGGCGACCGCATCGGCCTGGTGGGCCGCAACGGGGCCGGTAAGACCACTCTGCTCAACACCCTTGCCGGCACGCTGCGTCCGGCCGCAGGGACCGTCGCCCGTACCGGTGCGGTCGGCCACCTGCCGCAGGACTCGCGGGCAGCCGATCCGGCGGTCACGGTCACCGACCGCATCCTGTCCGCGCGCGGTCTCGACCAGGCCGTACGAGCGCTGCACCGTACCGAGGCGGCCATGGCCGACGGGTCGGAGCGGGCGATGGACGCCTATGTGCGGGCGGAGGCCGAGTTCCAGGCCCGCGGTGGGTACGCGGCGGAGGCCGAGGCGGCTCGGATCGCCGCCGGGCTCGGCCTGCCCGACGAACTGCTCGGTCGACCGCTCGGCGCACTGTCGGGTGGGCAACGCCGCCGGGTGGAACTGGCTCGCATCCTGTTCGCGGACCACGGCACACTGCTGCTCGACGAGCCGACGAACCACCTGGATGTCGGCGCGATCGCCTGGCTGCGCACGTACTTGACGAACCATCAAAGGCCGGAATGGTCCTCATCAGCCACGACACCTCCCTGCTCGCCCACACCGTCAACCGGGTCTTCCACCTGGACCCGCAGCGCGCCGCGATCGACGTCCACAACACCGGCTGGGGCACCTACCTCGCCCAGCGCGCGGCCGACGACCGGCGGCGGGAGCGGGAGCGGGCGAGCGCGGAGCGCAAGGCGGCGTCGCTGCACACACAGGCGAACAAGATGCGCGCCCGTGCGTCGACGGCGGTGGCCGCGAAGAACATGGCCCGGCGAGCCGACCGCCTGCTGTCCGACCTCGAACCGGTGCGGCGCACGGAAAAGGTGGCCCGCATCCGTCTCCCCGAACCCGCTCCGTGCGGGCGGATCCCGCTGGGCGCGATCAGCCTGACGATGTCCTACGGCGGCCATCGCGTCCTGGACGGCGTGGATCTGGCGGTCGAGCGGGGCAGCCGGCTGGTGGTCCTCGGGCCCAACGGGGCCGGAAAGACGACCCTGTTGCGGATCCTGGCCGGTCAGGTCGCGCCCGACGGCGGCAGGGTGGCGCCCGGGCCCGGGCTGCGGCTCGGCTACTTCGCGCAGGAACACGACACATTGGACGCCGAGTCGACGGTCGGCGCCCATCTCGCGTCCGCCGCCCCGCACCTGACGGACGGCGAAGTGCGGGGTGTACTGGGCTCGTTCCTGTTCCAGGGGGACGACGTCCACAAGCGCGTCGGTGTGCTGTCCGGCGGGGAGAAGACCCGACTCGCCCTGGCGGGCCTGGTCCACTCCGGCGCGAACGTGCTGCTCCTGGACGAGCCCACCAACAACCTGGACCCGGCATCCCGAGCCGAGGTCCTGGCGGCGGTGGGCACGTATCCGGGCGCGATCGTCATGGTCACCCACGACGAGGCCGCCGTCGCGGCGCTGCGCCCGGACCGGGTGCTGCTGCTGCCGGAGTCCGAGGAGGACCTGTGGAGCGAGGACTACCTGGAGCTGGTGGTGCCCGCGTGAAGTCCCTTGCAACAGGCGTCAGTTGTCGCGGTACGCCTCCAGGAGCCGCAGCCACACCTCGCTGATCGTCGGGAACGACGGCACCGCGTGCCAGAGCCTGCTGATCGGGACCTGGCCGGCGACCGCGATGGTGGCCGAGTGGATGAGTTCGCCGACGCCGGGGCCGACGAAGGTGACTCCGCGCAGGATCTCCTCGTTCAGGTCGACGACCATACGGGCTCGGCCGCGGTAGCCGTCGGCGTACAGACCGGCGCCGGATGCGGAGGTCATCTCGACGTCCACGGCCCTGACCCGGTGGCCGGCCTGTTCCGCCTCGGCGAGGGAGAGGCCTACGGCAGCCGCCTCCGGGTCGGTGAAGACGACCTGGGGGACGGCGTGGTGGTCGGCGGTGGCGGCGTGGGCGCCCCAGGGGTCGGATTCGAGGAGCGGGACGCCGGAGGCGCGGGCGGCGATGGCGGCGCCCGCGATGCGGGCCTGGTACTTGCCCTGGTGGGTGAGGAGGGCGCGGTGGTTGACGTCGCCGACCGCGTAGAGCCAGTCGTTGCCGGCCACGCGCAGGCTGTCGTCGACCGGGAGCCAGCCGCCCGGCTCCAGTCCGACCGTCTCCAGGCCGATGTCGCCGGTCTTCGGGCGGCGGCCGGTGGCGAAGAGGATCTCGTCGGCCTCGATGCGGTCGCCCTGGTCGGTCACCACGACCACCGTGCCGTTCTCGCGGGTGACCGACTCGACCGAGGTGCCGGTGCGCACGTCCGCGCCGGCCTCGGTGAGGGCCTCGGCGACCAGCTCCCCGGCGAAGGGTTCCATGCGGTTGAGCAGGCCCTTGCCACGGACGAGAACGGTGACCTGGGAGCCGAGGGCCTGCCAGGCGGTGGCCATCTCGGTGGCGACCACTCCCCCGCCCACCACGACCAGCCGGCCCGGTACCTCCTGTGCGCTGGTGGCGTTCCGGCTGGTCCACGGCTTGACGTCGGCCAGGCCCGGCAGGTCGGGCAGGACGGCGTCGGTGCCGGTGCAGACGGCGACGGCGTGCCGGGCGGTGAGCACCTTCTGCCCGCCGTCGGAGCCGGTGACGGTCACCGTACGCGGGCCGGTCAGGCGGCCGTGGCCGCGGTGCAGGTCGGCGCCGATGCCGTCGAGCCATCCGGCGGCGCCGTCGTCGTGCCAGTCGGAGGTGTAGTAGTTGCGGTGCGCGAGGACCGCTGCGGCGTCGAGGGGGCCCTGCACCGCCTGGCGCAGGCCCGGTACGCGGCGGGCGTCGGCGCGGGCGATGACCGGGCGCAGCAGGGCCTTGCTGGGGATGCAGGCCCAGTACGAGCACTCGCCGCCGACCAGCTCGCTCTCCACGACCGCGGTGGACAGGCCGGCCGCGCGGGTGCGGTCGGCGACGTTCTCCCCCACGGGCCCGGCCCCGAGCACCACGACGTCGTACGCGATGGTTTCCGTTTCCGTCATGAGGTCAGTCTGGTGGGTGGTGTGCGCTCAGGCCACACGGGTAGGGGCGCGGAATACGTGACCGGCCGGCCGTGTTGTGCCGACGGCTTCGCCCCGACAGCAGGAAGAGGAAATTCAGGTCATGAGCAGCACCGTGGAGCTCACCAAGGAGAACTTCGACCAGACGGTCACGGACAACGACTTCGTCCTGATCGACTTCTGGGCGTCGTGGTGCGGGCCGTGCCGTCAGTTCGCGCCGGTCTACGAGAAGGCGGCCGAGGACAACCCGGACCTGGTGTTCGGCAAGATCGACACCGAGGCGCAGCCGGAGCTGGCCGCGGCCTTCGGTATCCAGTCGATCCCGACGCTGATGATCGTCCGCGACCAGGTCGCGGTGTTCGCTCAGCCGGGCGCACTGCCCGAGGCCGCCTTGACGGATGTCATCGGCCAGGCCCGCAAGCTGGACATGGACGAGGTCCGCAAGGCGGTCGCGGAGCAGCAGGCGCAGGCCGAGCAGAACGGCCAGTAGCCCTCTCTGGAGCAGTAGCCCTCTCTAGAAGGGATACGGCGCCACGTCACCGCGCACCGTCGTCCAGCGCACGTCGGTGAAGGCCTCCAGGTTGGCCTCGCCGCCGAAGCGGGCGCCGGTGCCGGACGCGGCGACGCCGCCGAAGGGCGCCACGGCCTCGTCGTTGACCGTCTGGTCGTTGATGTGGACGATGCCGGTCGGGATGCGTTCGGCGAGGTCGAGACCGCGGGCGGCGTCGCGCGTGACGATGCCCAGGGACAGCCCGTACTCCCCCGCCGAGGCGAGGGCCACGGCCTCGTCGACGGTGGCGAAGGACCGTACCGGCGCGACCGGGCCGAAGACCTCCTCGGCATAGGCGGGGCTGTGATCGTCGACGCCCGCGAGGACCGTCGGACGGTAGAACAGGCGGTCGTGGGTCCCGCCCGCGGCCAGCTTGGCGCCGCCCGACGTGCTGGCCTCGACCAGGCCGTGCACCTTGGTCAGCTGGGCGTCGTCGATGATGGGCCCGAGATGGACCTGCTCGCGGTGCGGGTCGCCGACGGCGAGGGAGTCGGCCTTGGCGGCGAGGCGCTCGACGTACTCCTCGTAGAGCGACTGGTGCACCAGGTGGCGGCCGGTCGTCATGCAGATCTGGCCCTGGTGGAAGAACGAGCCCCAGGCGGCCGTGGAGATCACGGCGTCGAGGTCGGCGTCCTCGAGGACGACCATCGCGGAGTTGCCGCCGAGTTCCAGGTGGACGCGCTTGAGGTGGCGGCCGCCCGCCTCGCCGACCGCGCGGCCCGCTGCCGTGGAGCCGGTGAAGGAGATGACGGGCACCTTCGGGTCGGCGACCAGGGCCTGGCCGACGTCCGGGCCGCCCGGCAGGACGTGCAGCAGGTTCTCGGGCAGGCCTGCCTCGGCGAAGACCGCGGCGAGGGAGAGCCCGCCGCAGACCGCGGTGCGCGGGTCCGGCTTGAGAACGACCGCGTTGCCGAGCGCGAGGGCCGGGGCGACCGAGCGGATCGAGAGGATCAGCGGGGCGTTGAACGGGGAGATCACGCCGACCACGCCGACCGGGATACGGCGCGTGTACGACAGGCGGGGCGCCTCGCTGGGCAGGATCTGTCCGGCCGGGCGGGACGCGAGGGCGGCGGCCTCATAGCACTCCTGGGCGGCGACGTGCAGCTCGAATTCGGCCTTGCCGGGGATCGAGCCGGACTCGCGCACGAGCCATTCGCGCAGCTCGTCGGCGTGCGCGGCGAACAGGTCACCGGCCTTGCGCAGGACGCCGGCGCGGACGAAGTGCGGGGCTCGGGCCCACTCGGTCTGGGCGGCGCGGGCGGCCTCGGCGGCCGGGCCGACGTCCGCGGCCGAGGCGAGGGTGACGGTCGCGAGGGTGTCCCCGGTGGCGGGCTCCGTCACGGCGTACTCCGGTCCCGACAGGGGTCGGGGCTGCCAGGTCTTCGGGTCGAGCAACGGCATGACGGCTCTCCGTTTCGTCACCGGCGGGACTCACGTCATCAGCGGAAGTCCCGTGTAGTTGGCGGCCAGTTCGGCGGCCGCGTGGCGGGATGCGGCGATCCGGCGCAGGCGTGTCAACTGCAGGCGGTTCTCGAACACATCCCCATCTGGTTGAGCATGCAACATCTTAGTCATGTCGTAGGAGAAGCGCGTGGCCTGCCACACCCGTGCGAGGCAGATCTCCGAATAGGTGTCGAGGAGTTGCTCGGATCCGCTGCGGTGCAGCTCGGCGAAGGCGCGGGCGAGGACGCGGACGTCGGAGACGGCGAGGTTGAGGCCCTTGGCCCCGGTCGGCGGCACGATGTGGGCGGCGTCGCCGGCCAGCAGCAGCCGGCCGTGGCGCATCGGTTCGTGGACGTAGCTGCGCATCGAGGTCACAGACTTGGCGGTGATCGGACCGCGGTGCAGGGTCCAGTCGGCGTCGACGGCGAAGCGGGCGGCGAGCTCGTCCCAGATGCGCTCGTCGGGCCAGTCCTCGGGGTCGGTGTGGTGGGGGACCTGGAGGTAGAGGCGGGACAGGTGCGGGGAGCGCATGCTGTGCAGGGCGAAGCCGCTCTCGCCGCGTGCGTAGATCAGCTCCTCGCAGGAGGGCGCCACGTCGGCGAGGATGCCGAGCCAGGAGTACGGGTAGTCGTGCGCGTACGCGCGGCTGCTCGCGGCGGGGAAGGTGTCGCGGGAGATGCCGTGGAAGCCGTCGCAGCCGATCACCCAGTCGCAGGTCAGCGTCTGTTCGCGGCCCTCGTGCAGGAAGCGTACGACGGGCGAGGCGCTCTCCGGCTTCTCGATCGCGAGGGCCACCGCCTCGAACAACAGGGGTGGCCCGTCGGCCAGTTGGAGGGCGACGAGGTCCTTGACGATCTCGGTCTGGGCGTAGATGGTGACGGTGCGACCGCCGGTGAGGGCGGGGAAGTCGATGTGGTGGCGTTCGCGGTCGAAGCGCAGCTCGATGCCCTGGTGGACCAGTCCCTCGGCGTTCATGCGCTCGGCGGCACCGGCCTCGCGCAGGGCGTCCACGGTGCCCTGCTCCAGCATGCCGGCGCGCTGGCGGTGCTCGACGTACTCGCGGGTCCTGGCCTCCAGGACGACGCAGTCGATGCCCGTGCGGTGCAGCAGCCGGGCCAGGAGCAGCCCGGCGGGACCGCCGCCGATGATGCCGACCGTCGTGCGCATGGGCGCCTCCCCTGGCTTCAGCTGGAGTCGCGGTGGACCACCGTGGCTCCCAGCACCTTGTGCGTCTCGGGCGCGGCGCCCGGGTTGCGGACCGCGCGGTCGACCAGTTCGGCGAGGTCGCGGCCGGACGGCAGCTCGATGTGGACCGTGCTCAGCCGGGGCCTGAGCAGCCGGCCGAGCATGAGGTCGTCGGCGCCGATCACGGCCGTGTCCTCCGGGATGCGCACCCCCGCGTCCTGCAGGGCGCGCATCAGCAGCATCGCGTACTCGTCGTTGTACGCGAACACGGCGTCCAGGTCGAGCTCGCGCCAGCGCGCGGCGAGGCGCGCGGCGGATTCCTCCGCGTAGCCGAGGGGCAGTTCGGTGACGGTGGCGTCGGTGCCGTGCAGGGCGCGGCGCACGCCTTCGAGGCGGGGCAGGGAGAAGGACTCCAGGCCGTCCTCCTCGGGTACGACGACGCCGATGCGGCGCCGGCCGCGGTCGAAGAGATGGCTGCCTGCGCAGTGGCCGACGGTCTCGTGGTCCATGAGCAGGGCGTGGGCGCCGTCGACGGAGTGGGGGCCGAGGGTGACGACGGCCCGGGCGCCGGAGCGCTTGAGCACGGTCACGCCCTGCGGGGTGAGGGAGCCGGGGCCGGGCACCAGGACCGCGACCGGGCGCAGCTCGGCCCAGGCCCGGGCAGCCTCGTCGCCGTGCACGCCGACGGAGCCGTACTGCACGACCGTGTAGTCGAGCCGGCCCAGCGCCCACTGCAGCTCGCTGATGAACTGGCTGTAGAGGGGGCCGACCGGGAAGCTGGGCGCGGGCATCAGGACCATGCGGCTGTGCCCGGCGCGCAGGCTGCGGGCGGCCGCGTGCGGGACGTACCCGAGTTCCTTGGCGGCCTCGTGGACACGGCGGCGCGTGGGCTCGCTGATCCGTACGGCGCTGGCGTTGTTGAGGACGTAGGAGACGGTCGCGCGCGAGACGCCCGCCAGGCGGGCCACATCGGCGCTCGTGGGCACGGAGCGCGGTGCGGGTGACGAGGACGCGGGCGTTTTCGGTATCTGCACCATGACGTACGGCATCTTCGCAGAACCTGTGGCCGAGGCCACAGGCGGGGCGCCGGAGACCGTGTCCGGGCGGGGTTCAGCAGGGCGGGCGGCCGTGGGTGACGCGGTCGACCAGGTCGATCCAGCCCTTCTCCAGACGCTCCAGCGGCATGCCGCACTGCTTGGTCAGATGGTGGATCAGGGCGGGGTCGAGATAGCCCATCAGGGTCTGGGCGAGGAGTTCGCAGTCGGCGTCCGGGGCGATCTGCCGCAGCAGCATCGTGACGTGGGTGTGCAGGGCCTGGAGCGAGGGGTGGCCGAAGCGGCGGGTGGGTTCCGGCTGGGCGGCCAGTTGCAGGTCCAGCTGTTCGACCGAGCGGTAGAGCACCGCCACCCCGAACGCCCGCAGCCGCTCGATCGCCGGCGCCCCGGGGCCCAGCGGCGGCGGCCCGCCGAGGAAGTCGGCCTGGAGCTTCCTCGACGAATGGTCCAGCAGCGCCATCAGCAGCCCGGTGCGGTCGCCGAAGCGGCGGAAGACGGTCCCCTTGCCCACGTTGGCCGCCGCGGCGACCGCCTCCATCGTGACCCCGGCCGCCCCGTGCTCCGCGATCAGCCGGGTGGCCGCCTCCAGCAGCCGGGCCCGGTTGCGGGCGGCGTCTGCGCGCAGGCACGGCTCGTCCTCGGCGGAGCTGAGCTGCAGCAACTCGGGCTCGCCGGCGGGCTCCTGAGGCCTCGGGAAGGGCGGCAGCGTGGCGGACATGAAGACAGCGTAAAGCATCGGGAACAAAACTGGACCGCGGTCCGGTTAGGGTGCTAGAAACTAAACGGACCTCGGTCCGGATCGTAACGGCAATGTTTCAGCATCCCCTGGAGTACCCCATGTCTGTTCGCATCCTTGCGCTCGTCGGCAGCCTTCGCGCCGGTTCGCACAACCGCCAGCTCGCCGAGGCGGCCGTCAAGCTGGCCCCCGAGGGCGCGGACGTCGTGCTGTTCGAGGGCCTGGCCGAGATCCCCTTCTACAACGAGGACATCGACGTCGAGGGCAGCGTCCCGGCCGCCGCCACGAAGCTGCGCGAGGCCGCGCAGGCCGCCGACGCGTTCCTGTTCTTCTCCCCCGAGTACAACGGCACCATCCCGGCCGTCCTGAAGAACGCCATCGACTGGCTGTCCCGCCCCTACGGCGCCGGCGCCTTCGGCGGCAAGCCGGTCGCCGTGGTCGGCACCGCCTTCGGCCAGTTCGGCGGCGTGTGGGCGCAGGACGAGACCCGCAAGGCCGTGGGTATCGCCGGCGGCAAGGTGCTGGAGGACGTCAAGCTCTCCATCCCCGGCTCCGTGGTCCGCTTCGCCGAGACCCACCCGGCCGACGACGCCGAGGTCGCCGCGCAGCTGACCGAGGTCATCGCCCGCATCCACGGCCACGCGGACGAGGCCGCTGCCGCCTGAGCGGGCGCAACCGCAGCAGAACCTGAGGGGCCGGAGCGGATCAGCTCCGGCCCCTTTGCGTGTCGGGTCCGGGTGTCAGGCCACCACTGCCGTCGCCAGTTCGCGCAGTTCCCCCAGGGCGGCCGCGACCGCGGGCCGTTCCCGGGCGCCCCGGCGGGTGCAGGTGAGCAGCTTGCGGTGCGGGTTGCCGGTGCAGCGCACCCGGGTGATCGGCAGGTGCTGGGTGAGCTGGGCCAGCCGCGGGACCAGCGCGACGCCGAGGCGGCTCGCGACCAGGTGGGCCGTGACGTTCCAGTCCAGCGCGTGGTGGACGATGTCCGGGCTGAACCCTGCCTCGCCGCAGGCGGACAGCACGTGCGGGCGGCAGGGGCTGTCCGCGACCGGGGCGATCCAGTCCTCGTGCGCCGCCTCGGACAGGTCGACGCGCTCGCGCCCGGCCAGCGGGTGGTCCTCGGGGACGACGAGGTCGAACGGGTCGTCCAGGAGCGGCTGCTGGTCGAAGCGGACGTCGCTCAGGGGCGGGTTGTGCGGGGTGGCCTCGACCACGGCGAGGTCGGTCTCCCCCTCGAAGAGCAGGTCGAAGCTGCCGGGGACGCCGGCTTCCTGGATGCGCACGGACAGCCCGGGATGCCGCTGGTGCAGCCGGACCGCCATGGGGGCCAGCAGCACCGAGACGGCCACCGGGAACCCGCTGACACGCAGCGGCCCGGCGGGGGTGTGTTCGGCGCGCAGCTCGAGCTCGGCCTGTTCCCAGCGGGCCTGGATCGCGTCCGCGTGCGCGAGCAGGCTCTCGGCGGCAGGGGTGAGCCGCACCCCGCGGCCCTGCGGTTCCAGGAGATCGACGCCGAGGTCGCGGGCGAGCTGGCGGATCTGCTGGGAGGCCGCGGACGTGGTGAAGTGCAGGGCACGGGCGGCCGCGGTGACCGTGCCGTAGTGGGCCACGGCCCGCAGGACGTGCAGTCGGCGCAGGTCAATCATGAAGCCCAGGCTTCAAGGTCGGGTCCACAAAGTCAACCTGGACGTGTACGGATGCTGCGCCGCACTCTGGGTGTGTCGCGACGGTCCACCCGTCAGGACGTACCGAGGAGTTGCCATGACCAGCACGACCGGCACCGCCTGCCCGCACTGCGGTTGGCCGGACGGCGCCGAGCCCTTCCAGGTGGTGTCGAGGCACGGCACCGCGGCGGGCCGCACCGAGTGGACGCGTTGCGGCTGCGGCTCGCTGCAGGTCCGGGTGGTCGACGGTTGCGGGATGCGCGTCGTCTCGCGCAGCGGCCCCGCGGCGCCTCAGTCCAGCCCGGCCAGCCGCTGAACGGCCGGGGCCGCGAAGCTCTCGATCCACGCCGCGGTTTCCCCGAGACGCGGCACCAGGATCACGGTGTCCAGGCCCAGCTTGGTGTAGCCGGAGATGTCCCGCGTGAAGGTGTCGAGGTCCCCTGCTGTGGCCGACTCGCCCGTGTAGGCGACCGTCTTGCTGATCCGGTCGTAGTCGCGCCCCTCGGCGTCGCAGTGCCCGCGCAGCACGTCCAGCTTGTGGCGGACCTCCTCCGGCGAGGTCGCGAACAGGTTGCAGGCGTCGCCGTACCGGGCGACCAGGCGCAGGGTCTTCTTCTCACCCCCGCCGCCGATCATGATCTCGGGGTGGGGGCTGCTGACCGGCGCCGGGACGCACAGGGTCTCGGCCAGTTTGTAGTGCTTGCCCTCGAAGGGACCGTTCGTCTGCGGGTCCCACATCTGCAGACAGATCCGGAGGGTCTCCTCCAGCCGTTCGAAGCGCTCGGCGAGTGGCGGGAAGGGTACGCCGAGGCCCGCGTGCTCGCGGTCGTACCAGGCGGCGCCGATACCGAGGGTGGCGCGACCGCCGGACAGGACGTCCAGCGTCGTGGCGATCTTGGCAAGCAGTCCGGGGTGCCGGTACGTCACGCCGGTCACCAGCGCACCCAGCTGCACCGTGGAGGTGTGGCCCGCGAGATAGCCGAGGGTCGTGTAGGCCTCCAGCATGGGGTCCTCGGCGCCACCGTTGAACTCCATCTGGAAGTAGTGGTCCATGACCGACAGCCGGCTGATGCCTGCTGCCTCGGCCGCGGCGCCCGTCGCGGCGAGTTCCGCCCCGAGGGCGGGCCCGCCGCCGCTGTGGTTGAACCGGTTGATGTGTACGCCCACCCGCATGACCGTCTCCGTCCGCCCGGGCCGTTGTCGTCCCCGGTGACGCTAGGACTTCGAGTGCTCTCGAAGTCAAGGCGGTCCCGCACCCCTTCAGGGCGCCGCCTGCGTCTCCTGCTTCTTCGAGGCCCACAGGCTGGGGCTCGTCGTCACCGTCGCGCCATGAGCAGATGTCGGGCGGCACCCGCCGTTCGGCGGGCAGGTTCCGCCGGACGGCGGCGCTCCGCGTGACGGCCGGTGCGTGAATCATGTCGGCCAGAGCCACCGCGCCCTGCACGAGGAGACAGTCATGACCCTGGTCCCGCCCCCGTTCGACCCCGAACTTGCCGCAGCACTCGAGCTGATCAAGGACGTGGTGCGGCCCGGTCTCACCCTCGACGAGATCGACCTGGTGCGCCAGGGGCCGGGCATCGAGATGCTCGCCCAGCTCGACCTGACCGCGGGCGGCTTCTTCGAGATCGAGGACCGCACCGTGCCCGGTCCCGAGAACGCGCCCGACATCTCCCTGCTGATCTGCCGCCCGGCAACCCCGCCGGCCGAGGGTCCGCGGCCCGTCGTCTACCACGTCCACGGCGGCGGCCTGATCATCGGCAACAACCGGGTCGGTGTGGACGTGGCCCTGGAGTGGGCGCGGCAGCTGGACGCGGTCGTGGTGTCGGTGGAGTACCGGCTGGCTCCGGAGCATGCGTATCCGGCACAGATCGACGACGTGTACGCCGGTCTGCTGTGGACGGCGGAGCACGCCGCAGGGCTCGGTGCCGACCCGGAGCGGATCGTGGTCGCGGGTGCCAGCGCGGGCGGCGGGCTGTGTGCGGCGCTGGCCCTGCTGACCCGGGACCGCAAGGGCCCGCGACCGCTGGGCCAGATACTGATGTGCCCGATGCTGGACGACCGCAACGACAGCCCGTCCACGTACCAGATGGCGGGCCTCGGCATCTGGGACCGCACGGCCAACGAGACCGGCTGGACGGCGCTGCTGGGCGAGGAGCGCGGCGGCCCGGACGTGCCGTCGTACGCCGCGCCCGCCCGCGCCGCGGACCTGTCCGGTCTGCCGCCGGCCTTCCTGGACGTCGGTTCCGCGGAGACCTTCCGCGACGAAACCGTGGCCTACGCCTCGCGGATCTGGCAGGCCGGCGGGGCGGCCGAGCTGCATGTGTGGCCGGGTGGCTTCCACGGCTTCGACGGCTTCGCCCCGCAGGCGACGCTGTCCCAGGCGGCCCGCGCGGCACAGCTGGACTGGCTGCGGCGGCTGCTGGCGCGGTAACGGGCGGGGCGGCGGTCAGGAGGGTTCCTCGGCTGCCGCTCCGGCGCGGTTTCCGAGCAGTCGCAGGCCCAGCGGGGCGATGCTGTGACTTGCCGTCCCGGCGGCCGCTGACGAGGCCGGCCTCGCGCACCACCGTGAGCTGCCGGCTCGCGCAGGGCACGGACACGACGACCGTGCCGGCGAGTGCGGTGCTGGAGGCGAGACCTCGTGTGGCGGTCTCGTACCGCGGATCCGCCCAGGCGGGTCCGAGGAGCCGGGCGAGGGGGCCGGGGGCGGACCAGGACCGGCACCAGGGTCTCCTCGAACGATGCACGGGCCGTCGCCGGCAGACGTGCGAGGGCACACAGCGGCGCAGTCCGGCGCTCCTCATCGAGTGCGCCATGGCGCATGATGGCCCGTATGAAAGAGCTGGCCGGGCGCCTGACCGCGCTGGATCCCGATGCCGGTGCCGCTGTACGCGTCATCGCCTACTTCGACCGGCTGGCCGAGACCAGGGCCGGTCTGGAGGGGCTGGTGCGCGGGGCGGCCGTGCTGGCCGGATGTCCGGCGCGGCTCGTCGATGCCGGCCGGCGCGTACGGGTGCGGGTCGAGCCCGACGGCACCCGCAGGGACACCGAAGCGCCGCCGGAGCCGGACTGGCCGTGCGCGGCACTGGAGCCCGACGGCACCCCGGCCCTGTGGCTGGAGCGGGCGGGAACCGGACCGAGCGTCGTCGACGCGGTGATCCTGGAGCGTGCCGCCGGTGCCATACGGCTGGTGCTGGACCGCACCCGGGGCCGCGCCCCTGCCTCCCCCGCCGACGACCCGGCTCTGATCGAGACACTGCTCGACGTCACGGTGCCCGAACCGGCCCGGCTGCACGCGGCCCGCTGCCTCGGCATCGACCCCGCCGACCCGGCCGTACGGATCCGCGCCCTCGCCCCCGGCGACGGCCCGCCCCGCATCCTGGCGGCCCGCGCGGGTGCCCGACCCGGCGACGCCGAGTTGCCCGCCGGTCGCCTGGGTGTGGGACCTGCTGTGCCGGTGCTCGATCTGCCGGGCTCGTGGGTGGCGGCCCGCACGGCCCTGCGGTTCACGGCCGACGGCACGGCACGGGATCCCGGCCCGCGTGTGGTGTACGCCGACGAGCTGGGCGGCGTCGCGCTGCTCGCGGATCTCGTCGTGCCGGGCGCCGAGCCGCCGCCCGATGTCCGGGCCCTGGAAGCGGCGGCGCGCGCACTGCCCGGGCTGCTGGCCACACTGCACGCCGTGGCCGCCACGGCGAGCCAGCGCGCGGCGGCCGCCGAGATCAACGTGCACCACTCCACGCTCCAGGACCGTCTCACCCAGGCCGAGCACCTGCTCGGCTGGCCGCTGCGCACCCCGCAGGGCCGGCTCAGGCTGCAACTGGCGCTGACGATGCGGCACTTGGCGCGGCCTTAGCCCTTCGTCGGGTGCGGTTCACCGGAACTCGTGGATCACCTGGATCTCGCCGTCGATGTGGGCGTTGAACTCGTCGAGCTCCTCGGCCGGCACCCACAGCTCGAGGATGGTCTCGCCGCCGGCCTGCCGCACGGGGTACCGGCTCAGGAACTCCGTGTCGACCTCGAAGCGGGTGACGAAGCCGGCGCCGTCGTGCTTGACGTTCCAGTCCCGCGCGATCCTGACGGCGTAGTCCTCGTTGAGCACCGGGTAGAAGATCGGCTGCTCGGGCAGGCGCGGCGGCCAGGCGCGCCACTCCAGCGCACGGACCAGGTCCAGCTCCTTGGGGCCGGTGGGGCGCCACAGGGTCGTCGTCGGTCGTGGGCTGGTCATGGCGTTCGCTTTCCGGAGGGATCGGCCGCGGTGGGGCGGGCGGAGTCCGGACGATACCGGCGAGGCCGGTACGGCGGCCAAGCGGTTTCGGGCGAGGACGGCGTGGTTCCGGACGGCTACCGGAGGGCGAGGGACGCCCGGTGCAGCCAGTCGGTGCCGTCGTAGGCCACGAGGTCGACCGTGGGCACGCGGGCCGTGAAGGGGAGGGCGGCGCGCAGACCGGCCTCGATCTCGTCCAGCACGGCCTCGTCCTGGCCCTGAGCGACCGTCAGATGCGGGTGGGGCTCGTACTTCCCGCCGTACGGCGGGGCTTCCGGCCAGCGTTCGACGACCGCCTCGGTGAGCCTGCGGAACGGAGCGTCGGGGGTGGGCTCGAGGTGGACCACCCCGGGAAAACGCCCGGGTTTTTCGAACCGCACCTCGAAGGAGCGGTGGCGCCCGACGATCTCGTCGAGGGCGGCGCAGGTCCCGGCGCCGACGAGGGAGGCGGGCAGGAAGGGGAAGACCACGGTGATGTGGGCCGGGACACCGGCTCGGGCCGCGTGGTCGAAGCGGTCCCGCCAGGGCCGGACCACCGCTTCCGCCTCTGGTACGGGTACGACGAGCGCCGTCTGCCCCGCTGTGAAACGACCGGATTGCTCGTCTGCCATGCCATGGGTGTACCAGGCGGATGCCCGCGGCCGCGACCCGACACACTTGCATACGCGCCATACCATCCCTCGCCGACAATTTCACAGATGTCCTATCCTGGACCGCAGGCACTCGGGACGGAGGACCCAGCCCATGACCGCGACGGATCCGGCGCTCACCGCGCTCGCCTCGAGCTGGTCCGCCCTGTCGCTGCTGCACGGCAGGATCGAGGCCCACATCGAGCGCGCGCTCCAGGCCGGGCACGATCTGAGCGTGCGCGAGTACTCCCTGCTGGACGTGCTGAGCCGCCAGCACGACGGGGAGGGCGGGCACCTGCAGATGAAGCAGGTCGCCGACGCGGTGGTGCTCAGCCAGAGCGCCACGACGCGGCTGGTCACCCGCCTGGAGGACCGCGGACTGCTGACCCGGTACCTGTGCCCCACCGACCGGCGCGGTATCTACACCAACGTCACCGAGGCCGGCCTCGCACTCTTGGAGGAGGCCCGCCCGACCAATGAGGCGGCCCTGCGCGAGGCCCTGGACGAGGCCGCCCGGAGCCCGGAGCTCGCCCCGCTGGTCGAAGCCGTCGAGACGCTTCGCGTTCCTGCCTGACACATCGAGACCCCCGCAGCCTCACTGCGGGGGTTTTCACTTGCCCCAATACTTGCACACACCTGCTACCCGCCTCAGCCATTCGATGCGGTTGCATTTATAGCGCGTCTGCAACTATTGTCGACGCCCGTAAGCGTTACACGCAATCGCCTGGAAGGTACTTCCCATGCCTCTCGCCCTCCTGGCCCTGGCCATCGGGGCCTTCGGGATCGGCACCACGGAATTCGTGATCATGGGCGTGCTGCCCGAGGTCGCGGGTGACTTCGGCGTCTCCATCCCCACCGCGGGCCGGCTCGTCTCCGGCTACGCCCTGGGCGTCGTCTTCGGTGCACCCCTGCTGACGGTCCTGGGCACCAAGGTCTCCCGCAAGAAGATGCTCATGTTCCTCATGGGTCTGTTCGTCGTGGGCAACACACTGTCCGCGTTCGCCCCCACCTTCGGCGTCATGCTCGCCGGCCGGGTGATCGCCTCTCTCGCGCACGGCGCGTTCTTCGGCATCGGCTCCGTGGTCGCGGCCGGTCTGGTCGCCCCGGAGAAGAAGGCTTCCGCGATCTCCCTGATGTTCACGGGCCTGACCGTCGCCAACGTGGTGGGGGTCCCGCTGGGCACGTTCATCGGCCAGGCCGCCGGATGGCGGGTCACCTTCACCGCGGTCGCCGCGCTCGGCATCGCGGGCCTCGTCGGGGTGGCGAAGCTGGTGCCCGAGCTGGGCCGCCCGCAGTCCGGCACCATTCGTACCGAGTTCGCCGCCTTCCGCAACGTGCAGGTGTGGATCGCGATGGCGATGACGGTCCTCGGCTTCGGCGGGGTGTTCGCCGCGATCACCTACATCACGCCGATGATGACCGAGGTCGCCGGTTACTCGGCCGGTGCGGTGACCTGGCTGCTGGTGCTGTTCGGGGCCGGGATGTTCCTGGGGAACCTGGTGGGCGGCCGGTTCGCCGACCGTGCCCTCATGCCCATGCTGTTCACCGCGCTCGGTGCCCTGTCCCTGGCGCTGCTGCTGTTCACGGCGACCGCCCACCACAAGGTCCTGGCCGCGCTCACCCTGACGCTGATCGGTGCGCTGGGCTTCGCCTCCGTGCCTCCCCTGCAGAAGTGGGTGCTCGACCAGGCCTCGGCCGCCCCGACGCTGGCCTCCGCCGCCAACATCGGTGCCTTCAATCTCGGCAACGCGCTGTCCGCCTGGCTCGGCGGTCTCGTCATCTCGGCCGGGCTCGGCTACACGGCGCCGAACTGGGTCGGCGCCCTGCTGGCCGGCAGCGCACTGCTCCTGTCCTTCCTGGCGGCCTTCCTCGACCGCCGCACCGGTCCGGCCGGCCGTGTCGTGGCCGCGTCCGCACCCGCCGAGCACGTCCCGGCCACCGCACGGCACTGATCCCCGCCGGGGTGAGCGGGGTGATCCCGAATCCCGTCACGCCTGATCGCCGCCACAGACCCCGGTCTGCGCACCAGCCCCCGACACGGACAGCCTCAACCGGCCGCCGGACGCGGCCGGTTCAGGCTGTCACTGGGCCCATTTCGGGGTCCAGGTGCCTGCGTCCCGCCGGGCGGTGCCGAGGTGGGCGCGGAGCTCAGCCAGCGCCGGATGCGGGTTGTCGGCGCGCCAGACCAGCGAGTGCGGGTAGACGGGCGTGGGGGCGCGCACCGGGATGCGGCGCAGGTCGTGGTCGGCCGGCCAGACCATCCGGGTCTGTACGCCGACGAACGTCGCGAGCAGCGGGGAGTCGGCGATGGTGTCGAGGAGCGGTTCGGTGCCGAAGTCGGGACCGGTGACCTCGATGGTGAAGCCGAAGGCCGCGGCCAGGTCGTCGTAGAAGGCGGCCCATTCGGTGCCGGCGACGTTGCCGGGCATCCAGATCCGGTGCCCGGCCAGCTGAGCCGGGGTGACGGAACGGGCCGAGGCGAGCGCGTGCCGGGGGCCGGTGAGGAGTTCGAGGGGCTCGTCGTGGACGCGCGCTGCCTCGATGCCCTCGGGCAGCTGCCGCGCCGGGAGGGTGAGGGCGCGGAAGGACGCGTCGATGGTGCCGGAGCGCACCGCGGAGATCGCCGCGTCGGCGTCGAAGAGCGTCACCACGTCGAGGGCCGAGTCGGGGTGGGCCCGGTGGAAATCCCGGACCAGGTCGGCCGGGGCGAGCCGGCGGCCGATCACGTCGACGCGCAGGGCACGGCGGCCGGGCCGCACGGAGGCAGCGGCGCGCTCCTCGGCCTTCAGGAGTTCGCGGGCGTGGGGCAGGAAGACCTGACCGTCGACAGTGAGCTGGGCGCCGCGCGCGGTGCGGGTGAACAGCCGCGCACCGAGGTCCTTCTCCAGCGCGGCGACCCGCTTGGAGACGGCCTGCTGGGTGACGTCCAGGCCGAGGGCGGCTTCCCGGAACTGTCCGGCGTCCGCGACGGCCACGAAGGTGCGCACTGCGTCGATGTCCACGCGCCCCTTTCTACAACGGCCGGTTGTCGATCGGCCCACAACTTCCGGTTGTCGTGTGACCGGCGCGTCGGTTGTTTGCCCCCGCGCCGCGCGACCGGCTTTGATGTCGCCGGTCGGGATTCGGGCGAGACGGGGAGGCCGGCATGCGGGGCGGGCAGGCGTTGGGGCGGCAGTTCGGATGGCTGTGGGGGGCGTACACCGTCAGCGCGATCGGGACATGGCTCGCCTTCGACGCGTTCTCGCTGATAGCGGTGATCGTGCTGCATGCCGGGGCGACCGAGGTGGCGGTGCTGTCGGCTGCCGGGCTCGCGGTGGGGGCGGCGGTGGCGACACCGCTCGGACCGTGGATGGAGTTCCGCCGCAAGCGGCCCGTGATGATGTCCATGGACCTGGTCCGGTGTGGGGTGTTGCTGACCATTCCGGTCGCGTTCGCGCTCGACGCGCTCACCTTCGTACAACTTCTGGTTGTGTCGGTCGTCGTCGGCGCGGCCGACATCAGCTTCACCGCGGCAAGCGGGGCCTTCGTCAAGTCGCTGCTGCCGCCGGAGGACCTGCTCGCCGCGAACGCGCGGTTCGAGGCGACCCAGTGGACCGCGACCATCCTGGGGCCGCCCCTGGGCGGGGCCGCGATGGGCCTGTTCGGGCCGGTGATGACCGTGGTGGCCAATGCGGTGAGCTTCCTCCTGTCGGCCGTCGGGATCCGCGCGATCGGCGGTACCGAGACGCATCCCGTACGGCCGGCACCGGGACCCGGGCAGGCGCCGGGCGGCAGCCTGCTCGAAGGATGGCGCTACATCCTCGCCCATCCGACGCTGCGACCAATGTTCTTCAACACGGTGTTGTACAACGCCCTGATCATGGTGTCGCTTCCGCTGCTCGCCGTGCTGATGGTCGGCGATCTCGGCTTCGCGGCCTGGCAGTACGGCCTGGCCTTCTCCGTACCCAGCGTCGGCGGCCTCATCGGCTCGCGGCTCGCCCGCCGGCTCGTGCCGCGGTTCGGAGAGCGCCGGGTGCTGCTCGTCGCGGGGACGCTGCGCGCGCTCTGGCCGATCGGCCTCGCCTTCGTCGGGCCCGGCACGGCGGGGCTGGTGCTGGTGATGGTCGTGGAGCTGGGGGTGATCGTGTCCTGCGCCGTCTTCAACCCGGTGTACGCCACCATCCGGCTGCGGCAGACGGACCCGGGCCGGGTGGCGCGCACGCTCTCCGCCTGGTCGGTCACCACCAAGGCGACGACCGCCGCGATGACCGCCCTGTGGGGCCTGCTGGCCGGCCTGACCGGCCCCCGCGCGGCGATCGCCGCCGCCGGCGTCCTTGTCCTGGCCACCCCGCTGCTGCTGCCCCGCCGTATCGCGGGCCCCTCGGAGACGGCACAGCCGAGCGTCAAGGAAGCAGCCTGACCCGGAGTTGCCGCTCATCGCCGCGGGCAGGGTGCTGAGTCACGGCTGCCCGCGCTTCACGTCACCGTCGCTTCTCGACGACCTTCGCATGCACGAGCGTTCCGACCAGTTCGATGCGCAGGCGCGGAGCGTCAGCGGATTTCCGGGAGCGGAGCTTCAGCTTGGAGTAGGTGAGGTTGAGCCGGTCGGTGTCGATCACGAGGTCGGACGAGCCGACGAGAACCAGCTTGCCGTGTGCCATCTCCGTCTCGATCCGCAGGACGTCCGAGGTGGTCACGGCGTGGGTGAAGTCGAAGGTGACGCGGCACAACTGCGTGCGCAGCTCGATGCGCGCGGGTACCGACCAGCGTCCGTCCCGTACGTACTTGCCGCCGTGTTGTTCGACGACGAGGAGGTCTTTCCCGTTCATCGCGGGCCCGAGGGGCAGGTCGGTGGTGAGCTCGGCCAACTCGCCGAGCGTCCGCGCCGTCAGCGCGCTTTCCAGCCGGCTGTCCAGTTCCTCGGCGCTGAGTCGGCCGTCCCCGGCGGCGACCCGCAACACCTCCACGACCCGGTCGCGGTCCTCATGCGATGCCCGCAGGCCGGGCGGCTCGTTGGACATGACAGCCACGGTAGCAGCGCCGCGGCTTCCCCAAGGCTGACGGGAAGATCCGGCGGCACCCTCCGGTTGCCACCGGTGTACGGCTGCCACGCACAGCGACCGGAGGGAAACGCCACTCATGACCGCCCACGTGAAGGAAACCGTCGGACGGTACGGCGTCTGGAGCAGCGCCCTGCACTTCGGGGACCCGTCCCGCAACGGTGAACTCGCCGAGGTGGCAGCGGAGTTGGAGGAACTGGGCTACGGCGCGCTCTGGCTCGGCGGCAACGCCTCCGCCCGCGACGCGGCCCCGCTGATCGAGGCGACCTCCCGGATCGTGGTCGGCACCAGCATCCAGAGCATCTGGGAGCACGAGCCCGCCGCCTCGGCCACCAGCTTCAGCGAGCTGGACTCCGCCCACCCCGGCCGCTTCGTCCTGGGCCTCGGCGTCAGCCACGCCAAGTTCGCGGAGCAGTACCGGCGCCCCTACTCGGCCCTGGTGTCCTATCTGGACGCCCTGGACGAAGCGGGCCAGCCCGCCGACCGCCGCCTCCTCGCGGCCCTCGGGCCCAAGACCATCGACCTCGCCCGGGAACGCGCCGCCGGCTCCATGCCGTACCTGGTCACCGCCGACCACACGGCCACGTCCCGGGAGCGCCTGGGCGACGCCCCGCTGCTGGCCCCGGAGCTGAAGGTCGTCCTGGAGCCCGACCCGGCCCGGGCCCGCGCCGTGGCCCGCGACTACCTCGCCATGTACCTCACCCTCCCCAACTACACCAACAACTTCCTCCGCAACGGCTTCACGGAGGACGACCTGGCGAACGGCGGCAGCGACCGCCTCATCGACGCGGTCTACGCCTGGGGCGACGACTCACAGATCCGCGCCCGCATCGACGAGTACATCGCCGCGGGCGCGGACCACGTGGCCCTGAACATCGTGGACGGCAACACACCATCGCGGGAGTCCCTCCCGAGGGAGGCCTGGAGCAAGCTCGCTTCTCTACTGACGTGAGCTGAGGTTTCCCCGAGGAGAGGGGACGGCACGACTTCTGCAACCGGCTTCAGAGGCCCACGTCGCGGCTGCGGATGTCGTCCAGTGACTCACGGCGCACGAGGAGCCGGGCGCGGCCGTCGCACACCGCGGCGACGGGTGGGCGGCCGACGAGGTTGTATCCGGAGGCCATGGACAGGTGGTAGGCGCCGGCCACGGGGACCGCGAGCAGGTCTCCGGGGCGTACGTCCGCGGGTAGTTCGACGTCGGCGGCGAGCACGTCGCCGGCCTCGCAGTGCCGGCCGACCACGGTGACGGGCGCCCGGTCGGCGTTGGTGCGGCGGCCGATGAGCCGGAGCGCATAGCGCACTCCGTACAGGGCCGGGCGCGGGTTGTCGCTCATGCCGCCGTCGACGGCGACGTAAGTGTGACCGCCGGTGTGCTTGACGACGAGCACGCGGTACAGAGCGATGCCCGCGGGGCCGGCGATGGCCCGTCCCGGTTCGATGATCAGGTGGGGAACGGCCAGCCCGGCCGCCGCGCACGCCTCGGTGAGCTCGGCACGGACCTTGCGGGCCAGGACGGTCAGGTCCAGCGCCTGCTCACCAAAGCGGTAGGCGATGCCATGGCCGCCGCCGAGATCGAGCTCGGGCAGGACGAGACCGTGCTGCTCGTGCAGGCGGGCCATGAGGCCCACGATGCGCCGCACGGCGGCCAGATACGGCTTGACGCTGGTGATCTGCGAGCCCAGGTGGCAGTGCAGGCCGGTGAGTTCGAGCTGCGGCTGGTCGAGTATCCGGGCAATCGCGTGCTGGGCGTACCCGTCGGAGATGCTGAGGCCGAACTTCTGGTCCTCGGTGCCGGTGCGCATCTTCTCGTGGCCGCCGGCACTGATGCCGGGCACGACACGGACCATGACCTTCTGGTGGCCCTGGGGGCCGACGGCGGCGGCCAGCCGGGCGATCTCCGACGGGCTGTCGATGACGATGCGGCCCACGCCGAGGCGCAGCGCCGATTCCAGGTCGCGTGGGGACTTGGCGTTGCCGTGCAGCACGATGCGCTCGGGCGGGAATCCGCTCATGACCGCCAGCTCCAGTTCACCGGCCGAGCAGACGTCGAGCCCGAGGCCCTCCTCGTCCATCCAGTGGATCATCGCGCGGCACAGGAACGCCTTGGCCGCGTAGAGGATCTCGGTGTCGGGGAACGCGTTGCGATAGGTACGGCAGCGATCGCGGACCTCGGCCTCGTCGAGGACGTAGACGGGTGTGCCGAAGCGGTCGGCGATCTCGGCGAGCGGTACGCCGCCGACTGCCAGGTCGCCGGGCCGGGTCTCGGTGGTGGACGCGGGCCAGACCGAGAGGTCGCCGTCGACGGTGGTGACGGAACCGTCGTGAAGGGTGGTCATCGTGTCCTCTCTCAGCCGACGCGTACAGCGAGCGCGGGAACGGCGGGGTTCACCGGCCGGGCGGCCCGGGCCGTGAACTGGGGATCCAAGGTGACGGTGGTGACGCCGAGCGGTTCGGTCAGCGCGCGCAGAGCCGGCTCGGCGAGCCTGATCCACGCCTGCCCGGGGCCGAGCGTCGCCGTCAGCAGGCTCTCGGAGGTGAAGGCGACGGCCGTACGGTCGCCGAGAGGGGTGCGGAAGACACGCGTCACACACCCCTGGGGTCCCGGCCGGACGGGAACGAACAGTGGTCCGACCGGGAACGGATCAGAAGGTTCCGGGTCTTCGCCGCACAGGATGTCTGCCATGAAACGCCTCCAGGGGGACGGGGGACCCGAGTGGGTCCGGGTCGGGCGAGTGGCTGGGCGCCCCGAACGCGGGGAGGCGGAACGGGGCGCACCGATGACGCTATGCCTGTCCGCCCCGGTGATCCGCCGGCTCATGACGCAACGCTGACGGGCATCGGGCAAACACTGACGTGGCGCTGACACAGCGGCGAGGGCCGCGGGCTCGCGGTCCGGCGCATTGCTGCGTACAAAGTCTCGCCATCGGACGGATTTCTGCTCCGACCCATCGAGACAGCGCACTGAGACACAGGTCATGGCACCGAAGACGTCGTTGACAGGGCCACTGATTTGGCCGTACAAATCCGCGGAGAGGCAGGTACCCCACCGGCGCTGCCGGACGGGTTGACGTGGACGGGCACGGTCGAACTGCTGCGCAAGCACTTCCCCTACATCCCTTACGAGGGCCAGGAGGCATGACGGTGCACCAGCTTCCCCTGTCGGGCATCACGGTGGTCAGCCTGGAGCAGGCCGTGGCCGCTCCCTATGCCACCCGGCAGCTCGCCGATCTCGGCGCCCGGGTCATCAAGGTCGAGCGACCGGGCGAGGGCGACTTCGCGCGCCGTTACGACACGACGGTGCACGGCCACTCCAGCTATTTCGTCTGGCTCAACCGCTCCAAGGAGTCCCTCACACTGGACCTCAAGGATCCCCGTGGCATGGAGATCCTGCACCAACTCCTCGACGGCGCCGACGTGTTCGTACAGAATCTCGCTCCCGGCGCCACCAACCGGCTGGGGCTCGGCGTCGATGCGCTCGCCGAGCGCTACCCGCGGCTGATCCCGTGCACGATCTCCGGCTACGGCACCAGCGGGCCATGGGCCGACCGCAAGTCGTACGACCTGCTGGTGCAGTGCCAGACCGGCCTGGTCTCCCTCACCGGAACCGCGGACGAGACCGCGCGTGTCGGCATCTCCGTCGCCGACATCGCCGCCGGGATGTACGCCTACACGGGCGTCCTCACCGCCCTGTACACCCGGGCCACCACCGGGCGGACGCACCCGGTGGAGGTCTCCCTGTTCGAGGCGCTGGCGGAGTGGATGGGCCAGCCCGCGAACTACACGCGCTACGGCGGCAGTCAGCCCGCCCGGCTCGGCACCCAGCACGCCACCATCGCACCGTACGGCGCCTTCACGACGGCCGACGGCAAGCAGGTGCTGTTCTCCATCCAGAACGAGCGCGAGTGGGTCGCCCTGTGTGCGGACTTCCTCGGACAGCCCGCGTTGACGGATGATCCGCGCTTCGCGACGGGCTCCGACCGCGTCGCGCACCGCGACCAGGTCAACGCGATCGTCGCCGAGCGCTGCGCCCGCTCCGACGCCGAGGAGATCCTCAAGGACCTGGAGGAGATCGGCATCGCCTGCGCCGGGGTCAACGACGTCGCCGCGTTCCTGGATCATCCGGTGCTGGCGGCCCGCGAGCGCTGGCGCGAGGTGGCCGTGCCCGGCGCGACCGTGCAGGCGCTGCTCCCGCCGGCCGACCTCGCGGGCATCCCCGCGCGCATGGATCCCGTGCCGGCGGTGGGCGAGCACACGGACACGATCCTCACCGGCCTCGGCCTCAGCCCAGACGACATCCGGGCGCTGCGCGCCGACGCCGTCATCTGACCCCCGACGATGTGGAGTTGCGCCCCATGAGCGTCCTGGACATTCTCTCCGACGACGAACGCCTCGTCGTCCGGACCGTGCGGGAGTTCGTCGACAAGGACGTCAAGCCCGTCGTCCAGCGGCTGGAGCACGCCGACACCTATCCCGAGCACCTCATCGAGCGGATGAAGGAACTAGGCGTCTACGGCCTGGCCGTCCCGGAGGAGTACGGCGGCAACCCGGTCTCCACACCGTGCTTCGTACTCGTCACCGAGGAACTCGCGCGTGGCTGGATGAGCCTGGCCGGAGCGATGGGCGGGCACACCGTCGTCTCCAGACTCCTGGTGCTGTACGGCACGCAGGAGCAGAAGCAGCGGTATCTGCCGAGGCTGGCGACCGGGGCGGTGCGCGCCACGATGGCGCTCACCGAGCCGGGCGGCGGCTCGGACCTCCAGGCGATGACGACCGTCGCCCGCCGCGAGGACGGCGAGTACGTCGTCAACGGGGCGAAGACCTGGATCACCAACTCCCGCCGCGCCGGCCTGATCGCGCTGCTGTGCAAGACCGACCCGGCCGCCAGCCCCCGCCATACGGGCATCTCGGTCCTGCTCGCCGAGCACGGACCGGGCCTCGTCGTCTCCCGCGATCTGCCCAAACTCGGCTACAAGGGCGTCGAGAGCTGCGAGTTGTCCTTCGAGGACTACCGCGTACCGGCCGACGCCCTGCTGGGCGGGGAGGAGGGCCACGGCTTCGCCCAGATGATGAAGGGGCTGGAGACCGGGCGGCTGCAGGTCGCCGCCCGGGCCCTCGGGGTGGGGCGGGCGGCCCTGGAGGACTCGCTGCGCTACGCCCAGGAACGGGAGTCGTTCGGCAAACCCATCTGGCGCCACCAGTCCATCGGCAACTATCTCGCCGACATGGCGACCAAGCTCACGGCCGCCCGCCACCTGACGCTGCATGCGGCCCGGGAGGCCGACGCCGGGCGCCGGGTCGACATGGAGGCGGGCATGGCCAAGCTGTTCGCGTCGGAGACGGCGATGGAGATCGCGCTCAACGCCGTGCGGATCCACGGCGGTTACGGCTACTCGACGGAGTTCGACGTGGAGCGGTACTTCCGCGACGCGCCTCTGATGATCGTCGGCAAGGGCACGAACGAGATCCAACGGAACGTGATCGCCGCGCAGCTGGTGGCGAGGGGCGGTCTCGATGGCTGAGCAACCGCAGCGGGAGAGCACGTACGCGCGGCTCGGGAAGGAGTTGCGGGCGGCGATCCTGCGGCACGACTACCCGGACGGTGTCCGGCTGCCCACCGAGGCGGAGCTGGCCGAGACCTACGGCGTGAGCCGGCAGACCGTGCGCCGGGCGTTCCAGGACCTCGTGGCCGAGGGACTGGTCTACCGGGTGCCCGGGCGCGGCACGTTCGCCGCTCCCCGCGAGGAGCAGTATCTGCGGCAGTTCGGCTCGGTGGACGACCTGATGGGCCTGTCCATCGACACCCGTATGGACGTCGTCACGCCCCTGCACCGACGGGTCGACCTCGACGCGGCCGGGCGACTGGGCCTGAACACCGACCGGGTGCACAAGCTGGCTTTTCTCCGGCTGCACGAGGGCGTCGCGTTCTGCCACACGTCGGTCTGGCTGCCGCCCGCCGTCGGCCGACTGCTGGAGACCCTCGACGAGTTGATGCTGCCGGGCACACCGAACGCCTTCACCGTCATCGGCCTGCTCGACCAGCGGCTGCCCGAACCGATCGCCGAGGCCGAGCAGAGCATCACCGTCGCCGAGGCCTCCCCGGAGATCGCCGAGCATGTGGGCTGCGAGCCCGGCCGCGCCCTGCTGCGCATCGACCGCGTCTACCGGACGGTCGCCGGTCAGCTCGTCGAACTGGCCATCAGCCACTTCCTGCCCGAGTACTACTCGTACCGCGTGCGGCTGCGGCGCAGCGGTCAGTGAAGGGCTGCCCTGTAGACCTCGAAGACGATCGTGGCGGTCAACTCAGTGCAGGTGCCGGGGCTGTCGCCCCGGCACCCTCGTACGACGGTTCAGACCGCCGCCGGCACGGCGGGCTCCTCCGCGTCCTCCAGCAGGTCCAGCAGGCTCGCCCGGGCGCGGGCCACGCGGGAGCGGACCGTGCCGATCGGGCAGTCGCTGACCTCGGCGGCCTCCGCGTACGGGAGACCGACCAGCTGGGTGAGGACGAACGCCTCCCGGCGCTCGTCGGGCAGGGCGGCCAGCAGGTCCAGCAGGGCGATGCCATCGTCGAAGCCGGGCAGGTCGCGCGGCTGGGACAGTTCGACGGCCAGTCGCCAGTCCGCCGCGTCGGACAGGCGGGGCCGGACGGCGGCGTGGCGGTAGCTGTCCATGACCGCTCGGCGGGCGATGGACAGCAGCCACGCCCGCGCCGAGGAGCGGCCCTCGAAGCGGTGCAGGCTGCCGAGTGCGCGCAGGAACGTGTCCTGCGCGAGGTCGTCGACCGCCTGCGGGTCGGCGCACAAGTGGGCGACGTAGCGCTGGACGTCGCGCTGCAGGGCGCGTACGAACTGCTCGACGGCGTCCGCATCGCCGCTCCGGGCAGCGAGAGCCCAGGCCGTGATCGACTCGTCGAGCGCCGCCGATTTGTCCGTGGCGCGCGAGGTCGGCAGGGCAGAGGTAATCACCTGGTGTCCTTCTCAGGTCGACCTTGATCCGGACCGGGGCGCACGAGGGCGCGAGGGGTCCGGTGAGTGGGGGACGGCCTACGGCACAAGGGCGCTACGGCGCCGGTGCGGCCGTACGGCCATGACCCGAGGCGCGCACGGGCAGCCTCGGGAAGCCGGCTGTCGTCAGGCGACAGCCGTCCCCACGGGAGGCCCCCGAGAGGCGATCGCATGGACGAGAAGGAGAAGACGGGGCTCGCGGTCCGAGCGGCGACGCCGCAGGTGCGGGCGAGGGCGCTCCGGGGTGTCCGGCAGGGCGAGCAGCAGCCGTAGCGGCGCGGCAAGCCGGCCGGCGACGGCCCGGAGAATGCGGAAGGCGGCCTTCTCTCCGTACGCCAACCACAGCCCGCACAGCAGCGCGGCCGAAAGGTGGGCGAGGAGCATGCCCGCCGACGGCGCAGTGCCGGCCGCCGTATGACCCATGTGATCCATGTGGGCCATGTCCATGGTGTCCATGTGCATCGCGCCCATGCCACGCATGTCCATGGCGGCCGACGCGCCGGACGCCTCGGTCACCGACTGGGCGAGCGAGAACGCCTCGTGCAGCACCGTCTGGACGGCGACCACGACCGCCACGATCAACGGCAGCCCGCGCTCCCGCCCCGCCAGGCACCAGCCGACGACCCCGGTGGCGCCCGCTCCGGTGGCCAGCGCCCAGGCGGGCACCTCGCTGCCGGACATCAGGATGTGGCCCAGGGCGGCGAGCAGCACGCAGACGGCCGCGAACACCGCGGCCCGTATCGTGCGAGAACACCACCCTGCTGTCATGGCGCCTCATCCTTGCATCCGGGCGTCGCTCGTCATGCAGGGGTACGGAAACCCGCAGGTGCCCCCACTCAATTCACAGCGTGTGATCCAGACCACGGAAATCGGCGGGAACTCGGCGGGACTCCGGTCCGACATCTGTGGTCGCGCGGGGCCACAGCGTCAGGGCGAACAGCAGCAGTGGAGGGCCGGTGCCCGGGTCGGTGGCGTGGCCGGTGAGGAGTCCGCCGAGGTCCTGTCCCAGGAGGCCGGCGGCGACCGCCAGGGCGATGCCGGCCGACAGCGCGGCGCGCCGCGTGCGAGGGGCCAGGACACCGACACCGACAGCCACCTGGAGCAGCCCGAGGACGAGGACGAACATCCCCTCCCATCCGCTGACGAGCCCGCCGACCGTGTGGTTCACGGCGGCGATCACGGCCGGCTCGTCCTCGCCGGTGTGGGAGAGCTGGGCGGCGGGCACATGGGCGGCGGGCTCCAACTCCAGTGCCGCCATGCCGAGCCACAGCACGAGCCACGCCCAGCGGGCCGCCACACCACCCAGCACCCCGCCATCGGCGATGCTCGGCCCTGCGGGGCCGGTCCGCGGCCACAGCGTAAGGGCGACCAGTGCGTAGAGCAGCGCCGCGCCCGGGGCGCCGGTCAGCAGGTCGGTGCCGCCCATGAACAAGCCGCCGAAGCCCTCGCCGACGGTCCACACCCCCAGCGCCCACAGGACCGAGAGGGCCAGGGCCGGGCGGGCGGTGCGCCGCCACAGCAGGCCCACGCCGAGCGCGACCTGCAGCGAGGCGAACAGCGCGTTCCACAGCGCGGGGTGTGCGGCGAGCATGCTCGTCAGGTCGTACTCCACCGTCGCCACAGGCCCGGGCAGGCCCATGTTCGCCATGCCCAGCGTGTCGACGAAGAAGCCCCGGGTGAACATGGACGGCTGGAACTGCAGCGCCCCGTCCAGCAGCCACAGGACGCCCAGCGCGATCTCCACTCCCCGCCGTGTCAGCCGTGGCGGGCTGCCCGCATGCCGGTGGGAACGGTCCTGGATCTGCCGGTCGTCGACGGTCATCAGCCGACACCTCCGCTCGCTGGTCGCACCCATGAGTACGAGCGGAGAGCGCCGAATATTCACCTAAGCCCGTTTTGTCGCACCCGGGGCGGACTGCACGAAGGCGGTCAGAAGGAGCGGCCGCTCGGACTGTGGAGCCGCAGGCGCCTGTCGGTCGGGAGACGTCACCACGGCAGCGGGCCGTTGACGTCGAAGAAGCCGCCGGTCGGGCCGTCGGGCGCGATCTGCGCCATGCGCACGATGATCCGGGCCGCCTCCTCGACGGTCTGGGTGCCGGTGTTGCCGTTGAGGTCCGTTTTGGTGAAGCCGGGCTCGACGGCGTTGATCCGCATGTTCGGGAACGCCTTCGCGAACTGCACGGTGAGCATGTTGACCGCGGTCTTCGAGGTCGGGTAGGCGACGCCCGGGTAGAAGTGCGCGGGGTGGTCGGGGTCGGAGAGGTGGGTCAGCGAGGCCAGGCCGCTGCTGACGTTGACCACGACCGGTGCGGCGGAGCGCTGCAGCAGGGGGAGGAAGGCGTGGGTGACGCGGACGACGCCGAAGACGTTGGTCTCGAACGTGTTGCGCATCTGGTCGGCGGTCACGGTCTCGGGGGTGGGCACGGTGTTGCCCTCACCCCTGGTCTCGATGGCCGCGTTGTTGATCAGTACGTCGAGTCCGCCGTCGGCCTCGACGGTCTTGGCCGCGGCCTCGACCGTGGCGTCGTCGGTGACGTCGAGGAGGACGAAGCGCGCGCCCAGCCGTTCGGCGGCCCGGCGTCCGCGCTCGGCGTCGCGAGCCCCTACGTACACGGTGTGACCTGCGGCGATGAGCTGGCGGGCGGTCTCGTGGCCGATGCCCTTGTTGGCTCCGGTGATCAGTGTTGTCGTCATGCGTCCAGACTGCGGCGCCCCACCCCCAGCAGCCAGGAGACCCTTCTTCCTGGGACTCGGAGTACCAGGCACATGCGGGGACCGCGGTGTTCACTGGGGGCATGACGGCGACGGAACTCGGACGGGCGCTGCGGCGCTGGCGCGACCGGGTCGCCCCGGAGGCGGCGGGGCTGCCCTCCGGCGGCCACCGGCGGGCGGCCGGTCTGCGGCGCGAGGAGCTGGCCCTGCTGGCCGGGATCTCGGTCGACTACATCACGCGTCTCGAGCAGGGACGGGCGGCCAACCCCTCGGGACAGGTCGTCGAGGCGCTGGCCCGGGCGCTGCGGCTGTCCGGGGACGAGCGCGCGTATCTGTACGGTCTGGCGGGGTTGGTGCCGCCGGGCCCGGACGTGGTGCCGGGGTTCATCACGCCCAGCGTCCAGCGACTCCTCGACCGGCTGGTGGACACGCCCGTCGCGGTCTCCGACGCGGCCATGACGCTGCTGCTGGCCAACCCGATGTACGCGGCGGTGATGGGCGACCCGTCCGGCCTGCGGGGTTTCGAACGCAACGGCGTGTGGCGCAACTTCCTCGGCTTTCCCAGCCGGGTGCGGCACACACCGGAGGAATGGAGCGCCTTTCAGGTCGGCATGGTGTCGGAGCTGCGGACGGCCGCCGCCCGTTATCCGGCCGACCGTCGACTGCGAGGCCTGATAACGGAGTTGCGCGCGAAGAGCGAGCGGTTCGCCCAGCTGTGGGACGCGGGCGTGGTCGGCCGGCTGGCGGGCTCGCGCAAGACGGTCGAGCATCCGCAGGTGGGTGTGCTCACGCTGGACTGCGACCTGCTCCGGGTGGAGGAGAACGACCTGCACATCCTCGTGTACTCGGCCGAACCGGGCACCGAGGCCGCCGAGAAGCTGGATCTCATCTCCGTGATCGGCACGCAGAACCTTGCCGGGAAGGGCTAGCGGAGCTTCTCCTCGGCCAGGGCCCGGCGGAAACGGAGCGGGCAGGCGGGGCCCGCCCGCTCACCGCGGACGGAATCCGGACTACTGCGCGAACGGACGCCGCGGTGCACCCTGGTCGCCGGGCGCGAGGGCCCGGCGTATCGCCCGGGTGACGATCGGGGGCAGCAGGTCCACGCCGATGCGGCGGACCCGGGAGCGGGGACGGCGGCGCACGGAAGCCGCGGGGACGGCGGAAGTGGGAGCGGGGGCGGGCGTCGGGGATGTGGGGGGCTCGGGCGCCGTGTAGTACCGGGAGCGCGGGAAGGGCGGCGGCTGGATCCCCTTCTGGGCGCGGGTGCGGACCAGGCAGTGTCCCGCGGCCTCCTGGACGCTCAGGCCGACGTCCGTGCGGTCCCTGAGCATCGCCAGCAGCTCCTCCTGCACCGGCTGCGGATCACCCCAGGTGCCGTACAGCTTCTGGGTGCTGAGACAGATGGGGCGCAGTCCGCGGTTGAGCACGGCCTCCCAGGTGGCGACCGAGACGCCGGGGGTGTGCTCGGAGCGGAAGTCGTCGAGGACGACGATGCCCTCGGGCACCAGGAGGTCGCGGGCCGCGCCGATGTCGTCGTGGACGTGCTCGTACAGGTGCGAGGCGTCGATGTGGACGAAGCGGCAGCTGCCCGGGGCCACTTCCTTCGAGATCACGGAGGTGGGGGCCTCGATCACCCTGGGCAGGGCGTCGTGGAAGGACAGGTAGTTGCGCTCGAAGGCCTGGCGGGTGAGCGAGGAGTACGACTTCGCCGTCTCGGCCTGGTTGGCTCCGTCCGGGGCGTCACCGCCGAAGAGGTCGCAGACGGTGAACTCCTCGCCGTCCTGGCGGTGCCGGCCGAGCAGGATCGCGCTCTTGCCCATGTAGGCGCCGAGTTCCAGCAAGTCGCCCCTGAAGCCACGCGTCTCCTGACGCTCGAGGAACCAGGTGAACAGGACCTGGTCCAGCGGCGGAAACCAGCCCGGGACGTCTTTCAGCTCGCCGGGATTGTTGTCAGTTGCTTGTGCAGTCGCCATGAAAGGGAACCTACTCACTGGGGACCGAACAAATTGTCGCCTGCCTGAACGTCCGGTGAACAGCTCGTCCCACCCGTCACCGGGCAGGGGGAAAGCCGTCCGCCGCACCGGCCGGACGACCCGATTCCCACACGCGCTCGAATTCGGTCTGGAAGTGCTCGTACCAGTGGCCGTCCCGCCCCGGCCGCACCGTGAAGACGGCATCGCCGCTGGCGGAGCTGTGGGAATACACGTCGACGTGGATGATGCCGTTGGACCGTCCGGAATCCAGGAGCATCAGCCCGTGGGCGGGCACGAAGGGCAGGAATCTGACCTCGACCCTGCCGTCCACTCCCGGCCTCTCCACGAGCTCCTTGAGCAGGTCGATCGAGGGGCGCAACCGGTTCTCGTAGACCTCGGGCCGGTCGGCGATGGTGCTGCGCCGGGCGGCCTCCGCGGGTGCCGTGGACATGGGGTCGATGAGTGCGACCTTGACGACCGCACCGGCCGTGGCGCGGTGCTCCAGTTCGTCGACGAGGTTGCGCAGGGTGCGGGCGAGGGTGATCCCGACGATCCTGATGTCCCGCGCGGCGCGCACCTGTTCGACGGCCTCGGGCTTGTCCCGGCTGAAGAAGTCCGCCGCGGAGACCTCGCCGGAGCGGCCGGCCCGGACCTCCGCGGCCAGGTCGGCGATCTGGCGCCTGCTGCCCAGCAGGCTCCCGGCCAGCAGGGCGAGCGTCGCCAGGGTGGCGGCGGCCAGGACCTTGCCGCCGGCCACGTCGAACACGCCGAGTACGGCGAGGGTCAGGGAGAGGAGAGCCGTGACGTAGAGCTCCAGGTTCTCTCCCGCGGAGAGGTCACCGCGCAGTCGCCGTAGGAAACGCATGCCGATCATCGTCGGGAGCCCGGCGGGTATCCGTCAACGCCGCGGCGAGGGCGGTCAGGTCGACTCGCGCACCACCAGCCGGCACGGCACCGTGTGCACCCCAGGCACGGCCTCGGAGTCGATGGTCTCCAGCAGTTTCGGAGCGGCGGGGCGGCCGATCTCGGTGAGGTCCATGTCGATCGTGGTGATCACCAACAAGAACAGCGCTCTCGCCCTCGACACCTCGGGTGCGGGCACCGCGCAGGGCACCTCAGCCGTCCAGGCCACGCCGAGCACGGGCAGCAGCCGGCCGTGGACGTTGACGGCCGCGGGCTCCGGCCTCTACGCCGACCACCTCTGGCAGCTCGTCCCGGCCGGCGACGGCTACTACAAGATCGCCAACTGCAACAGCGGGCTGCTGCTGGTGGGACGGCAACGGCACGGCAGATCACCTGTGGAAGCTGACGTCGCCGCGAGGCGGGCGGCGGGGGTGTCTGCGTGGGCGCGGGACCCACCGCCCCAACAAGCAGCACACCGACTGCGGACGTGTGGAGCGAGAACGCCGCCCGGAGCGCTACGGAGGGACCCCCA
>NZ_JBSFHW010000056.1:0-59207 GCF_053597275.1 Streptomyces sp. NPDC001492 | reverse complement strand
GCCGGCGCGGCCTTGCGGATGCCGTTCACGTACTGCATGGAGTCCCCCGAGTTCGGATGGTGCGGGGCCGGTCCATCGGACCGGCGCCCTCTCGTCACCGCACTGTCACAGAAGATCCACGCGTGTCACAGCTGATCCACAGGAGAAACCCCCGGTGAGGCAGTCGTGTCTCCATGGTCGGGCGCCGGCGAAGGACCGGCCCCGCACCATCCGAACTCGGGGGACTCCATGCAGTACGTGAACGGCATCCGCAAGGCCGCGCCGGCGATCGCCGTCCTTCTGGCCGCTCTGTCGGTGACCGCGTGTCAGGCCGACGGCTCCAAGGCGGGGGCCGAAACGTCGTCGCAGGCGCCGAGCAGCGCGCCGTCCGCTTCCACCACCACCCCGGGCACGACGACCCAGGAGCCCTCCCCCGCGCCCACCTCGAAGGCCCCGACCGCGACCGCATCCCCCATATCCGGGTCCGGTTCCACCGGTACGGCCGTGAAGGCGTGCGCGGCCACCGCCCTGAAGGTGACCGCGCACCAGGCCGCCGACCGCCCGGTGGGCACCGGAACCGGAGCGGCGGTGGTCGAGTTCACCAATGTCTCCGCCCGGCCGTGCATCCTCCAGGGCCACCCCACTGTGGCCGGCGCGGGCAACGGTTCCCCCGAGCACAACGCCCCGCTGAAGGTGACGCCCTCCGGGACCGCCACGCCGGTCAAGCTGGCACCGGGCGCCAAGGCCTGGCTGAAGCTGACCTTCGTCCAGGTCCAGGGCGAGGCGGACGGCTACTGCAAGTCCGGCGCCAAGCCGGTCACCTACCCGACGATGGTGGTCGGCCTGCCGGGCTCCGGGGCACACCAGGTCGCTCTGGACGACGGTGTCCTCGCCGAGTGCGACAACACGGTGACCGCCACTGCCGTGACCGCCGCGTAGTTCCCGGGCCCCACAGGACATTTTCACCATGGACACCGAAGGGGTTCTCCTTCTCCTCAGTTCTGTCCGCCCGTCCTGATTTATTGGCTGGTCGGTCATGGGATCCGTGACCGGCCAGCCCGCATGACCGAGATCACCACGGAGAAGGACCAGATTGTGACACCCAATCCGAGCGGAAACGATCACCTACCGGTGTACGAAAGCCTGCTCCGTGAGCGCGGCGACGTCGTGGCGGAAGCCCGCGTGGCGGCGGAGCAGATGCAGCACCAGGCACCGCAGGCGCCCGGCAGCAACAACTGGGACCCGTCGGACTTCGGCCCGCAGTCCGGTCCTCAGTGAGGGAGGGGCCTCCCCGCTGAAGGAGAGGCTCCCTCTCGCGCGCCACCCCGCCGGAATGTTCGATCACCCGGCCCTCCTCCCCGTAGGCTCAACACCATTGACCTGCAAGGGGATTGACGGCGGCCGTGCCGAGCACGCGCCGGAGGGGCAGGAACATGACGCACGACGGGCTGATCCGGCCGTTGCCGGAGCTGCTGAAGGCACACGCGTGGGAGGCACCGTCACGTGTGGCGTTCGCCGACGACGTGCGCGCCGTCACCTACGCGGAGTTGGAGCGGCGCACCGGCCGGCTTGCCGCCCACCTCGCCCGGACCGGCCTTCGGCGGGGCGAGCGGGTCGCGATCTGTCTGGGCAACTGTGTCGAGACGGTGGAGAGTGTGCTGGCCGTGGTCAGGGCGGGGGCGGTCGGCGTACCGCTCAACCCCCGGTCCTCGGACGCGGAACTCGCCCACTTCCTCGAGGACAGCGGCGCCTCGGTCCTCGTCACCGACCCCGCGCACCTGGCACGGCTGCACCGCCCGGGTCCCGGACAGCGTCATGCGCGCATCCTGCTGACCGGCCCGGGACCGCTCCCCGAGGACGCCCCTGACGGCACGGTCCTCTTCGACGCCATCGCCTCGGACCCCTCCCCCGCCGGGCCGCCCCGGGACGACCTGGGCCTCGACGAGCCCGCCTGGATGCTCTACACCTCCGGCACCACGCACCGCCCCAAGGGCGTGCTGTCCACGCAGCGGGCCGCCCTGTGGTCGGCGGCGGCCTGTTACGCCCCGCTCTTCGGGCTCTCCTCCGCGGACCGGCTGCTGTGGCCGCTGCCGCTGTTCCACAGCTTCGGGCACTCTCTTGCCGTCCTGGGTGTCACCGCGGTCGGCGCGAGCGCCAGGATCACCGCCGAACTCCTCCCGCCCGGCGGCCTGTTGCGGGAGTTGCGCACACCGCGCGCAGAACTCGGCGGCCCCTGCACCGTCCTGGCCGGAGTGCCTGCCACCTACCACCAGCTGCTGGCGTCCGCCCGGGAGGACCCCTCGCCTGCCCCTCCGGGACTGCGGACCTGCATCGTGGCGGGCGCCCCGAGCGCACCCGCCCTGCGCCGGGCGGTGGAGGAGCTGCTGGGGGCTCCGCTGCTCGACGCCTACGGCAGCACCGAGACCTGCGGCATGATCGCGGTGAACCGGCCGGACGGGCCGCGGGTCGACGGTTCCTGCGGTCCACCGGTGCCGGGCATGGAGGTGCGCGTCGTCGATCCCGGCTCCGGCAACGATGTCGCGGACGGCGACGAGGGCGAGCTCTGGGTCCGCGGCCCGAGCCTGATGACCGGCTACCACGACCGGCCCGAGGAGACCGAGGCCGCGCTGCGGGACGGCTGGTACCGCACCGGGGACCTCGGCCGGCGCGTCGCACACGGTCATCTCACCCTCACCGGACGGGTCAGCGAGCTGATCATCCGCGGCGGGGAGAACATCCATCCCACAGAGATCGAACAGGCCCTGCTGCGCTGCCCGGGCGTGCGGGACGCGGTCGTGGTCGGTGTTCCGCACGACGTCCTCGGCGAGGTCCCGGTGGCCCACGTCGTCCCGGGCCCGGAGGGCTTCGACCCGCGGCAGGTTCTGGAGGCGTGCCGTACCCGGCTGGCCGCCTACAAACTGCCCGTGGAGATCCGCGAGATCGCGGCGGTTCCCCGCACGGCGTCCGGCAAGATCGCCCGCCACGCGGTCGTCACGGGAGCGGCCCGGCCCACCCCGTCCTCCCCGACGGCCGCCGCGGGAGTCCTGCGGCGGCGGCTGCTGTCCCTGCCGACGGAGGGGCGCGAGCGGGCGCTGCGTGAGGCGGTGCTCGCGGAGGCCGCGGGGGTCTGCGACAGCGGGCCGTACGAACGGCTCGACGCGGACGGCCCGTTCACCGGACTCGGCCTGACCTCCGTGGGCGCCGTGACGCTCGTCGACCGGCTCGGCGAGGCGACCGGGCTGCGGCTGCCCTCGACGCTGGTCTTCGACCACCCCACACCGGCCGCGCTGGCCCGGCACCTGCACACCACCCTCTTCCCCCCGGCGACCGCTGATCAGCCGCCCTCCGCCGTGGACGCGAGCGCGGACGATCCCGTGGTGATCGTCGCCATGGGCTGCCGCCTGCCCGGCGACGTGGAATCGCCCGAGGACCTGTGGCGCCTGGTGTCGGAGGGCAGGGACGCGACCTCGGAGTTCCCGGCCGACCGGGGCTGGGACCTGGCCGCCCTCTACGATCCCGACCCGGAACGGATCGGCACCTCGTACACCCGCCGGGGCGGATTCCTGCACCGGGCCGCGGAGTTCGACGCGGATCTGTTCGGGATCTCTCCGCGTGAGGCGCTGGCCATGGATCCGCAGCAGCGGCTGCTGCTGGAGACCTCGTGGGAGGTCTGGGAGCGGGCGGGCATCGACCCGTCCACGATCCGCGAGAGCGACACCGGCGTGTTCGTGGGCGTGATGCACGGCGACTACTCCGCCCGCTTCACCACGCACGAGCTGGAGGCCCATCTGGGCCTGGGCTCGGCCGGCAGCGTGGCCTCGGGCCGCATCTCGTACGTCTACGGCCTGCGCGGGCCCTCGATCACCGTCGACACCGCGTGCTCCTCCTCACTGGTCGCGCTGCACTGGGCGGCGAAGGCGCTGCGCTCCGGGGAGTGTTCCCTTGCGCTGGCGGGCGGGGTCACGGTGATGGCGACGCCCAAGCCGTTCACGGCGTTCAGCCGGCAGCGCGGTCTGGCGCCCGACGGCCGCTGCAAGTCGTTCTCAGCCGCCGCGGACGGCACCGCCTGGGCCGAGGGCGTGGGCCTGGTGCTGCTGGAGCGGCTGTCCGACGCCCGCCGCCACGGCCACCCGGTCCTGGCCGTGCTGCGCGGTTCCGCGGTCAATTCCGACGGCGCCTCCAACGGGCTGACGGCACCCAACGGCCAGGCCCAACAGCGGCTGATCACACGGGCGTTGGCCGACGCCGGGCTCCGCGCGCAGGACGTGGACGCGGTGGAGGCGCACGGTACGGGCACCACGCTCGGCGACCCCTTGGAGGCGAGGGCGCTGCTGGCCACCTACGGCCAGGGGCGGCCGGAGGACCGGCCGCCGCTGTGGCTCGGCTCGGTCAAGTCGAACCTCGGCCACACCCAGGCGGCCGCGGGAGTCGCCGGAGTCATCAAGATGGTGCAGGCCCTGCACCACGAGGAACTCCCCCGGACCCTGCACACGCAGGCCCCGACACCGCACGTCGACTGGTCCGCCGGACGGGTGCGGCTGCTGACCGAGGCCCGCCCGTGGCCGGCGACTGACAGCGGATTGCGCCGGGCAGGTGTGTCGGCCTTCGGCATCGGCGGCACGAACGCCCACGTGATCCTGGAAGAGCCTGGGGCAACGGCAGCGCCCCCAAGGGGCGCGGGGCTGTATCCATATGCGGCTCCGCCGCGGGGCGCGACCAGCCACGATGATCCCGCAGCCGAAAGAACACACATCGCGGCACATCCCGTGGAGCGCCCAGCGGCGGCGCCATGGCTGCTTTCCGGCGCCGACGAGGCAGCCCTGCGCGCCCAGGCCCGCCGCCTCGCGGACCATCTGACGGCCCACCCCGACCTCTCCGCGGCCGACGTCGGCTTCTCCCTTGCGGTATCCAGGCCGGCGCTCGCACACCGGACGATGGTGCCGGCCGACGACCGAGCGCGGATGCTCGCGGCCCTCGACGCACTCGCCGAGGGCGGCGACGGCTTCGGCTCGATGCGGGCCGTCGCCGACCCGGGCCTGCGCACGGCCTTCCTGTTCACCGGGCAGGGCGCCCAACGCGTGCGGATGGGCGCGGAGTTGCGCACCGCGTTCCCCGTCTTCGCCACCGCCTTCGACGAGGTCTGCCGGGAGCTCGACGGCCGTCTCGAAGTGCCGCTGGGGCAGGTGCTGTCCGCGGAGCGGGGCTCGCCCGAGGCCGCCCTGCTCGACCGCACGGACTTCACGCAGGCCGGTCTGTTCGCCTTCGAGGTGGCGTTGTTCCGGCTGTTGGAGTCCTGGGGTGTGCGGGCCGACTTCCTGACCGGGCACTCCGTCGGAGAACTGGCGGCGGCCCACGTCGCAGGGGTACTGGATCTGCCCGATGCGGCAGAACTGGTGGCTGCCCGCGGACGGTTGATGCAGGCCCTGCCCGCCGGCGGGGCGATGGTGTCCCTGCACGCGACGGAGGAGGAAGTCCTCGCCGCGCTCCAGAGCGTCGGCGACCAGGTGGCCATCGCCTCCCTCAACGGGCCGCGCTCGGTGGTGATCTCCGGCGTACGGGAGACGGTGCTCGCCGTCGCGGCCGGGTTCGAGGCGCGCGGCCGCAGGACCGTGCGACTGCGGGTCGCCCACGCCTTCCACTCACCGCTGGTGGAGCCGATGCTCGACGACTTCCGCCGGGTCGCCGAGGCACTGGCCTTCCGGCCGCCACGGATATCGGTGGTCTCGGCGGTGACGGGCCGCCCGGCCGAGGCCACGGAGCTGTGTTCCCCGGAGTACTGGGTACGGCACGCCCGCCGGCCGGTGCGGTTCGCCGACGCCCTGCACTGGCTCGGGCACAACGGCGTCTCGGCGTTCCTCGAGATCGGCCCCGGCCCCGCGCTCACGGCGGCGGCCGAGGAATGCCTCACCGGCCCGGACGGCGACGTGCCGTTGTGCGTCACCGCCACCCGCGGCGGCGAACACGAGCCCCGGACCCTCCTGGCCGCCGTGGCCCGCCTCCATGTGCGCGGGGCGCGGGTCGACTGGCCCGCGGCGCTCGCGGACAGCGGGGCCCGGCGGGTGGACCTGCCGACGTACGCCTTCCAGCGCCGCCGTTACTGGCTGGACGCGCCGCGCACGCCGGCCCCCGCGGCGGACACTCGCGAACACCCGCTGCTGGGCCCGGCGTTCACGGTCCCGGACACCGAGCGCACGGTGTTCTCCGGCCGGCTCTCCCCCACCACGCACCCCTGGCTCACCGACCATGTGATCGCCGGGGCGGTCCTCGTCCCCGCGACGGCATTCGTGGAACTGGCCGTACAGGCGGGCCACGAAGTCGGCTGCGGGGCCCTTGACGAACTCGTCGTCGTGGCCCCGCTCACCCTCCCCCCGGACCTCGGGGTGCGCGTCCAACTCGTCGTGGGCGAGCCGGACGGATCCGCCCGACGGCCGTTCGAGGTCTACGCCCGCCCCGACGTGGACGCGAAGCCCGTCTGGACCCGGCACGCCACCGGTCTGCTCGGCCCGGCCCCCGGTGAGCCTCCGCCGCCGGACCCGGAACTCGGGGCGTGGCCCCCGGACGGCGCCGTCGAGGCCGACCTCACGGACGCCTACGACGGTCTCGCCGAGGACGGCCTCACCTACGGGCCGGCCTTCCGGGGCGTACGCTCGGTGTGGCGGCGCGGGGACGTCCTGTTCGCGGACGTGCGGCTGCCAGAAGGCGAGTTGACGGGCACCGACCGCTTCGGCATCCATCCGGCTCTGCTGGACACGGCACTGCACGCACCGCTGCTGACAGGATCCACGGCCGGGGCCGGGGCTCTGCGGGTCCCCTTCGCATGGACCGGCGTGCGCCTGTACACGGCGGGGGCGTCGGAGGTACGGGTACGCATCGCCCCGACCGGAGCGGATGCGCTCTCGGTGACGCTCGCCGACCCGGCGGGCCGCCCTGTGGCACGCGTGGATTCCCTCGTGACCCGGGAGCTCCCCGTCCCGACGGCCGAACTCGACGTGGTGCGGCAGGCCTTGTGGCGCCCCGACTGGACCCCTGCGGAACCGTCCGGCGGCGAACGGGAGGTCACGGCACGGTGGGCGGTGCTGGGCCCGGACGAGCTGGACCTGTGCGCGTTGCTCCCGGACCTCGTGGACACCGCCGTGGACGAACCGGACACCCTCGTCCTCACGGCGGTCGGCGCGGAGCCGGACCCGCTGCCCGCCGTGCACGCGCTGACGGCCAAGGTGCTGCGCACGGTGCAGGACTGGCAGGACGACCCGCGCACGGCGGGCTCGCGCCTGGTGGTGCTGACGCGGAACGCAACCGCACCGGACCCCGACCTGGCCGGTGCCGCGGTGTGGGGGCTGGTGCGCACGGCCCAGTCCGAGGTACCCGGGCGTGTCGTCCTCGTCGACGTGGACGGACGACCCGAGTCGCTACGGCTCCTGCCGGCAGCCGTGGCCACCGGTCGGCCCCAACTGTCCATCCGCTCCGGACAGTTGAACGTGCCGCGACTGGCTCGCGCCGAGGACACCGCAGCCGCGGACGTCTCTCTCGGGGCGGGCACGGTCCTGATCACCGGCGGTACCGGCGCTCTGGGTGCGGAGCTCGCCCGCCATCTCATCACCTCGTACGGCGTACGGCATCTGCTGCTCACCGGGCGCCGGGGGCCGCAGGCGCCGGGCGCCGGGGAACTGCGGGCCACGCTGGAGGAGTTGGGCGCCGAGGTGCGGATCGTGGCCTGCGACGCGGCCGACCGTGCCGCGCTCGCCGAGGTGATCGACAGCTGTGTGCCCGCGCCGACCGCCGTGGTGCATGCCGCCGGGGTGCTGGACGACGGGGTGCTGACCGCGCTGACCCCCGGGCGGATGGCCGCGGTGCTGCGCCCGAAGGCGGATGCGGCCTGGCATCTGCACGAGCTGACGCGGGACCTGGACCTGTCGGCGTTCGTCCTGTTCTCATCGGTTTCCGGCCTGTTGGGTCGCGCGGGCCAGGGCAACTACGCGGCGGCGAACTCCTTCCTCGACGCCCTGGCGGATCACCGCTCCCGACTCGGGCTGCCGGCGGTGTCCTTGGCGTGGGGGCCGTGGGAGGCAGCGGGGGGCATGGCCGGGGCACAGCAGCGGGAGGATGGCGTGCTCCGGCCGCTGTCCACGGCGCAGGGTCTGGCCCTGTTCGACGCGGCGCTCCGCGACGGCGGGTCCCTGCTGGCGCCCGTTCTGCTGGACCGGGCGGGCCTCCGTGTGGCCCAAGGGCCGCTGCCGCCGCTCCTGCGCGGACTGGTGCGCCCGCGTACGCCCGCCGTCGAGAAGGCCCGCCCGGGGCCCGAGCAGCCGTGGGAGCCGGGAGCGTGGCGCCAGGTGCTGGCCCGGCTTCCCGCCGGACAACGCGAGGACAGGCTCACGGAGTTGATGAGCGCCGACGTCGCGGCGGTGCTCGGATACCCGGACGCCGACGCCCTCCCGGGCGGCAGGTCCTTCGCCGAGCTGGGCTTCGACTCGCTGATGGCGGTGCAGGTCCGCAACCGGCTGAGCATGGCGCTGCGCTTGCGTCTGTCGGCCGCCGTGGTGTTCGAGCATCCGACGGCTCAGGGACTGGCCCGGCACATCCTCGGCCTGCTGGAGGACGACCTGCCTGCGACGGCACCCGACACCGCCGGCCCGCGTCCCGCTCAGACGCTGTCCTCGCTCTACCGGCGGGTCTGCGAGGCCGGACAGGTGGTCGCCGCGATGCAGATGCTGGTCACGGCGTCCTGGGCGGTTCCGACCTTCGAGGCGGCCGAGAGCCGGCAGCACTCGATCCCGCCGGTGCGGCGCGCCACCGGTGGCGGGGCCGGGGGTCCGGTGCTCGTGTTCTTCACCGGCACCCACCCGACGTTCCGCGCGCCGGGCGGGGAGTTCGCCCGCTTCCACGGGTGCTTTCAGGGCCAGCTCGACGTCCTGGAGTTCCCGCACCCGGGCATCGGTGTGGGCAGCGCGGTCCCGGCCGACCGGGAGACCCTGGCCCGCACCCACGCCGAGTCGGTACTGCGGCAGGTGGGCGGCAGGCCCTTCGTGGTCGTCGGCGTCAGCACCGGGGGCGCCGTGGCACATGCCGTGACCCGGCGGCTCGAAACGCTGGGGGCGGCTCCTGTGGGGCAGGTGCTGCTGGACACCTATCTCGTCCACGACGGCAACAGCGACAAGGACTGGCTGCTGTCCCTGCCCGCGGTGATCGCGCCTCGACTGGGCGGCACCGAGTTTCCCGGGGACGAGGACGCAGGCGTTGCGGCCCTGGGGGCGTACACGCGCATGTTCCTGGGCTGGGGCCCGGAACCGGTCGACACCCCGACCCTGCTGGTGCGGGCAGCCCGGCCCACGCCCGAGATGGCGGCGAGCGCGGGCCCCGAGGAGTGGCGGACGACCTGGCCGCTGCCGCACACCCGGGTCGACGTGCCCGGCGACCACTTCTCGTTCATGCAGGAACACGCCCCGACCACCGTGGCGGCCGTCCGCGCGTGGATCGACTCCCTGGGAGAAGCACAGTGACTGTTGCACAACACCCCCACAAGCCCGGGACAGTTGAGGAATTCGACGTGATCGTGGTGGGCGGTGGTCCGGCCGGGACCACCGCCGCCACGGCCGTCGCCCTGCGTGGCCACCGCGTCCTGCTCCTGGAACAACAGACCTTCCCCCGCTACCAGATCGGCGAGTCGCTGCTGCCGTCCACCGTGCACGGTGTCTGCCGCATCCTGGGCGTCGAGGACGAGGTCGCGCGGGCGGGCTTCAAGCTGAAGCGCGGCGGGACGTTCCGGTGGGGCCGCAACCGGGATCCGTGGCAGTTCTCCTTCGCCCTGTCTCCCCGGCTGGCCGACCCGACCTCGTTCGCCTACCAGGTGGAGCGGTCCCGGTTCGACGCGATCCTGCTGGACAACGCCCGCCGGGTCGGCGTCGACGTACGGGAGAACTCCCGCGTCAAGGGCGTGCTCACCGACGAGGAGCGGGTGCGGGGCGTCAGCTGGAGCGGCCGCGGGGGCGAGCTCCGCGAGGCCCGGGCCCGCTATGTCGTGGACGCCTCCGGCAACGGCAGCCGCATCCACACCGAGGTCGGCGGCAGCCGGACGTACTCCGACTTCTTCCGCAACATCGCCGTGTTCGGCTACTTCGCCGGCGGCACACGGCTCCCGAAGCCCAACGACGGCAACATCTTCTGCGCCGCCTTCGACGAGGGCTGGATCTGGTACATCCCGCTCCGCGACGACCTCACGAGCGTGGGGGCCGTGGTGAGCCGGGAGAACGCCACCGGGATACAGCGGGATCCGGTGGCGGCCTGGCGCCGGCTGATCGACTCCTGCCCCGAGGTCCGCGACCTCCTGCAGGGGGTTCCCCAGGCCACCGAGGCGCCCTACGACCAGGTCCGCGTCCGCAAGGACTGGTCGTACTGGAAGTCCCGGCTGTGGCGGCCCGGCATGGTGCTGGTCGGCGACGCGGCGTGCTTCGTCGACCCGGTGCTCTCCTCCGGCGTGCACCTCGCCACATACGGGGCCCTGCTCGCGGCCCGCTCCCTCAACAGCGGCCTCGCGGGGACGCTGGACGAAGCTCGTCTGTTCGACGAGTTCGAGGCCCGCTACCGGCAGGAGTACAGCCTGTTCTACGAGTTCCTGGTCTCCTTCTACGACATGCACGAGGACGAGCGTTCGTACTTCTGGAAGGCCCGCAAGGTCACCAACGTGGACGCGACGGAACTGGAGGCGTTCGTCGAGCTGGTGGGCGGTCTGGCCTCCGGCGACGCCGGCTTCGACGGGCTCGGGGAGGCGGGCGCCCGGCTGACCACGGCCTCCACCGAGCTCGGCTCGGCCGTGGGCCGGTTGCCGGACTCCGACGGCCTGCGCAACCCGCTCTTCGAGTCGCCCACCATCCGCGAGGTCTTCCAGGAGGGTGCGGTTCTGCAGGAACGAGGGGTGTTCGGCGGCCCGTTGGAGGAGGAGACGCCGGTGCGGCCGGGCGGCCTGGTGGCTTCGGAGGACGGGCTCATGTGGGTGGATCCTGCTCGGCCGCGGCCCTGAGACCCACCGCCGTTCCCCGGACCGGCGCCGAACTCGGCCCTGACCGTGCCGACCGAGCGTCAAGGACGCGGCTGGAAGAGGTCGTTGAGGTCCGACTGCGGGATCTGGTCGTCGGCGTAGGAGAAGGTGCCCCGGTCGGCCAGTTCCCGCGCGGCGCTCAGCAGGTGGCGGTACATCGCGCGGGCGATGCTGCCGCCCACCGTGACCCGCCGTACGCCGAGTTCGCGCAGGTCGTGAAGGGACAGCGTGCCGCCCGTCAGGCCCATCACCACGTTGAGCGGGCCGTCGAGTCCGCGTACCAGGGTGCCGATGGTCTCGGCGTCGGCGGCGCCCGGCACGAACGCACAGTCCGCCCCGGCCGCCAGATACGCGTTGGCCCGCCGGATGCACTCGTCGAGCGTGCCCCCGACGAGCAGCACGTCGGTCCGGCCGACCAGGACGAAGGGCTCGCCGACCGCGTCCACGGCGGCGCGCGCGGCGCGGATGCGGTCGGCGGCGAGGGCCGGGTCGTGGAGCGGCGCCTTGCGGTCGCCGGTGAAGTCCTCGATGTTGCCGCCCGCCGCACCGGCCGCGAGCGCCTTGGAGACCGTGCTCGCCACAGTCTCGGGCGCCTCGCCGTATCCGTCCTCGAGGTCCGCGCTCAGCGGCACCGTCAGCTCGTCGGCGATCTCGCGGATGCGGGCCAGCATCGTCCCGCGGCCGATGCGGCCCTTCGGCTGCTCGCTGAAGAAGTCGTGGTCCGGGCGGCCCAGGGAGAACGCGACTCCCGCGCTGGTGGTGGCCACGGCGGGGAAGCCGGCCGCCTCCAGGATCCGGGCACTGCCCACGTCCCACGCGTTGGGGAGCAGGAAGCAGCCCTGCCGGTGCAACTGGACGAATCGTTCCGCTCGTTCTCGGCTGTCGCTGTTCACATGAACGAACCTACGAGCCGCGGGCCCGCGCCGGAACCCTCGTCCCGGGCGTGTCTCTCCCGCCACCGCCCCTCAGCGACGGCTGTCCCATCGCACATGCAGGGCCGGTGGCTTGCGGAAGACCAGGCCGTGCGGGGCTGTGGGGCGGTCCGGGTCGAGGCGCAGGGCGGGGAGGCGTTCGAGCAGGCGCTGGAGGGCGATGCGGGTCTCCAGGCGGGCCAGGTGGGCGGCGATGCAGTGGTGCGGGCCGTGGGCGAAGGCCAGTTGGAGGCGCGCGTTCTCGCGGCGGACGTCGAAGCGGTCGGGGTCGGGGAAGACGGCAGGGTCGCGGTTGGCGCCGGCCAGGGAGACGGTGACCAGATCGCCCCGGCGGACGGTGGCCGGACCCAGTGCGGTGTCACCTGTCGCGTAGCGGTCCACGACGGCCGCGCCGGGTTCCAGGCGCAGCGACTCCTCGATCGCACCGTCCAGCAGCTCGAAGTCGCCAAGTACGAGGGCGAGTTGGTCGGGGTGGCTCAGCAGGTGCAGCAGCGCGTTGGCGATCACCGCCTCGGTGGTCTCGATGCCCCCGAACATCAGGACCGCGGCATTGGACGCGAGCTGGGGCAGCGCGAGCCGCCCGGCGGCGGACACCAGCAGCGAGGAACTGCCCCGGTCGGCAACGGTCTTCTCCACGGCGGTCCGCAGTTGCGCGTACGCGGCGGCTCCGGCGGGTCCCGGCTCGTGTCCGGCCGTGATGTCCGAGACGGCGCGCACGATGGAGTCGTACCAGGAGAGCACCGTGTCCGTGCCGGCACCGGCCAGCCCGAGTGCCTCGGTCACGACGGCGACCGCGAGGGGTCCGGCGAAGGAGCGTCTCAGTTCGGCGGTGCCCGCCGGCTCGAGAGCGGTGATGAGCCGGCCGGTCTCCTGCTCGATGAACGAGGCGAAGCCGTCCCGCACCTGCCGTGGCCGGAAGGGGGCGTTGAACGGCTCGCGGTGGCGGGTGTGCTGCTCCCCGTCCAGCGACAGCATGCTCGGTCCGACGACCCGCGCGGTGGAGAACCGGGGGTCGTCGACGGTGAAGGTCGCGGCGTCCCGCATCACGTGCAGCGCCAGGTCACGGCGGGTCACCAGCCAGCCACCCAGCTCCGGCAGCCAGGACACCGGCTCGTGCGCCCGCAGCCGCGCCAGCCGGGGATGCGGGTCCCGGGCGAGTTCGTCGAGCGTCGTGGCGGCACCGAACGGGAAGGAGTCGCTGACGCTCATCGTGCGGAACCGTTGCGCATGCCGGGAAACACACACCCTTTCGGGAGGTTCGAATACTCCTGCGGTCGTGATTATCCACCTCCCGGGCTGTGCGTTTCGCACAGTGGAGCCGGGTGAATCCCACGCACGTGAGGTGACAGACGCACGATGTCCACGCCCGCGCCTTCTGCCATCGTGGGAGGTGAGAGGCACCGGGGAGGCGGACTGAAACCCTTGGAGACTCCCGTGGACAAGCGGTACGAGGTCTACTGCCTCACGGACCCCCACTTCTACGACGCACCGCATCACGGCCGCACGCGCGGCTGCTTCCGGCAGGCCGGCCGGCCGCTGCCCGATTCGTGGGCACGCGAGGAGCTCGGCGACTGGGTGGTGTGCCGTCCCACCGGCACCGTGTTCCCCCGGCAGGGCTGGAAGATCCATGTCTCGGCCTGTCCGGACAACGCGCAGTCGATCCTGGACGAGGTGTGGGACTACTGCGTCCCGCGCCGCATCGCGTTCAAGTTCCTGCCCGGCATGGACGCCCTGTTCCTCGCGAACGCGAAGTACGCGCACCGCGGCTCCAGCGGCAAGTTCGTGACCGTCTACCCCGTGGACGAGGCCGAGTGCGAGCGCATCCTCACCGAGCTGGGCGGTCTGCTCGACGGGCGCCAGGGCCCGTACATCCTCAGCGACCTGCGCTGGGGGGACGGTCCGCTGTACGTCAGGTACGGGGCCTTCGCCGACCGGTACTGCGTGTCGGACGACGGCGAGCTGGAGCAGGCGGTGGAGGATCCCACCGGCCGTCTGGTGCCCGACGTGCGCGGCCCCACCTTCCGGCTGCCCGAGTGGGTGCAACTGCCCGGTTTCCTCGAACCCCACCTCGCCGAGAGCAGGCGCACCACCGTCGCCGACCTGCCCTACCGGATCGAGAAGGCGCTGCACTTCTCCAACGCCGGCGGGCTGTACGCCGCGGTGGACACCCGGACGCAGGAGCGGGTCGTCCTCAAGGAGGGGCGGCCGCACGCGGGGCTCACCCCGGACGGCGCGGACGCCGTGACCCGGCTCCGGCGCGAGCGGGAGGCCCTGGAACGGCTGGCCGGGCTGCCGTTCGTGCCCGCGGTCCGCGACCACTTCGAGCTGGGCGGCCACCACTTCCTCGTGGAGGAGCTCGTCGAGGCCACCGCGCTGTACAACGAGTTCGTCAAGCGCTATCCGCTCGCCGCGCTGTCCCCGGACCGCGCCGCGTTCGCCGACTACACCGACTGGGCTCTCGACATCCACCGGCAGGTGGAGGAGGCGGTCGCCGCGGTCCACGAGCGGGGCATCGTGATCGGGGACGTGCACACGGACAACATCCTGGTCCGCCCGGACGGCAGGGTGGTGCTGGTCGACTTCGAGGGCGCCATGGACGTGACGCAGGCGCGCCGCCAGGTCCTCGCCGCCCCGGGCTTCATCGCCCCGCGCGGCGCCACCGGCTTCGACATCGACCGGTACGCCCTGGCCAGTCTGCGGCTGTTCCTGTTCCTGCCGCTGACCGGGCTGATCGAACTGGACACCGGCAAGGCGGGGCAGCTCGCGAGGGAGGCCGCCCGGCTGTTCCCGGTCCCCCGCTCCTTCCTCGACGCGGCCGTACGCACCATCACAGGCGACGGCGGGATCGACGCGGGGGCGGACGACGCGCCCCGGCTGGAGCCCGACCGGGCGGGCTGGCTGCACGCCCGGGACTCGATCGCCTCGGCCGTCCTGGCCTCCGCCGCACCCGAGCGGCACGACCGGCTCTTCCCGGGCGACATCGAGCAGTTCCTGCTCCCGGGAAGCGGCCTGGGCCTCGCCCACGGCGCGGCAGGCGTGCTGTACGCGCTGGACGTGACGGGCGCGGGACGCCACCCGGACCACGAGGAGTGGCTGATCCGGCACGCGCTCGACCCGGCACCGGGCACCCGCCTCGGCTTCTACGACGGTCTGCACGGCGTCGCCCATGTCCTCGAGCACCTGGGACACCACGAGGAGGCCGCCAAGGTCCTCGACATGTGCCTGGGCGAACGGTGGGAACCGCTGCCCCTCGACCTCAAGGGCGGACTGTCCGGCATCGGCCTGAACCTGCTGCACTTCGCGACCACCACCGGCGACGCCACCTGCCGTGACACCGCCTGCCGGGTGGCGGAGGTCGTCGCCGACCGCCTGGGCTCTGCCGACGCCGTGGCGGAGACCAGCGGCGGCGCCCACCCGAGGGCGGGGCTGATGTTCGGGTCGTCCGGACCGGCGCTGCTGTTCCTGCGCCTGTACGAGCGCTGCAAGGACCCGGCCCTGCTCGACCTGGCCGCCACGGCTCTGCGCCAGGACCTGCGCCGCTGCGTGGTGCGCGAGGAGGGGTCGATGGAGGTGAACGAGGGCTGGCGCACCATGCCGTATCTCGCCGACGGCAGCGTGGGCATCGGCATGGTCCTGGAGGACTACCTGGCCCATCGCGCGGACGAGGAGTTCCTGGACGCCGCCGCAGCGATCCGCAAGGCGGCCAGGGCGTCCTTCTACATCGAGCCCGGGCTCTTCGACGGTCTCGCCGGGATGATCCTCCACCTCAGCCGCCCGTACCCGCCCGGCACGGCCGCCGAGCGGGACCCCCTGATCGCCGGCCACGTACGCCGACTGGCCCGCCACGCCTGTCTCCTGGACGGTCAACTGGCCTTCCCCGGCGAGCAGTTGCTGCGGCTGTCCATGGACCTGGCCACCGGCGGCGCGGGTGTTCTGCTCGCGCTGGGCGCCGCCTTCCACTCCCGGCCGGCCGGACTGCCGTTCCTGACACCCGGCCTGCCCGCCCATGACTTCCCCGTCCCCACGCGAGTACCAGAGAGGAGGTGAGGACGTGATGTCGCTCCTCGAACTGCAGGGTCTCACCATCGAGACCGAAACCGGGCACGCTCCGCCGCCGGGCAGCCGCGCGAGCAAGGGCTGTGGAGGCAGCCGCCTGAGCCTGCTGCTCTGCTAGTTCTCACCCCAACGGCGGGGGCACCTCCGGTGTCCCCGCCTCACTCCGCCGGAAACCGTCCGGCGACGGCAGACAGGAGGGGCCCGTGGAACGACGTGCGGCGGACCGACTGCTGCTGACGGCGGTCCGGCGGGGCGGCACCTGGGGCGGCGTCCTGGCCGCCACTTCTCTTGTGCTCGCCGGCGTCTACGTGGTCCTGCCCGCGCTGATGGGCCGCACGGTCGACGCCGTACTCGGGCGCGGTGACGCCGCCCTGTGGCTGGCCCTGTCCGCCGTCGCCGTGACGCTCCTCGTGGTGTGCGACGCGGCAGACGACTACGCGGGCGCCGTCGCCAACTCCCGCTCCACGGCATGGCTGCGGCACACCCTGCTGGGGCACGTCCTGGACATGGGCAGCAGTGCGACCCGCCGCCACACTCCGGGCGATCTGGTCACGCGCCTGGTGAGCAACACCGCCCGGACCGGCAGCGCCCCCTCGGGTCTGGTGTGGGCGGTGACCGAAGTGCTTCCCGCGGTCGGGGCCGTGGTGGCCCTGGCCCTCATCGACCCCTGGCTGTGCCTGACGTTCCTCGCCGGGCTGCCGGTGGTCGTCCTGGTGGTGCGCGCCTTCGTCCGTGACGTCTCCGACGTCAACGACCGCTACTTCGCCACGCAGGGTCGTATCGCCGCCCGGCTCGTCGACGCCCTCACCGGCATCCGCTCCATCACCGCCGCCGGAACCACGGCCCGGGAGGCCGGGCGGATCCTGCGGCCGCTGCCGGAGCTGCACCGCCACGGCATGGGGATGTGGCGGGCCTACGCCCGGGTCTCCGCGCGGGACGCCGCGGTCGTCCCCCTGCTGGAGGTCGCCGTCCTGGCGGTGGCCGGCCTGGAGCTCGCCCGGGGCCGCATCACACCGGGTCAGACGCTCGCCGCGAGCGAGTACGTGCTGCTGGCCACGGGGGTGAGTTCGCTGGTGGCCTCGGCGCACCGGCTCGCCTTCGCGCGCGCCACGGCGGGGCGGGTCGCCGAGGTGCTGGCGGAACCCGTCGTGGTGTACGGCACCGCGCGACTGCCGGGCGGGGGCGGCGGCCGGCTGGAGTTCCGGGGGGTGACCGTCCGCACGCCGGAGGGCGGCACGGTGCTGGAGGGCGTCGACCTGGCTCCGCCGCCCGGCATGCTGACGGCCGTCGTGGGGCGTTCGGGTGCCGGGAAGTCGCTGCTCGCCGCGCTGGCCGGGCGGCTGGCCGACCCGGACGAGGGCGAGGTACTGCTCGACGGGGTGCCGCTGCGGGACGTGGACCGCGCGGCGCTGCGGCGGGCCGTGGCGTACGGCTTCGACCGGCCGGTGCTGCTGGGCGGGACGTACGCCGACGCGATCGCCTTCGGGGCTCGCGACGCTACGCACTTCGAGGTGCTGGCCGGGGCGGCCGCCGCGCGCGCCGACGCCTTCCTCCAGACCCTGCCCGAGGGGTACGGCACCCAGCCGGCCACCGCCCCGCTGTCCGGCGGGGAGACCCAACGGGTCGGCCTGGCACGCGCGTTCGTCCAGGCGGGCCCGGCCGGCCGGCTCCTGGTGCTCGACGACGTGACGGCCGGCCTCGACACCGTCACCGAGCACCACATCGGCAAGGTGCTCACCGGGTCCGGGCAGCTCGCCCGCCGTACCCGGCTCGTGGTGACCCACCGGGCGTCCACCGCGGCCCGCGCGGACCACGTCGTCTGGCTGGAGGCGGGCCGCGTCCGTGGACAGGGCACCCACCGCGCACTGTGGGCGGATCCGGAGTACCGGGCCGTCTTCCGTCCGGAGCCGGCGCCCGACGGGGGGCCGCGATGAACCGGGCGGCCCACGGACTGCTTCGCTCCACCCTCCGCGCCCGGCGCCGGGAGTTCGCGCGGCTCACCGGCTGGTCGCTGGTGCAGGCGGTGCCCGCGCTGCTGTCCGGCTGGCTGGTCGCCCGGGCCGTCGACGACGGCTTCCTCGCCGGCCGCAGTACCACGGGCCTGGGCTGGCTGGCGCTGCTGGCCTGCACCGTCCTGCTCGGCGCCTGGGGCACCCGGCAGGCCACGCTCCGACTCGCCGACGTCGTCGAGCCGTTCCGCGACGACCTGGTCACCCTGGTCACCACGGGCACACTTCAGCGCTCCGCCCGCCTGACCGGGCCGGCCGACACGGCGGGCGTGGCCCGGCTGACCGAACAGGTCGAGATCGCCCGTGAGTCGTACGGGGCGATCGTGATGTTCGTGCAGACCTTCTCGGTCACCGCGGTGAGCGTGCTGCTCGGGCTGGTCGTACTCGATCCGGTACTGCTGCTGTTCGTGCTGCCGCCCCTCGTGGCCGGGCTCGCACTCTTCCTGCTGGCCCTGCGCGCGATGGCTGCCCGGCAGCGGGCCGTCGTGCTGGCCGACGAGGCCATCGCCGAGCAGGTGGGCGCGGTGGCCGCGGGGCTGCGGGACGTCACGGCCTGCGGCGCCGAGGACGTCGTACGCACTCGGGTCGGCGCCCGCGTCGACGCGGCGGCGGACGCGGCCCGCGCCCTGGCCCGGCTCACCGCCGTGCGGACCGCCGCCCTGGGTGTCGGCGGCTGGCTCCCGATCGTGCTGATCCTCGCCGGAACGCCCTGGCTGGTCCGCGGTGGCATGACGACCGGCACCGTCCTGGGCGCCCTGACCTACGTCTCCCAGTCCCTGCAACCGGCCCTGCGCGGCTTCGTCCAGGGCCTGGGCGGCAGCGGCCTGTGGCTCCTGGTCACCCTCACCCGCATCCTGGAGGCGTCGACCGCCACGCCGACCGGCCCCCAAGCCGATACCGTCCCGAACAACACCCCGCCTTCGACCGGCACTTCGAAGAGGCGCAGGGCCGCCGGGCGGTTGCACAGGACGGTGACGCAAGACGGTGCGCCCGGCAGGCCGTCGGCGTCACACAGTGACACCGCACCGGACGGGCTTGCCGCCGTCAGGTCCCCCCTCGTCGCAGGGCAGCCCCGCGACGGGCGTGTCGAGTTGTGCGGGGTCACCTTCGGATATGCCCGTTCCGCCGAGCCGGTCGTACGGGATCTCGACCTCGTTCTCGCGCCGGGCACGCATCTGGCCGTCGTGGGCCCCAGCGGGGCGGGCAAGTCGACGCTCGCCGCGCTCGTCGCCGGGGTGCTCGAACCACGGGCCGGGCGGATCCGGCTGGGTGGTGTCCCGGTGCGGGAGCTGGACCGTGGCCGGCTGTCCCGGTGCCGTGTGCTGATCCCGCAGGAGGCCTACGTGTTCGCCGGCACCCTGCGGGAGAACCTCGCCTACCTTCAGCCCGAGGCCGGCGAGTCCGAGCTGGACGCGGCCGTCCGGGCCATCGGTGCGCAGGCGCTCGTCCGGCGCCTCGGCGGCTATGACGCGACCGTGGATCCCGCCGTGCTCTCGGCGGGTGAGCGGCAGCTGATCGCCCTGGTCCGGGCCCTGCTGCCACCGGCCCGGCTGGTCCTGCTGGACGAGGCCACCTGCCACCTCGACCCGGCGGCGGAGGCGGTCGCCGAACGGGCCTTCGCCCGCCGCCCGGCCACCCTCATCGTGTGCGCCCACCGGATCAGTTCCGCGCTGCGCGCCGACCTCGTCCTCGTCATGGACGGCTCGCACTGCCGTCTCGGCACACACGACCTGCTGATGGCGGACTGCGCCCTCTACCGCGACCTGATCGGCCACTGGGACGGGCCGGCGGACGCGGCGCGGCCGGCCGCCGGCGGCGGCGAACTCGCGCGCCCGAAAGGGACGTGAGCGCCGCGCCTACAGCCATCCCGACTGCCGGGCGATCCGGATCGCGTCGATGCGGTTGCGTGCGCCGGTCTTCCTGGAGACCGCGTTCAGATGGTTGCGGACCGTTCCCACGGACAGCGACAGCCGCTCGGCGATCTCCCGTGTCGGAGTGCCGTCCGCCGCCAGCCGCAGCACCTCGAGCTCCCTGGGGGTCAGCGGGCTCCTGGCCGAGGAGAGCGCCAGCAGCGCCAGTTCCGGGTCGATGAACCGCCCGCCGGCCGCCACCTTGCGCACGCCCTCCGTCAGAAAGTTGCTGGGACTGTTCCTGCCGATGAGGCCCGCGACGGGCTGGGCCAGCGCCTGGCGCAGATACTCGGGCGTCGCCGTGCCGGCCACCAGCAGGATCCGGCACTCCGGAAGCCGCTCGCTCAGCTCCTGCGAGGTTCCGAGCGCCCCGTCCTCGACGGCATCGCCGTCACAGTCGATGACGACGACATCGGGCCGGTACGACAGCGCCCGTGTGACCGCCTGCCCGCACCCCGGTGCCGCCGCGACCACCTCGATGTCCTCCTCACGTGTCAGCAGGGCAGCCAGTGCCCCGCGCACCAGGTCGATCTCCTCGACGAGAAGCACACGGATCAACATCGCTCCCGCCCGGCCCCCAGTGGCCTGCTCGCGCGACACGCCCCGGACACTCCGACGACGCCGTACGAAGTATCTCCGGTTATAGCCCTATTTGACGTGCCCGCCCCGCCCCAGGCCCATGGCAGATGCAGGGCGCACGCGGGACACGCCGCCGAATGGTCTATTCAGCAGGTAAACGTCCTATCCGGTCATAGCGTTCGCGATATGAAGAAATACCGCATTGCATACGTGATGTGCACCGCCGTGGTGGTCGGGACCGGGCTGGGTGCCGCTCCGGCGGCCGCCCGTCATGCGTTCCATGTGGTCATGCCGGGCCAGTCGATCCAGAAGGCCGTGGACGCCTCCCAGCCCGGAGACACCGTCCTCGTGGCCCCCGGCACGTTCCACGAGAGCATCAAGGTGACCACGCCCGGGCTGACCCTGCGCGGCATGGGGCGGGCCACAGTGATCGAGCCGAGCCGGAAGAAGGCCGCCAACAGCTGTGCCGAGGGCGGCAACGGCATCTGTGTCCTGGGCACGAAGGACCGTGACGTCACGGGAGTCACCATCGCCTCGCTGACCGTCACGGGCTTTGCCAGGACCGGGGTGTTCGCCATGGCGACCGACCGGCTGACCGTGCGGAATGTGACCACGGCGCGCAACGGCGTGTGGGGCATCGCCCAGGAGCGCTCGGTCCGCTCGCTGATCCAGGACAACAGCGCCCTGGACAACGGCGACGCGGGTGTCTTCCTCGCCAACACGATCAATGAGGAGGCAGGCGCCACGGACACCGGGGGAACACTGATCGACCACAACCGGCTGGAGGGCAACCGGATCGGCCTGACAGTACGGCGCCTGCGCAACCTCACCGTCGCTCGCAACCGCGCGACCGCCAACTGCGTGGCGGTGTTCGTCGTCGGTGACGAGAACAAGCCGAAGGCCGGCGCACTGACCGTGCGGGACAACCTCCTCGTACGCAACAACAAGTCGTGCCCGAAGACCGCACGGCTGGACGCCCTGCAGGGCTCCGGCATCGTCCTGACCGGCGCCGAGGACACCCTGGTGACACGGAACGTGGTCAGGAACAACGCCGGCAACTCGCCGCTGTCGGGCGGCATCGTCCTGTTCAAGAGCTTTGTGGCCGTCACCAACGACCGCAACCGGATCAGCGACAACGTGGTCGAGGGCAACTCCCCGGCGGACCTCATCAACGCCGACCACGGCACGGGCAACACCTTCGAACGCAACTCCTGCCGGGCCTCCCAGCCCGCGGGAATGTGCTGACCGCAGGTCATGGCCCGTGCGCGGGCCGAGAAGGAAGGAAGCGGCACATGACGACCGCACAGACAGCCCCACCGCCGTCCATGCGGCTGAGGGAGCTCGCGTTCGCGGCGGCATGTGCCGCCGCCCTCCGGGCCGCCGCCCGGCTGGGAGTCCCCGACGCCCTCGGTGACACTCCCATGACCGCTAAGGACCTGGCGGCGGCGGTGAAGGCGGAGGCCCGGCCGCTACGAAGGCTGCTGCGCACCCTGTCCTGCTACGGCGTCTTCGCCGAGCTGCCGGACGGGACGTTCACCCACACCGAGGTCTCCCGGCTGCTGCGCGAGGACGATCCGAACAGCCTGCGCGCCATCTCGCTGTGGTGCACCGAGCCGTGGACCTGGGACGCCTGGCCGAGGCTCGACGAGGCGGTGCGCACCGGGCGCAATGTCGTCGAGGACCTGTACGGCAAGGAGTTCTTCCCCTATCTGAACGAGGACGCCCCGGAGTCCGCCGACGTCTTCAACCGGGCCATGACCACCTCCAGCGTGCAGTCGGCGCGGGACGTCGCCGAGTTCCTCGACCTGTCGGGGAGTGCATCGGTCGCCGATCTCGGCGGCGGCCAGGGGCATGTGCTGGTGAGCCTGCTGGACAAGTACCCCTCGCTGCACGGCAGTCTGCTCGACCTTCCGCGGGTGGTGGAGAACGCTGTGCCGAGGCTGCGGCCGGGCGGCGACCTCGCGGACCGCGCCTGTGTCGTGCCCGGCGACGTCCGGGTGTCCGTGCCGGTCGCGGCGGACGTCTACGTGATCAAGAACATCCTGGAGTGGGACGACGACAGCACCGCCCGGACGCTGCGCAACGTCCGTGCGGCGGGCGGCGCGGGGGCGCGGGTCGTGGTCATCGAGAACCTCGTCGACGACTCGCCCTCGATGCGGTTCAGCACCGCGATGGACCTGCTGCTGCTTCTCAACGTCGGCGGGGCGAAGCACACCACCGACAGCATGGTCGCCCGGCTGACCGACGCGGGGCTGGTCATCGACGACATCCGCCCGGTCAACCCCTATCTGCACGCGTTCGACTGTCACGTCCCGGGCTGAACGGCCCCTGAAGACCACCGGTCGCCGGGCCCGCGACGCTGCGGGCCCGGCGACCGGTGAGGTACGGCGGAGTCAGCCGGCCGGATCGCGCTCCCACAGATAGAAGCGCCGCGCCATGGCGTCCTTGGGGGAACGCCAGGTCTCGGGGTCGTACGCGCTGACGTACGCGGACAGCCGCTCGCTGACGTCCCGGAACTCGGGGTGCTGTGTGACCTCGGCGATGGCCGGACCGGGTTCCCGCTCGGACTCGATGAGGTGCATGTACACGTCGCCGAACTGGAAGAGGCTGCGCCGGACCACCCCGACGAGGTGCGGCAGCTCGCCCCGGTCGGACTCCGCGAACACCTTGGCGATGTCCGGGGCCGAGCCCGGGGCCATGCGGGCGACGATCAGTGCTTGGTGCATGGGGGCTGGTTCTCCGTCCGGCTCAGTCGGTCAGACCCGGAGTGGCACCGCGCTCGGCGGCGACCTTCTCGATGCGGTCCCGGATCAGCCCCATCTGGACCTTGGAGTTCCGGTTGATGTTGTCGGTCATCCAGGCGTCGTCGACCGGTGCTTCCGGTTTCATGGCGAAGTCCTGCGTCCACACCATGCGCGTGCCGCCCGGCACCTCCTCGTACTGCCAGTGGATGTCCATGTGGTCGAAGGGGCCCGTCTCGACCCGGCGTGCCTTGACGGTGAGCGTGTCGCGGTCCGGTTCGCGTTCGGAGACCCAGCTCCACACGGTGCCGTTCTCGTCGGGGTGCATGGTCAGCCGGAAGGTGGTCTTGCGTCCCTCCCGGGCCAGGACTTCGACGGAGGCGTACTCGGTGAACAGCCGCGGCCAGTTCTCCAGGTCGTTGGTCATCTCCCAGACGAGGTCCAGCGGCGCCGCGATGGTGATCTCGTTCTGCGTGTGTCCGGTCATCTCACGCTCCTGTCATGAGGGCACTGTTGACGAGGTCGAGGAACTGCCGTGGGGTCTTAGAGCGTTCGGCGTCGGCGGGCATCGGCGTGCCGTAGCGGTTCTCCAGTTCGCCCACGATGCCCAGCAGGCCGAGCGAGTCGACGCCGAGGGTGTCGAAGCCCGGGTTGTGCAGCCCGAGTTCCTCGGGGCTGACGGTGACACCGGCGGACTTCTTCATGAGTTCGGCCAGCTCTTCGACGGTTATTCGGTCGGACATTGCGGTTCTCCTCTACTGCGTGCGGCACCTCAGGACGAGGTGCCGGTGGCGCCGTGCCGCAGCACCAGCGCCGAGTTCGATCCCATGAGGCCCCGGCTCAGGACCAGCGCCGTGCGCGGCCGGGCGGCGCGGGCCCGGCCGGTCACGAGGTCGAGTTCATGGCAGATGTCGTAGACGTTGGGGGTGGGCGGGATCAGGCCGTGCTCCATGGCGAGCACCGCCGCCGCCACGTCGAGCACCGCCGCCGCGCCGTACCCGCGGCCGATGCCGGTCTTCGGTGCGGTCACGGGCACACGGGTGCCGTGCGCGCCGAGCGCGTCGGCGATCGCGAGTGCCTCGGCGCGGTCCGCCTCCGGCACGCCGAGCGCGTCGGCGAAGACCACGTCGATCTCCTCGGGGGCGCAGCCGGCTTCGGCCAGGGCGCCCCGGACGGCATGGGCGAGGCCTTCCCGGGACTGCTCCCAGCGGGAGGCGCCGGTGAAGGTGGCCGCGTGTCCGGCGAGCACCGCCTGCACGCGCGCGCCCCGCGCCAGGGCCGTCGCCTCGTCCTCCACGACGAACATGGCGCCGCCCTCGGCGGGGACGAACCCGCAGGCCGCAGAGGTGAACGGGCGGTAGGCGCGGGCGGGGTCGGCCTCGGTGCTGAGCTCCGCGTAGCCGAGCTGGCAGACGACGGAGTACGGGGCGAGCGGCGCCTCGGTCGATCCGGTCACGATCACGTCGGTGCCGCGCCGCACCGCCCGCGCCGCGTGCGCGAGGGCGTCCAGGCCGCCCGCCTCGTCGCTGGCGACGACCGAGCAGGGGCCCTTGAAGCCGCGGCGGATGGAGATCTGGCCGGTGCTGGCGGCGTAGAACCAGGCGATGGACTGATAGGGGCCGACGAACCGGCTGCCCTTTCCCCACAGTTGCTGCAGTTCCCGCTGCCCGAACTCGCCGCCGCCGGAACCGGCGGCGGTGACCACGCCCACGGAGAACGGGGAGCCGTCGGTTTCGGGCCGGCCGAGCCGGGCGTCGTCCAGCGCGAGGTCGGCAGCGGCCATCGCGAAGTGCGTGAACCGGTCGGTCTGGACGAGGAAGCGTTCCTCGACCACGGTGGAGGGGTCGAAGTCGCGGACCTCGCCCGCCACCCGCAGCGGCAGATGCGTGCAGCCCTCGCGGGTGACCCGGTCGAGGGCGCTGATGCCCTCCTTGACGGACTTCCAGAAGGTTTCTGTGCTGGATCCGTTGGGTGCGACCACGCCGATTCCGGTGATGGCCGCCCGCCGTGGATGCGGTTCGCTCATCGTGTCTTCTCCCTCGGCCGGGTCAGGACCACCGCGGACTGGAAGCCGCCGAACCCGCTGCCCACCGAGAGCACACTGTCCAGTTTCCGCTCGCGTGCGACGCGAGGGACGTAGTCCAGGTCGCACTCGGGGTCCGGGGTCTCGTAGTTGGCGGTCGGCGGGACGACCTGGTGGGCCAGCGCCAGGACGCAGGCGACGAGTTCGATGGCGCCGATCGCGCCGAGGGAGTGGCCCACCATGGACTTGATCGAGCTCATCGGGGTGTCGTAGGCATGCGGGCCCAGGGCCCGTTTCACCGCGGCGGTCTCGTGGCGGTCGTTCTGCTGGGTGCCCGAGCCGTGGGCGTTGACGTAGTCGACCGCCGTGCCGTCCAGCCGGGCGTGGTCGAGGGCGGCCTCGATGGCCTTCGCCATCTCCACGCCCTCACGGGTCAGTCCGGTCATGTGGTAGGCATTGCCGAAGGTGGCGTAGCCGGCGAGTTCGCAGTACACGTGCGCGCCGCGGGCCCGTGCGTGCTCCAGTTCCTCCAGGACGAGCACCGCGCCGCCCTCGCCCATGACGAACCCGTCGCGGTCGGCATCGAAGGGGCGCGAGGCGTGGGCGGGGTCGTCGTTGTTCGGGGACGTGGCCTTGATCGCGTCGAAGCAGGCCATGGTGATCGGGGAGATCGGCGAGTCCGAGGCGCCGGCGATGCACACGTCGGCGCGGCCCTCCTCGACGGTGTGGAAGGCGTATCCGACGGCGTCGAGCCCCGAGGTGCAGCCCGTGGAGACGGTCTGCACGGGGCCGCGCGCCCCGAACCGCTCGGCCACGGTGGAGGCCAGGGTGCTGGGCGCGAACGCCCGGTGCAGATAGGGGCCGGCCTTCTGCGGATCCACGTCCCAGCGCTGCCCGTGATGGCTGACCAGCACATAGTCGTGCTCCAGCCGGGTGGTGCCGCCGACCGCGGTGCCCAGCGAGACCCCGACCCGCCAGGGGTTCTCCCGCTCGGGCTCGAGGCCGGCGTCGCGTATCGCCTCCGCGGCGGCGGCCAGGGCGAACTGTATGTAGCGGTCGCACCGAGCGGTCTGCTCCGCGTCAAGACCGTGCGCCGCCGGGTCGAAGTCGCACTCGGCGGCTATCCGCGAGCGCAGGCCCGCCGGGTCGAAGAAGGTGATGCCCCGCGTCGCCGTGCGCCCGGCGGACAGGAGGTCCCAGAACGCCGGTACGCCCGTGCCGCCGGGGGCGACGACGCCTATGCCGGTGACCGCCACCCGGCGTGTCATGACGGGACCTCCGCGGTATCGCTCTCCTCGGTGTCGACGTGGCCGAGCGGCGGGCTCGGGGCCAGCGGTCCGAGGTGGAAGACGATGCGGGCCTCGACGTTGCCGACGTTGCGGAAGCGGTGCCGCATGTGCATGGGGATCATGAGGCCCTGTTCGGGCCGCAGCGGCTGGGGGACGCCGTCGAGGTCCACCTCCAGGTCCCCGCACACGACGTACACGAACTCCTCGGAGTACGGGTGGTAGTGCTCCCCGATGCGCTCGCCGGGCTGCACGATGGCGACGCCCATGAAACCGCTGGTGGAGCCGACCGTGGCGGGGGTGAGCATGGCACGCAGATCGCCGCCGCGCCGGCGGTTGGGCTCGACCTCGCTGAGATCCACGATTCTGGGACGGGATGTGATCACGGCGTTCCTCCGATCAGGTCCTGCATCGACGTGGGGGCTGTGGCCGCCACGGCCGGCTGAGGGCAGCTCAGGCCTCGGGCGAGCGGCGGTCGGTGACGAGGTCCATGCGGGCGAGCCCGATGCAGCGTGCGAGTTCGCCGTGGAGGGGCGCGGACGCGTCGACGCGGAAGGTCGTCAGCTCGGCCAGCTGCCCGGGGTCGTGAAGCCCGAGGGCAACGGCGGGGTCGGCGGCCGCCAGTCCGCCGCGTACGTCGATCAGGCGTACGACGACGTCGTCGCGCTGGAAGATCGTGCTGCGCAGGACCGGGCTGCGCGGGTCGTCCGCCGTGGCCTCGTCCTGCCGGGCCAGCACCTCGGCCAGGCGCATGCCGCAGCCGGGCCGGACCGGATAGGACAAGGCGTGCCGCTCCTCCTGCGGGTCCTGCTGCGACGGCGTCACATGGTGGACGGCGGGCAGCGCGGCCCGGGTGAAGAAGACGCGGGCGGACTCGGGGTCGTCGAGGTCCCGGTCCTGCTCCAGATACGGGTTGATGGCCTCCTCGACGGCGCGCACCTCGGGCTGCCGGGCGACATGGCGCAGCGCGGCGAGCAGGTCACCGCGTACCTCGATGGCCCGCACCACCCGGTTGCCGTGCATGAACAGCGAGGTGCGGCACAGCCGGGTGGAGTCGTCGACCTTCGGCTCGGGCGAGGCGTAGTCGGCGAGGATCTTCGCGACCTTCTCCTCGCTGCCCGGTGTGACGGTGAAGGTGAGGGCGTGCCGGATCAGTCCGTCGCCGATCCTGGGTGCCGCCTGGAGCCGGCGTTTGCCGCGCTCGGCGTCGGGGGCCGGGCTGCCGGTCTCGCGGACGATGTGGAAGCGCAGCGACCTCGTGTCGCGGACACAGCTGTGCAGCGGTTCCACCATCCGCACGTGTTCCTCGCTGTTGACCCAGGCGAGGAACGGCGGTGCGCTCTCCCACTCGCTGGTGATGAGCCATTGGGAGGGGTTTTCGATGGACTGGCACAGCTGGTCGCTGACATGTCCGGGGACGGAGGCGACCTGGTTGCACAGGAGCTCGTACGCCTCCAGGAACTGCTGCTGGGCTCCGTCGTAGACGTCCACCAGCAGGACGACCCGGAGTCTGGAGCCGTCGAACACGGACTGGGAGACCCGGGGCGACACCTGTCGGGCCGGCGGACCGGAAACACGTTCGGACGTGGTCGTCATCCTGCGCACATCTCCTTCGCGGGGCGGAAGCGACGTCGGCCGCGTTCGGCGGCGTCGGCATTCCTCGATCGTGTGCCCGTGGCCCGCGGCGCGCGACTCGTATGGCCTACGCGGGTGATGCTCAGACGAGGTGGGCGAAGACCACCAGGTTGTCCGTGTAGTCCATGACCGACCGGTCGTAGTTGCCCGCGCAGGTGATCAGCCGCACCTGTGCCTGGGGGGTGTCGTCGTACACGCGGTCGCTGGGGAAGTCGTCCTTCTCGAAGGTCTCCACGCTGTCGACCCGGAAGGTCGCCGTGCGCCCGTCGGCGCGTTCGACGTAGAAGACATCGCCCTTGTCCAGCTGGCCGAGGCTGGCGAAGACGGCCGCGGACGTCTTGGTGTCGACATGCCCGGCGATGACCGCGGTCCCCGGCTCTCCGGGGGAGGCCCCCTTGGTGTGCCAGCCGACGAGGTTGGTGTCGTCACCGGGGGGAGGCTGCAGCTGCCCGTTGGGACCGAGGGAGAGACCCGTGAAGGGGGCGTCGACCCAGATCTTCGGGATGCGCAGGCGCACGGGCCTCGACCGGGGCAGGTGCTTGCCCACCGGCTGCCCCGGGGACATCGTCGACGCGGCGGAATGCCGTACGGACGCGGCGGACTGCGGGCGGGAGGTGCCGGCGGAGGTGTCCTGGCCGCTGATCATGCTCGCTGCGAGCACCAGGCAGGCGGCCACGCAGATCATCATCACGCCCGAGCGGGGTACTGCCCGTTCGCTGGGCGCCGGTTGGTCGTCGGAGGAGGGAGAGGGCGGAGGAACTGCCATCGGGGAGCACCTCATTCAGGCACGGCGGCAGAGGGGAGGGGGCGGGCGGCGCGCGAGCCGCGGCCGCCGCACGGGGCTCGGGTGACGGCCGCGGCTGCGCTATTGCGTCGGGCACGGGTCAGACCGCGCCTACGGCCGGCTTCTTGCGGCGCACCGCATACAGCCCGGTGGCGACGACGCCCAGTACGGCCAGCCCGCCGGCGGTCGCGGTCGGCGCCGCGAGCGCCCCGCCGCCGGTGTGCATGCCGCCCGTGGGCTTCTCGTGGTCGCCGCCGCCCCATGAGTCACTGCCGCGGCCGCCGCCGTCCTCGTCACGGCCACCCCGGTCGTGGTCGCTGCCCCACGAGTCGTCCCGGTAGGAGTCCGGGTCCGTCTTCGGGTCCCGCGAGCCGCCCCAGTCACCGTCGTCGTTCACCGCGGTCAGCGCACCGCCACCGGTGTGCACTCCACCGCGCGGTTCCTCGTGCTTGGGCTGCTTGCCGTGCTCCTTCCCGTGCTCCTTGCCGTGTTCCTTCCCGTGCTCCTTGCCGTGCGAAGAACCGTCGTGATTCCCGTCGCCACCATTTGCGAAAGCGCCGGGCGCACCGATGGCGAGGACGGCGGAAGCCGCCGCTGTGGCCAGAAAAATGCGAGCAGAACGCATAGGAACGTCCTTCCGCCAAGGCCCGGCAGCTGGTACGTCATCAGCTGACTTGACCGGACCCCGACGTGAACCACCGTCAGTCAGTCGTCACCTCACCACCAGTCGGGACGATCACCTGGGTGACAGGCCCAAGGGGTGAGACAGGGGTTCAGCCGCCGGAGATCAAGTCAGTGCCAGCACGGTTCTCAGTACCTGCCGCAGCACCGATTCGGCGTCCGGGTCCGGGCCGGGCGAGCGCCATGCGACGAACCCGTCGGGCCGCACGAGCACGGCCCCGCCGGCCGTGATGCCATGCCGCTCCGTCCACTGGCCATCCCCTTCCGGCACCAGTTCGGCCCCGGGCCCACTGCCCACGCGGTACGCCCGGATGGGCACCGACAGCTCCTCGGCGAGGCGGCCGGCGGCCCGGTGCCATCCGCTCGGGTCGCCGGCGTCGCTGAGCAGGACCAGGGACCGTTCGTAGAGGTCGAGGGTGGAGATCCGTTCGGCCCCGTGCCGCACCCACAGATGGGGCGCCCTGCTGCCGGGCTCGCCGCTCAGTTCGAGGTTCTCCGGCACGACCGCGGCCGCCGGGTCCGTGCCGACGACGGCGCCCTGCCGGTAGCGGTAGCCGAGGGCGACGTTGAGGATGCCGCGCCGGGGGCCGCCGCCGGTGTCGGGCGGCGGAGTGAACCCGGGGTGGCTGTGCTCGGCCGACCGGTCGGCGGCCCGGGCGCTGGTCGCCTCCGCCACCGGGCGGCGCTCGGCGTCGTAGGAGTCCAGCAGGCCCTCCCCGGCCCAGCCGCCGAGCACCGCGGCCAGCTTCCACGCGAGGTTGTGCGCGTCCTGGATTCCGGTGTTGGACCCGAAGGCCCCGGTGGGCGACATCTCGTGGGCCGAGTCCCCGGCCAGGAAGACCCGTCCGGAGCGGTAGCTGCGGGCGACGCGCTGGGCGGCATGCCAGGGGGCCCGGCCGGTGATCTCCACGTCTAGGTCCGGTACGCCGACCGCGCGGCGGATGTGCTCGACGCACCGCTGGTCGGTGAACTCCTCCAGGGTTTCGCCGTGTTCGGGGTGCCAGGGGGCGTGGAAGACCCAGTTCTCGCGGTTGTCCACCGGGAGCAGAGCGCCGTCGGCGTCCGGGTCGGTGAGGTAGCAGACGATGAAACGGCGGTCGCCGACGACGTCTGCGAGACGGCGGGAGCGGAAGGTGACGCTGACGTTGTGGAACAGGTCGCCGGGCCCGCTGTGGCCGATGCCGAGCTGCTCGCGGACGGGGCTGCGCGGGCCGTCGGCGGCGACGAGGTAGTCGGCGCGGACGGTGCTGTGCTCGCCCGTCTCCCGGCTCTTGACCACCGCGGTGACACCGGTGGGCTCGCTCTCGAACGACATGAGTTCGGTGGCGAAGCGCAGCTCGCCGCCGAGCGCCGCGGCCTGTTCGAGCAGGACCGGCTCCAGGTCGTTCTGGCTGCACAGACACCAGGCGCCTGGGCTGAAGCGGGCCAGTCCGCCACCGGGGTCGATCTCCCGGAACAGCCACTCGCCCGCGTCGCCGACCAGGGTGGGGGTCTGCAGGATGCCGTGGTTGTCGGCCAGGGTGGCGGCGGCCTCATGGATCGCCGGCTCGATGCCCGCGACCCGGAACAGTTCCATCGTGCGGATGTTGTTGCCGCGGCCGCGCGGATGGATGGAGGTACCGGTGTGACGCTCCACCAGCAGGTGGCGCACGCCCAGCCGTCCGAGGAACAACGAGGTCGACAGGCCGACCAGAGAGCCCCCCACGATGAGCACCGGCACCCGGTGGGTGTGCCGGCCGGCCTGATCGGCTCGTTCGTTCGTCACTCTCGCCTCCCGCGCATGGAGCCCCGCCGTCCGGCCGGGGATCCTCATGCATGCCCCGGGAAGCGGACGGCACCTCGGGCTTCGCCCGCCTGTCACCCGGTGGGCAGGCCAAAGGACGGGGAAGGCGGCGGGTGAGTAGGAGGAGCGGCGATCGAGCAAGGACGACACGCCGGATCGGGCCGTTGACCGATGGCTCGAACGGGCGAATCGTGTCGTGAGCGCCACAGGTGAGCCCGCACATGATCCACCGTTGTTCGGCTGCGCGCGGTCTCCTTCTAGGCGGTGTCGGCGGTTGCGGTGCTCGGGACGTGCGTACCGGTGCTGCCGAACCGGATGCCCTTGGCCTCCTTGCCGACGGCACTCAGGACGATCACCAACGCCAGGGCGGGCACCACGGTCCACGACATGGCCGCCGGATAGCCGTGGCGCTCGGCGATGGCCTCCTGGATCGGCAGGTTGAGGGCGGCGATCAGATTCCCCAGCTGGTAGGTGACACCCGGGTAGAAGCCCCGGATCGCATCCGGGCTCATCTCGGTCAGATGCGCGGGGATGACACCCCAGGCGCCCTGTACGCACACCTGCATCAGGAAGGAGGAGAGCATCAGCAGGCCCACGGCGGTGGACAGCACGAAGAAGGGCACCACGGCCAGACCCGCGGCGGCCGCGACCATGATCGTGCGACGGCGGCCCAGCCGCTCGGAGTAGGCACCGAGCACCGTGCCCCCGATGATGGCGCCGATGTTGTAGACCACGGCGATGGCGATCGCGGTGTCCGGGGAGAGGCCGAGGCCCTTCTTGACGAAGGTCGGGTAGACGTCCTGGGTTCCGTGCGACATCCAGTTGAAGGCGGTCATCAGCGCGACCAGGTAGACGAAGCGCTTGAGCACCGCCGGGTTCCTGAACACCTGGTGGGCGGGGGTGCGGTTGAGCGCCACGCTCTTCTCCCACACCTCGCTCTCCTCCACCCGGGTACGCACCCACAGGGCGACCAGGGCGGGCACCAGGCTGAAGGCGAACAACCCCCGCCAGCCGAAGGCGGGTTCGATGCCGAAGAAGGCGACGGCGGCGAGCAGATACCCCAGCGAGTAACCGCTCTGCAGCAGTCCCGACCAGAAACCGCGCCGCTCGGCCGGGATCTTCTCCATGGCCAGCGCCGCGCCCAGCCCCCACTCGCCGCCCATACCGATGCCGTACAGCAGGCGCAGCACCAGCAGCACGGCGTAGTTGGGCGCGAAGGCGCAGGCGAACCCGACGACCGAGTAGAAGCAGACGTCGACCATCAGCGGAAGCCGTCGGCCCCTGCGGTCCGCCCACATGCCGAAGAGCAGGGCACCCACCGGGCGCATCACCAGGGTGGCGGTGGTGAGGAAGGCCATGTCGGTGAGGGAGACGTGGAAGTCGTCGGCGATCTCGCTGTAGACGAGGACGACCAGGAAGTAGTCGAAGGCGTCCATCGCCCAGCCCAGGTAGGCGGCGACGAAAGCATTGCGCTGATCCTTCGTGAGACCCGATGCCTGCTCGCGGACGGTCTTCAGCATGCCTGCCCTTCCCACGGCTTCGCTGGTGAGGCTAGGTCGGTGCGATACGGCGGGCAACGCAAGCACAGGCAAAGTGCAAACCACAATTCCCCAAAGTCGCCAGGCAGTTCACCGGGGACGGCCGGCCGTCAGCAGGTCTGGCGGACGTAGCCGCTCGCGCCCTTCGGCACGACCGACTCGTCACGGCGGACGATGCTCAGGGTGCCGCCCCAGTTGGTGCACGCCTTCGCCATGCCCTTCGCCGTGTACTCGACCACGAGCACATTATTGCCGTATGCCTCTGCGAACTCTCCGCACTCGTTCCACTCGGCGCACTCCTCGGCCACGGCGAAGTCGAGGCCCACGGACGCACGGTCGGACAGGAGCTCGGTGGCGTTCTTCTGGGCGATGGCAAGGCCCTCGTCGTGGGCGTGGGCGGACAGGAGCTTCATCAGCGCCTCGGCCTGGCCGGCCTTGAGGTACTTCGGGAAGCGCTCGAAGGAGTCGTAGTTGTCCGGCTCGACGGCCTTGTAGCCCTTGGCCGCGCACTCGTCGATCCAGCTGTTCAGCTTGGCGGCGATGCGCTGCCGTTTGGCGGCCGTACGGATGTCCAGGATCGCCTCGCCCCAGTCCTTGTCGTAGAGGACGTCGGCCTTGGCGTCACGCAGCAGCAGGTCTGAGGCCCAGTCGCGCTCCTCGCCCTTCTGCGCCTGGAAGGCGTTGATGTTGCAGATGTTGTAGACGCCCGGCGCGGGCTCGCTGTCGCGATCGCGGCTCACGACCCGGGCACCGGCCGCAAGCGGGTACGCGCCGCCGATCTGGTAGTCCCACTGCACATGCTTCGGCGGCAGGGTCACCGTGGCGGCGGGCTCCTTTGGACCCGGGGACGGGGAGGCGTGGTCGTGGTGCGACCCGAATGCCACCGCCGCGATGCTCACCCCGGTGACCGCCAGGGCAGCGGCGAGCCCGATGAGAGCGCGCGGCCGGCGTCTGCGACCGGTCGGGGTTGCGACCGCTTCCGTCCTCCCGTCGTCGGCGGCCGGGCCCGGTGCGAAGGGGTGGGTGCGCGAGCTCCGGCGATCGGCTTCCGCGGAGTCGGAGACCCCCGGTGCGACCGGCACGACCGGAACTACCGCCGGCACATCGGAATCCGGCAACTCCCGGAGCATACGGCGCAGTTCGTCCAGTCCTGGCCGGGCGGCCGGGTCCTTGTCGAGGCACCGCTCGGCGATGCTCCTCAGCGGTTCGGCGACGCCGTTCAGGTCCGGCGCCTCGTACATCACCTGATAGCCCGTCAAGTACGGGCTGCTGCCGTCGAACGGACGGTTTCCGGAGGCCGCGTACACCAGCACCGAGCCCAGCGAGAAGATGTCCGAGGCCCCGGTGACCTCGCGCGGCGCGGCAAACTGCTCCGGAGACATGAACGGCGGGGTGCCGATCAGCCGGCCGGTCATGGTGAGGGCCTCGTTGTCGACGGCGTACGAGATGCCGAAGTCGATGACGCGGGGCCCGTCCTCTGCCATCAGGACGTTGCTCGGCTTCAGATCGCGGTGCACCATGCCCACCCGGTGGATGTCCCGCAACGCCTCGACCAGACCCAGCGCGAGCATCCGCAGCGCGCGTCCGCGCAGCGGGCCGTCCTTGGCCACGGTGTCCGACAGGGTGCGGCCCGGGACGTAGAGCGTGGCCATCCACGGCTGTTCCGCGTCCGGATCGGCGTCCAGCACCGGCGCGGTGAACGCTCCGCTCACCCGGCGGGCCGCCGTGACCTCCTGGCGGAAGCGCGTCCGGAACTCCTCGTCCTGCGCATACGGCGCATGTACGACCTTGACCGCGACCTGCCGGCCCGAGTCCGAGCGCCCCAGATAGACGATCCCCATGCCGCCACTACCGAGCCGGTCGACCAGCGCATAGCCGCCTATGGACTCCGGATCGCCGAGGCTCAGCGACATCGCGGGTCACCTTTCCCCTGTGCCGTGCTTCGAAAAGCTGTTCACGTGCATTCGAAGATCAGACTAGTACTGAGACGGGTGAGTCCGGTGTGCAACCTCGACGTGGAACCGGCGTCAGGACGGCTGGAGCACCACCGCCTGACCACCGGCGGGAGCCATCGCCATGCTGAGCACGGTGGCCGAGGTGACGGTCCGGGTGCTCTTCACCACGGGGGTCTGGTAGGCGGAGGTGCCGGGCGTGCCGTCGGCGTAGACCGTCGCCGTCCAGGTGCCGGCGCCGAGGAAGGACAGCGGGAGCGACAGCGTCCGGGCCGACTCGTTGGTCATCGCCCCGAGGTACCAGGTGGTGCCCTTGCGGCGGGCGACCGCGATGTACTGGCCGATCGACCCGTCGAGGGTCCGGCTCTCGTCCCAGGTGGTGGGGATGGCGTCGAACCAGGGCAGGCCGGGCCAGTTGGCGGTGTTGGAGAACTTCGACGGGGAGTCGTACCAGTAGATGAAGTTCAGCGGCTGGTAGTAGACCGCCGCCATCGCCATCTGGTGGGCGTTGGTGGTCTGGTCGCGCGACTGCCCGTAGCAGATCGTGTAGTCCATCGGCCCGCCGACGTTGCGGGCGAAGGGCAGCGTGACGTTGTGGCTCGCGGTCGGGAAGTGCTCGTTGCCGCGGACGCCCTCCATGCTGATCCAGTTGGGGTAGGTGCGTTCGTAGCCGAACGGGCGGACGTCGTCGTGCGAGTCGACCAGCAGGTGGTACTTGGCCGCCGTCCTCACCCAGGCGGTGATCTGGTTCGTCATCGCCTGGGTGCCGTCGTTGATGAAACCGAGTTTGACGCCCGCGACACCCCAGCTCTTGTAGAGGCTGAACAAGCTGTCGACGTCGGCCATCGCCATGGGGTTGATGTAGAGCAGCAGACCGATGCCCTTGCCGGCCGCGTAGGAGAGGACGGAGGGCAGGTCGATCTCGGGGATGGACTTGGTGGCGTCGGTGGTGCCGCGCTCGGGGCCGTACCAGCCGGAGTCGTACTCGATGTACTGCAGTCCGCGGGCGACGGCGAAGTCGACGCCCGCCAGGCCGGCGGCGGTGGTCAGCTGGCAGCGGAAGACCTTGCCCGGCTTGATCCACGAGGTGTCGGTGAGGGCGCCCGCGGGGGCCAGGTTGAGCACCAGCTCGGCGTTGTCGACCAGTTCGGCGTGGGTGGAGCCGGTCACCATCGCACGCCAGGGGGTGGCGAACGGGGTGGTCACCGTGGAGGTCGTCTGGACCGGTCCGCTTCCGCGCGCGGTGTGCTCCATCAGATAGGTGGCCAGCGTGTTCGGCTGCCCGGACACCGAGCTCAGCATCAGGCGGGGGAAGTTGACCCGGGACGACTCGCAGATGCAGGCGATCAGCCCGCCGCTCGCGTACGTGGCGGTCAGCGGCACGTCGGTGAGCGGACCGTTGTCGGTGCCGGAGGTCCCGGTGGACGGGATCGAGCCCGGGGCGACCGGGTTGTACGCGTCCTCGTCCCGGGCGCTGTGGACGAGCGTGCCGTCGGGGAAGACGAACGTCGTCAGCTCGTCGGCGATGGTGGCGGTGCCCCTGTCGAGCAGCACGTACCGGAAGGCGACACCGCTGCGGTAGGCGCGGATCTGGACGCTGAAGTTGATGCCGCTGGCGGTGTCCTGGAGGTTCCAGCGCATCTCCTGGTACCAGTCGCGGACGGTCGCGTTGCGGCCGTAGACCGGGGTCCAGGTGTTGTCGGTGGTCCAGTGCTGGTAGTTGGTGACGACCGTGCTACCGCGGCCGAGCATCGTCCCGTCGCTCAGCTTCAGGCCGAGGGCCGAGGTGCCTACGACGGCCGCGCCTCTGCGCTTGGCCGACCAGCTCAGGGCGCCGCCGGTCAGGGACATCGTGATCGTGGTGCTGCCGTCGGGGGCCGTCGCCGTGACCGAGGCGTCGTCCGCCGCCGCGGCCGTACCCGCCGCGCCGATGCCCGCCGCGGCCGTACCGACGGCGACCGCCGCGCCCTTGAGCAGTCCTCGGCGGGACACCGAACGTGCTGGTAACTGCATGGCGGTACGCCTCTCCGTTGGGGGTGATCCGGCGTCGATAAGCGGGAGACCGACTCAACACAACCGAACAGTAACCAACGGTTTCCCACCAACATCGGGCAGTTCTACGGCAGTACCCCGGGTAGGTCAACAGCGCGAACAACACCATCGCTTGCTTCCCTCGCTTCGGACCCCGGCACCTCCGCCATGAATAAACAAAATCGATCGCACCTCTTGACACACAACCGAACAGGAAGCTGTCATTTCCCACTGAATGCCCCAGCCGCTTTCCCCGCGTCGGCCACACGTGCCGTTCTCGTGCCCCCCAGCTCCCCCGTTCAGCGCGCCGCCAGGCATCTTCGCCGTGCGGACGACGTCATGTCAGGACCTCGAAGGAGAGGCAGAACATGCCGAATCGAGCACCCCACCGCGGACCCTCGCGCAGCCGATGGCGGGCAGTCGCCGCCGCGTTCCTCACAGTGCTCGGAAGTCTCACGGCACTGCTGCTGCCCGCCGCGCCCGCCGACGCCGCCTCCGTCTCGTTCACCCTGGGCGCCACCAGGACCGACCAGAACGGCAACACGCTCCAGCTGCACGGCCTGGGCATCATCAAGGTGGGCAGCACCTGGTACGGCTTCGGCGAGGACAAGACCGGGGAGACGTCGTCCGACACGTCCTTCCAGGACATCCCCTGCTACACCTCCACCGACCTCTCCAACTGGACCCACCAGGGAGTGGCCCTGGCCAAGCAGACCAGTGGCGACCTGGGCCCGAGCCGGATCGTGGAGCGGCCGAAGGTCATCTACAACGCGTCGACCAGCACGTACGTGATGTACATGCACATCGACAGCATGAACTACTCCGACGCGAGGGTCGGGGTGGCGACCAGCAGCACCCCCTGCGGGCCCTACAGCTACCGGGGCAGCTTCCGCCCGCTGGGCAACGTGAGCCGTGACATCGGCCTGTTCCAGGACACCGACGGCACCGGCTACCTGCTGAGCGAGGACCGCAACAACGGTCTGCACATCTACAAGCTCTCCGCCGACTACCTCTCCGTGGACAGCGGGGTGGCTCTGCTGGGCGGCGGCGGCTCGGCGGCGAGCTTCGAGTCGCCCGCCATGGTCAAGGTCAACGGCGTGTACTACCTGCTCGCCTCGCATCTGACCGGCTGGAGCCTGAACGACAACGTCTACACCACCGCCACGTCGCTGAGCGGGCCGTGGGCGCCGATGCGCAACTTCGCGGCACCGGGCACCCACACGTACGGCAGTCAGACGGCGAACATCATCACCGTGCAGGGCAGTTCCGGCAGCACCTACATCTACGCCGGCGACCGGTGGAACACCAGCGACCTCGGCAACTCACAGCTGATCTGGCTGCCGATGACCATCCGCGGCACCGTGGTCAACGTCGGCCAGTACCCGAGCTGGTCACTCGACACGGCCGCCGGCACCTGGTCGCCCCTGTCCGGCGTGCCCACCAACGGGGTGCACACCCTCACCAGCGCGGGCAGCTCGATGCTGATGGACGTCGCGAGCGGCTCCACTACCAGCGGCGCCAAGATCATCCAGTGGCAGTCCAACGGTGGCGACAACCAGAAGTGGACGCTGAGCCGGGTGGCTGACAACGTCTACACGCTCAAGAGCGTGAAGAGCGGCCTGTGCCTGGACGTCCCGAGCAAGTCGACCGCGGAGAACATCCAGTTGCAGCAGTGGACCTGCAACGGCGGCGCCAACCAGCAGTTCGCAGCCGACCTGGTGGGCAGCCTCACCGGCACCAAGTTCATGCTGGTCAATGTCAACAGCGGGCTGAACATCGGGGTGGACGCCTCCTCCACCACAGCGGGCGCCGGCGTCGTCCAGCTGACCGGTACCGGTGCCACCAGCCAGCAGTGGACACTGTCCTGACGGACCGTCACCGAGAGGGCCGCCGCACCCCACGGCGGCCCACCCGGCCCCCCGCCACGCCTCCCCCGTCGTTCACCCCTCCCCCGCCCGTATCCCGAGTCCATCCCAGCGATACGGCGTCACCGCAGGTCACGGGCGCGTGACTGTCCCTGCGTCCCCATCCGGGGCACGGGGATCCGGCCTGCGGGACAACCCCTGCCAGCATGATCCGCGCCGGGGGCTCCCCGGCCACTCACCAGCAGGAGGGGGAACACCAGATGGGACAGAGGACGACGCTTCTGCGGGGACTGACCCTCGCCGCGGCAGCGGTCCTGCCCCTGTACGGGCCAACGGCGGTGCAGGCGGCGGAGTCCGCGGTCACCGCGGTCGCGGTCTGCGGGCACACCGGTGCACAGCCCACGCTGCAGCGGGGTTCGACGGGGCCCTCCGCGGTCGAGGCACAGTGCGAACTCAACCTGGCGACGAAGCCGAGCCGGTACACACCGATCGCGGCGGACGGTTCGTTCGGACCGGCCACGGAGACGCGGGTCAAGGAGTTCCAGCGGTGTGCCGGGCTGGGCGTGGACGGTGTGCTCGGCCCGCAGACCTGGGCAGCGCTCAACACCTGGGCCGCGGGCCCGCACACCTGCGCCACCCAGGGCACGTCGGGTACGGCGCAGGCGACCGTGTGCGGCCACACCGACGCACGTCCGACGCTGCGTCGAGGGGCGACGGGCAGCGAGGTCAAGGAGGTTCAGTGCCGCCTCAACCTGGCCATGGAGCCGTTCCACTATCCGCCGCTGGCGATCGACGGTGACTTCGGGGGCGGGACCGAGGGCCGGGTCATCGAGCTCCAGCACTGCGCCGGTCTCGGCGCGGACGGTGTCGTGGGGCCCAACACCTGGGCCAGGCTGGCGGACTGGTCCAGCCGCAACACGTACTGCACGCCACCACGTCCGGCCGGGTACGCGATCGACGGCCTGGACACGGCCAAGTACCAGCACCCTGGTGGCGCCCCGATCGACTGGAAGGCCGTACGGGCTTCGGATGTCGAATTCGCGACGGTCAAGGCGACCCGGGGCACGAACGTCACCGACGAATACCTCGCCACCGACCTCGAAGCGGCCAGGGCCGCCGGGCTCGCTGTCGCGCCGTACCACTTCTACACGGGCAGCTCGCCCGACACGGGTGCCGCACAGGCCGACCGGTTCATCGCCGCGGTGCGGGCGACCGGCTACACCGGGCAGCGTGCGGGCGACCTGCCGCCGGTCTTCGACCTGGAACGCATGGACGACGGCAGTGGCCGCTGCCCCACCTACGGCACGGTGGACGACACCAAGGCCTGGCTCGACAAGGTGGAAGCGGCGTTCGGCCGGACCCCGGTCATCTACACCCAGAAGTCCTTCCTGGACGACTGCATGGCTTCGACCACCGCCTTCGCCCGCTATCCGCTGCAACTCGCGGACTACCGCCAGTCGATCACCCAGCCGCCGCTGCCGAGCGGCTCGACGACCTGGGCGATGTGGCAGTACACCGACGCCGCATTGTTCCCGGGCATCAAGGCTCCGGCGACCGCGGACGTCTTCAACGGCACCCAGGCCGATCTGGACCGTCTGGCCAACCGCTGAGCCCGCCGACCTCTTCCCGCACCCCCGCTTCCCGAAAGGGCAACCATGGCTTCCTCCGTCCGGCCCATCGACCGCCGCGCCCTGCTGCGTGGCACGCTGGCCGCCGGCGCCGGCGTCGCGTTCGGTCAGCTGCTGTTCTCGGGCACCGCCCAGGCCTCTGCGTGGTCGCGCACCCTGGCACAGGGTGACACCGGCGCCGACGTGACCGAGCTGCAGATCAGAATCGCCGGCTGGGCGGCGGACAGCCCGGGCCACAGCCGGGTGGGCATCGACGGGGACTTCGGCCCCGGTACGGCGGCGGCCGTGCGCCGGTTCCAGACGGCGTACGGCCTCAGCGCCGACGCCAACGTCGGACCCAACACCCAGGCGAAGCTCAACGCCCTGGAGCAGTCGGACGGTTCCACCCTCCACTTCAACTGGAGCGAGTTCGTGGACCAGTCGAGCGGCACCTTCGACGGCGGCAAACTGAGCGCGTCGCAGGTGAAGGAGAACGTCCGCCGCTGTATGTACAAGCTGGAGGCGCTGCGCAAGAAGCTGGGCGACAAGCCGATCACGGTCAACTCCGGCTTCCGCAGCATCGCCCACAACGCCGACGTCGGCGGGGCCGGCGACAGCATGCACCTGTACGGCACCGCCGCCGACCTCGACGTGCCCGGCGTGGCCAACAAGACCGTCTACCAGAAGGCGGAGACCTGCGGGTTCTCCGGGCTGGAGAGGTACACCGTCGACCACCAGCACGTCGACAGCAGGGCCGACCTCGGACGTGACTGGTGGTGGGAGAGCGGCACGATCTGACGCCGCTTCCGGGCGTCAGCTCTTCGACGTGTCCTTCAATGCGGCCTCGCAGGAGGGCCAGTCGTGGAAGTCGTGCCGGACGCTCCACAGACGGTGGGCCGCCTTGATGTTCCAGTCCGGGTCGAACGCCCGCCGCGGTGTGCCGTCGAGCTCCCGCAGACAGGCGTCGGAGATCTGGAACACGCCCCAGTTGCGGCTGCCGTTGGTGTTCGGGAGCACGTACAGCGGGTCGAGGAAGGAGGCACAGCGGGCCACGGCCACAGCAGTGCCGGGATCCTCGGCGAACACTTCACGGATCCGCTTCGCGACCTTGGCCGGCGACCAGGTCGTCATGCTCACCTTCTGGCCGTACAGCGCCTTCTTGGTGTCCTCGTCGACCACGCCTCGGGCCGTCACGCCCGCCAGCACCTGGAAGGCGGTCACCCTGCGCAGGGTCTCCGGCCCGAAGTCCCCGTCGACGGCGAGCCTGCCCTTGGCCCGCACCAACAGGTTCTGGACCTCGCGCACGCACTCGTCGTGCTCCCCCATGCTCACGGTTGCGCATGCCGGGGAGTCCAGCACCTTGTCCCCGGCCGCCGGCTCACCGGCGGGGCCGCCGCCGGGCAGCCACACGAAGCCCGCCACCAGCACCACCGCGACGACGGCGGCCAGTACCGCCGCACGGGAGGACAGCTTCTCGGGCACACGGGACCGTCGCGGCTTGTCGCTCCCGTCGGGGGTGATCTCCGGCGGGGTGTTCTCCTCGGCGGTCGCAGCCGGTGCGTCCCGGTCGGTGTCCGCCAGTGCCCACAGCCGGTGCAGTTCGCGGAGCTCCTCCGCACTGGCGCCGCACACCTTGCCGAAGGCGTGGACCACCCGGTAGTCCGTCGGGACGCTGAGGCCGGAGCAGTAGCGATGCAGACTGGAACCACTGACTCCCGCCTCCTTGCCGAGGCGGTCGTAGCCCCGGCCACTGCGGTCCTTCAGCATCCGAAGGCAGGCGGCGAACTTCTCGGTATGCGGGGAGGCAACCACACATCCACCCTTGCTCAAGCCTCTACTGACGGGGAGAAGCTACACGGCGTGAAGGTATTGTGTATGCCCTTTCACTTCCGAGTGTGCTGATCAACGGCCTTTTCAATAATGGTATTTGACGAGGCCTCAGGTATCTCGGACCGAGACGATCATCGTGGCCGGCGGCCGGTCGTCGCCCACGCGTCCGCCGGCCGCGGTACCCAGCACTGCACCCACACCGCAGCGCGGCGTACCAGCTGCCGAGCGGCTACAGGACAACAACGAGCCCGCAACGGGTGGATGGCGACAATGCGTCCAGGCGCTGCCCGCCCCTTACCATCCCGAGCAGGGGGCCTCACGCGCACCCCGGGCAGGGGCTGGGCATGCGGTCGACCACTTCACGTCCGGTGTTCCGGCGCTTCGTCGGCGCCCTCGCGATGGGCGTGGCTCTGGGCGCGACCTCGGGGTGCACCGTTCCCCCCGCCGCCGTCGCCGGCATCTCCGTGACCGCCGACGGCCGGCTGCTCGGCGTCATGATGATCTGCGGGCATCACATCGACGGCGCGACCCTCTACGTGGACAGCGACGACGCCAACAAACAGGTGACGGTGGGGTCATGGACCGCCGACCGCCCTCTCAGCCGGGGCCTCACCACCTGGACCCTCGATTCTCCCGGCGCCGACTGGACCACAACCACATCCCTGGCTCCGCTCAACGCCAAGACCACATACGTGCTTTACGGCTGGACCAAGGACAACTCGTGGTCGGCGAACAGCATCTCCTTCACCCCGGCCGACCGGGACCGGCTCACCCCGGGCAAGGTGCGCTACGACAGCATCTCGGACAACGGCGACGAATCCGCGGTCACCGTCTCCTTGGCGGACTTCAAGGCCAAGGCCTGTCGGGAGATGTAACGGCCGGGGAGGCGGAGAACAGACCGGAAAGGGCGAGGACGAGCCGCGGGCGAACGCACAGTGGATGAGATCCTGAGACAGAACGCCCCTTTCGAGGAGGTCGTCGCCCCCTTCGGCACCGAGTGGCCCGGGCCGGCGGCCTCGCCGTCCGAACCCTGGGCGGACCCGGAGCAATGGGCCGCGCAGGTGCTCGCCGAATTGATGGACTGGACCGTGTCACCGTCTCGGTGGCGGCACCTGTGCGGACGATGAGTGAAGCCGAAGCCCGTGCGGTTCACGCACCCCGAAGTGCACCCCGAAGCCTGACCGCCCACCCCCGCACCCTCCGCGGGCACCCCGTGTGGCGGGTCAGCGGGACCGTGTCAGCTGCTCGACCCGGTTGTGCAGGTGTTCCACATGGTGTTCGGACTCCGGCTTCATCAGGACGCTGCGCAGGATCCGGGCGCCGTCGGTGTCTGCTGTGATCTTGGGGTGGCGGGCGGTGAACGCCTCGTGGCCGGCTTTGAGGGTGCTGACGTACACGGGATCGGGGGCCGTCATGCCGTCCGCCAGGATGCGTGCGGATGCGGCGTCGATGCCGCTGAGGGTCGCGGGATCGACGGCGGGGAAGTACGTGACGATGTCCAACTGGGGCTGCTGGTAGAGCTCCAGGAGGTCTGAGGTCTCGATCAGCGCCGCCCACTTCAGGGCTGCTCGGCGGCCGGCCGCCAGGACCTGGCCGAGGCCGTCGGGCGTGGGCGGCAGGAGCTGGAAGGTGAGCCACAGGGCGGCCGCGCAGGCGCCGGCGCGGGAGCATTCCAGGCTGATCTCGCCGAGGTGCAGCTCGGCGGAGGTGAAGTAGGTGTACGGCGAGTCGTGAAGGTAGAAGCGGCCCACCTCGGGGTCGCGGAAGAGGACGGCTCCGCAGCCGTAGGGCTGGAGGCCGTGCTTGTGGGGGTCGACGACGACCGAGTCGGCCTGTGCGACGGCCCGCCAGGGCTCGGGCGGCAGCCCCTCGATGCCGTCGGCGCCGGCCAGGAGCGTGAAGAAGCCGCCGTACGCGGCGTCGACGTGGACGCGGACGCCGTACCGCTCGGCGAGGGGCAGGATCTCGTGGACGGGGTCGACGGCACCCAGTCCGGTGCTGCCGGTGGTGAGGACGACGGTGCCCACCTGCCCGGTGCGCAGGACGTCCCGCAGCGCTTCGAGGTCCATCCGCCCCTGGCTGTCCGTGCGGACGGGGTGGCTCGTCATGCCCAGGACGTGACACATGCGGCCATGGGTGTAGTGGGCATCGGCGCTGTGGGCGATACCGCGGCCGGGGTGCAGTTCGCGGGCGACGAAGAGGGCTTCGAGGTTGGCGATCGTGCCACTGGTGGTGAGGTGGCCGAGATGGGTGTCGTAACCGAACATCGCGGCGAGCCGCGCGACGACCTCCCGCTCCATCGCGGCGGTGGCGGGGCCGCCGTCCAGGGCGTGGTTGTTGGGGTTGATCAGCATGGCGGTGAGGTAGCCGACCACCGCTGCGGGGTGCGGGGGCTTGAGCATCTGACCCGCGTAGTGCGGGTGGAAGAAGGGGTAGTTGTCCTTGAGTCTCTCGGTGAACCCCGCGAAGGCCGACGCGAAGCGGTCGTCGTCCACCTGGAGGGAGGGGTGGGGTTGGTGGGGACCGAAGGTGTCGGCCCAGTCCTGTATCGCCTCGGCGGCTCGGCCGAGCCAGTACTGCAGGTCCATGTGGAGCTCCCTCTCGCTCGCAGTGTGAGCCGGCCCCCGAATTTAGCTGAGCAGTCAGCAATTGACTAGTCAGCGATTGAGGCAGCAGTAGGTGAGGAGACAGTAAAATCGGCGGCGATGAACCCGACACCGCAACCCAGCGACGACGTCGCAGCTCGCGCCGCCAACAGCCGGCTGGTGCGGGACTTCGGCCTGCTGATCAAATCCGCCACGCGCCTGGAACAGCGCATCGACAGCGCCCTGCGGCAGGAGTGCGGGATCAGTCACACCATGCTGGAGGTGCTGATACGCCTCTGCCGCCGCCCCGGCGAGGAGGTCTCCCAGCGGCAGCTGGCCGACGACCTCACGCTCACCAGCGGCGGCACCACCCGCCTGATCGACCGCATGGAGGACGCCGGCCTGGTCCGCCGCGTACCGTCCGCCGAGGACCGGCGGGTGGCCCTGGTGGAACCGACCCCCGAAGGACGTACGGCGTTCGTGCGGGCGGCGGCCGTCCACACACAGGTGGTGGAGAAGTACTTCGTCAAGCCACTGACGGCTGACGACTACACACAGCTGACCGGAGCACTGGGCGAGATCGACAAGGCGCTTCGCGACGACACGCGTTGAGACAACCCCTGGTTCAGGGTGAGGGCCCACGGTCGACAGTCGCTATGTCCGCCAGGACACGCAGCCAACGCCCGCCCCCGAACGTTCCCCCGCTCCGTCCGGCCTGCGGGGACAAAATCGGCTTACCCATACCAGCTCGACATCCATCCACAGAGAGGATCGAATAACCCTAAAATAGGAAAAGCACTCCATGGATGATCGAGGGCAGCGTGTCGGCCAACGATTTGGCATCGAGCTCATACCCGCTCAGCGCCGCGGGTGTCGGCGAAGCGCCCGAGCGCGACGACGCGTTGGTGAGGGCCGTGGTCCATGCCGTGGAGGCCACCGGGGCACATACCGGAAGCGTCTTCCTGCTCTCCGGCGACCACCGCTCGCTCGTCGTGGCCGCGTCCTGCGGGACACCGCCCTCCCTGCTCAGCGGGTGGCGTCGGATCCCGGTCAACAGCCGTATGCCGGTGGCTGAGGCGTGCCGCTCCGGGCGCATGGTCCACCTGGCCGGCGCGGAGGAGACGATGCGGCGCTTCCCCCAGCTCTCGATCGCCCTGCCCTACCCGTTCGGCTCCGCATCGGTCCCCGTACGGGCGGGCGGGCGGACCTTCGGCGCCATCGCCGTGGTGTGGACGCCCAGGCCGGACGGGACCGGTCTGTCGAGGGCGCAGCGCGGGCGGTTGCGCTCCGCCGCCGACCGGCTGGGCACCACCCTCGCCGGACTGCGGGCCCGTGGCACGCTCGGTGAGTACGACGAGCGGACGGCCCCGGTACTGGTCCCGCTGCCGTCCGCTCCGGCGATCCGGGTGGGCCTGTTCGACTGGAACCTCGACACCGGAGCCCTCACTGCCGACGACGAGCTGTGCGCGATCTTCGGGATCGCGCCCCGGGCGTTCGACGGTCGGGCGGCCACCCTGGCGGCCTGCATCGAGCCGGCGGATCTGCCCGGTTTCGGGTCCGCCGCCCGCGCCGCGGTCGAGGAGGGACACCTACTGGCGCACCACCTGCGCATCCTGGACGGCCGTGGTGGACACCGCGTCGTCGAGCTGTGGGGCCGGGTACCAGAGAGCCCCGACGACGCGGAGGCGTGTTGCCACCTGGTCGGCGCCGTGCTGGACTCCGGGAGCGGCATGGCCGCCGTGGCGGCGATCGAGCGGCTCGCGGACGGTTTCTTCGCGCTCTCTCCCGACGGGCGCCTCTCCTACGCCAACCACAGCCTGGAGGATCTGCTGCGGGTCCGCCAGGACGAAATGCTCGGCCGGCGCCCCTGGGACGTCCTGCCCTGGCTGGCCGATCCCGTGTACGAGGACCGCTACCGGGCCGCCGCCGTCTCCCAGCAACCGGTCTCCTTCCTGGTCCGCCGCCCGCCGGACGAGTGGCTGGTCTTCTCCCTCCACCCGGGCGCTCAGGGCATGACGGGATGGGCCTCACGAGTGCGGCAGCCCGTACCGGCCGGTACCGGACCCGGTGCACCGGTCACCGAGGAGGGGCCGCCCCTCTCCTCGGCGCCTCCGCCCGCGGCCCCCCGCGTGGGTTCCCTCTACCGGGTGCTCACGCTCGGCAGCGCCCTCACCGAGGCGGCCACCGCGCACGAGGTGTTCGATGCCGTCGCCGAACAGTTGCTGCCGGCCTTCGGCGGCCAGAAGCTGGCGATCGCCGTGGTGGAGGAACAGCGCCTGCACCTGCTCGCTCAGCGCGGTTACTCGAAACGCTTTCTCGCCCGGTTCGAAGGCACCCCGCTGCACGCGCGGCTGCCCGTGACGGACGCGCTGACCGCCGGGGTCCCGCTGTTCATCGAGTCCCGGGAGCAGCTCCACGAGAGCTACCCCGGGCTCATGGTGGGTCACACCAACTCCTGGGCGTTCCTGCCGCTGATCGCCTCGAACCACCCGGTCGGCGCCTGCATTCTCGGCTTCGACGACATCCACCGGTTCCCCGACGAGGAGCGCGGAGTGCTCACCGCGCTGGGCGGCCTGATCGGCCAGGCTCTGGAACGCGCCAGACTCTACGACGCCGAATTCGCCCTCGCCCGCGGCCTGCAGGACGCGCTGCTGCCGCACCGGCTGCCCACTGTGCCGGGGCTGCGCGTCACCGGGCGTTACCTTCCGGGCACCAGGGGGATGGACATCGGCGGCGACTGGTACGACGTCATCCCCACCGGGGACGAAGTCGCACTGATCGTCGGGGACGTCGAGGGGCACAACGTCCCCGCCGCGGCCGCCATGGGCCAACTGCGCAGCGCCATGCGGGCATTCGTCGCCGCCGGCCACCGGCCGAGCGACGTCGCCGCCGGCACCAACCGGCTCCACATGGACCTCGACCCGGTGCTCCTCGCCAGCTGCTGCTTCGCCCAGTTCCATCCCCGCTCGGGGATCGTGCGCATCGTCCGCGCGGGCCATCTCCCGCCCCTGCTGCGCCTGCCCGACGGGCACACCAGGATCCTGGATGTGCCCGGCGGCCCACTGCTCGGCATCGATGCGACGGCATGCTTTCCGGAGTCGGAGCTGCGGCTGGCTCCCGGGTCGGTCCTGGCCCTCTATACGGACGGGTTGATCGAGAGGCGCGACTCGGACATCGGCTCCGACATGGAGCGACTCCGGGGGTCGCTGGCCCGGCTCGGCGGGGGCGGCCTGGACGATCTGGCCGACGGACTGCTGCGGGATGCCTGCCACGCTTCCCCCGACAGGGCGGACGACATCGCGCTCCTGCTGACCGAGTACGCCCCGCGAGGTTGACCAGTCCCTGCCGCCCCTGTCACCTGCCCCAGATCTTCCGGTACGCCTCCCTGTATCCCGCCGGATCCCAGGCCGTGGCGCCGTGGCTGTTGTCGGCCGTACTGATGTGGACGGGGGCCACATACCCGCTGGCCGGCCGGCCCGAGAAGGCGCGATTGAACTCGTCGACGATCTGCCAGCCCTGCAGGGACAGCGGCTCCGGCACGGTGGCCGCCTGGTACTGCTTGCTGTTGATGCGCTGGAAGGCCGAGGGGTCGCCGTCGCCGGCGCCGATGTTGAAGGGCGGGCCGGAACCCTTCTTGCCGGCCGCGCGGAACGCCGGGGCGGCATCGGCGAAGTACAGGTCGTTGATGGCGACGGAGTGGGTCCATCTCTCCTGGAAGCGGGAAAGCAGTGAGGAGATCTCCCGGGGCGTGCGGCTGCCGGCATCCGGGATCGGGATGTTCTCGTACGCCAGCAGCTCTACCCCCGCGCAGGTGGCCAGCTCCTTCCTGATCAGGTCGGACTTGTACTTGGCGAAGGGGATCGAGGCATCGGTGAAGACCACGGCCCCGGCTGTGCCGTCGGAGCTCGAGATGACCCACTGCGCACTGGTTCTGGCCACGTCCTCGACTTTGGTGGTGACGTTGGTGAAGAGCCTGGGACGCCGGCTGGGGCCGGGGGAAGCGACCGCGTGCCAGCCGACGAGCGGGATGCCTGCCGCGTTCGCACGCGCCACCTGCTGCGCGGTCGAGCCCGGGTCGAAGCCCCCGATGACGATGCCCGAGGGTCTGACGTCCACGGCCTCGCTCATCGCCGCCTGGATGCCGGCGGGGGTGCCGCCACCGTCGATCACCCGGACGTGCCAGCCGATGGCGCGGGCGGCTTTCCGCACGCCGTCCGCGGCGCCCGCGACTCCGGGATTGGTCATGGTCTGGGCGACGTAGACGATGGTCTTGCCGGCCACCGCGGTGGGACCGCTGGTCGGTCCGTTCCAGGGGATGTCGGTCCGCTCCGCCCGGGTGACGGCGGCCTGGGCCCTGGTCTGGGCCGCGGGGCAGCCGCTCGGACCCGAGGTGGAGTGTGCCGGGCCGCCCGACGAGCCGCGTTCACAGCCGGCCAGCGCGAAGACCGCGACCACCAGGGCGGTGGCGGTGGACCGCGCGTTGCGGACGGTGGGGGTGGTGCGGTTGCGGTGCACGGAAGCTCCTTGCGGAGGATGCCGCCCGGGCACTTCGGCAGTGCCCGCGGCGTGGGTCATGGAAGGCTGCCCGGCGTGCCGTCGTCCTGTGTCACGGCGGGCGCATCGCGGGCGACGACCGCACCGGTGCGCAGTCGGCGACGAGCGGAGTAGCCGGCCAGTCCGACGGCGAGGAGCAGGGTGCCGCCGTAGAACAACGGGACCGTCCAGAAATCGCCGCCCATCTGGGCGATGCCGGTGAGGCCGACGGCGAGGACGGCGACGGCGACGAGGGTGCCCAGGGCGTTGGGGCGCCCCGGCTTGATGGCGGTGGAGCCGAGGAGGGCCCCGACGAACGCGGGCAGCAGATAGTCGAGGCCGACGCTGGGATTGCCGATCTGCTGCTGGGCCGCGAGCAGCACTCCGGCGAAACCGACGATCAGTCCCGACGCGGCGAAGGCGTAGACGGTGTACCTACGGGTCGGGATGCCGACCAGGTCGGCGGCGCGCGGGTTCGACCCGATGACGTGCAGATACCTGCCGAGCGGCAGGCGCTCCAGAACCACCCAGAGGGCGACCGCGAGCGCGAGCACGTAGAAGGCGGGAACCGGCAGGCCGAGGAACGTGGAGTCGTAGAGGTCGGTGAAGGCGGCCGGGAGGCCTTGCGGGCCGGGGACGATCCGGCTGCCGCCGGTGACCCATCCGGTCACGGCGTACATCATGCTGCCGGTTCCGAGCGTGGCGATGAACGAATCGATCCGTCCGAATTCGACGACGACACCGTTGAGGACGCCCGCGACACCCCCTCCGGCGATCACCGTGAGGCAGGCGAGCGGCCAGGGCCAGCCGTCGTTCACGACGAGCTGCATCACCATGACGTGCGCCAGGCCGAGACCGTAGCCGATGGAGAGGTCGAACGCGCCGGTCACGATGGGGACCATCGCGGCGAGTGCGAGGACGGCCGGGATCGACTGGTTGGACAGGATCGAGTCGACGGTGTCCCGGGTGGGAAAGGTACGCGGCAGGGTGAGGGAGAAGATCAGGAAGAGCAGGGCGGTGAGGGTCAGGAGGCCGTAGGCGCCGATGAGTTGCCCGCTACGGCCGTGCAGCCGGGCGAGTCGCTTCGGGGGCCCCGAGCGGCGCGGCCGTGGCGGGGGTGCAGCCGGAGAGGGGGAGCCGGTCACGGGTTCGCCGCGGTGGTGGAGGAGGGCAGGGCCGAAGCCGCCCGCGTGAGCTCGGGGACCGTGAGGGCCGGGCCGGTCAGCTCGGCCGTCACGGATCCGCGGACGAAGACCAGAGCGCGCCGGCACACGCCCGCGACCTCCTCGAAGTCGCTGGAGATGAGGAGGACCGCGAGGCCGGAGGCGAGCGCCTCGTCGAGCAGGCGGTGGATCGCGGCTTTGGCACCGATGTCCACGCTCGCCGTCGGTTCCTCGAGGATCAGCAGGCGCAGGGCCGGCCGCAGCCACCGGCCGATCATGACCTTCTGCTGGTTCCCCCCGGACAGGGTGGCGATGGCTGCCTCGGTGTCGTCGGGACGCACCGAGAGCCGTTCGATCAGGGTGCCGGCCTCGGCGCGTTCGCGGCGGGGGCTGATCCAGCGCAGCGCCGGCATGCCTCCCGCCCGGGGGTTGGCCAGGAGGTTCTCCCGTACGGTCAGCTCGGCGAGGCAGCCCTCCCGCTGTCTGTCGCCGGGTACGAGGGCGACGCCCCGTCCGACGGCGTCCGCGACCGTACGGGGACGGTACGGGCGACCGCCGAGAAGGGCCCGTCCGCCGAGGAGGGGCCGGGCGCCCGCAAGGGCTCGGGCGAGACCCATGTGTCCGGCGCCCGTGAGGCCGACCAGGCCGAGGACTTCCCCCCGCCGTAGCTCCAGACTGACCGGTCCCGCGTCGGGGGTGTGCACCCCGTCCAGGGTCAGGATGGCCGGGCCGCCGGCCGGGGTGGTGGCGGGGCGGTGGTCGGTCGGCCCCTCGCCGGTGATGGCGCGCACCAGGCGGGCCGGACTGTGGCTCGCCGGCGAGCCGTGGCTGACCAGGCGTCCGTCGCGCAGCACGGCGAAGGTGTCGGCGACCTCGTACACCTCGTCCAGGCGATGGCTGACGTAGAGGATGCCGTGCCCCCGGTCGCGCAGGGTGTGCAGCACCCGGAACAGCCGGGTGCAGTCCGCGGCGGGCAGGCGGGCGGTCGGCTCGTCGAGGACGATGAGGCTCGCCCGTGCCGCCAGGGCTCGTGCGACGGCGACAAGCGAACGCTCGGCCGGGGCGAGGCGGGAGACCGGCGTGTCGGGGTCGAGATGTCCGGCGACGGCCCGCAGGGCCTCGGTGCAGTGTTCTCGGGTGAGCCGCCAGGAGATCAGTCCGGCGCGGCGCGGATACCCGGTGCTCAGGGCGATGTTCTCGGCCACCGTCATCCACTCCACCAGGCCGAGATCCTGATGGATGAAGGACATGTGCCGGGAGGCGGCGGGACTCCCGAGCGGGTGCCCGGCCACGGTGACCTGCCCCGAGTCGGCGTGGTGGACGCCGGCGAGCACCTTGATGAGCGTGGACTTCCCGGCTCCGTTGGGACCGAGGAGGGCGAGGACGCTGCCGGCGTGGACATCGAGGTCGACCCCGGCGAGCGCGAGGGTTCCCCCGAAGCGCTTGGTGAGTCCGCGGACACGGACCAGAGGTTCCGCTCCGAAGGGCGGGACCGCATGCGCAGAGGTGTCGTGGGCCTCGTGCACGGGCCTCTCCGGGGTTGGACCTGTCGTGTTCTTCCCGATGCGCATCAGTGACATTAGCGTCACATATTGCACATTTTGGGGTATGTGGCTGCTCTCTGTCACGCCAACGGAGCAGCGAATCGCCGGGGTCGGCGCCTCAAACCCCCTCAAGCCCGCATTCGGCCCAGATGACCTTGCCCTGCTGGGTGTAGCGCGTGCCCCAGCTCTGCGTCAGCTGCGCGACGAGGAACAGGCCGCGGCCGCCCTCGTCGGTGCTGGCCGCTCGGCGCAGGTGCGGGGCGGTGTTGCTGGTGTCGGAGACCTCGCAGATCAGGGTGCGGTCGTGCAGCAGCCGTACCCGGATGGGCCCTGCGCCGTGGCGGATGGCGTTCGTGACCAGCTCGCTGAGCACCAGTTCGGCGGCGAACGCGGCCTCGTCGAGTCCCCAGTCGGTCAGTTGCCGGGTGGCGGAGGCCCGCACCTCGCTGACCAGGGCCGGATCGGCGGGCAGGTCCCAGGTGGCGATCCGCTGGGGGGCCAGGGCGTGGGTGCGGGCGACGAGCAGAGCGATGTCGTCGCAGGGGTGGGCGGGGGCCACCGTGTCGAGTACCGCCTCGCAGGTCTCGTCGGGCGTGCCGTTCGCCTGGGCCAGCGTGGCGCTCAGCTGATCGAGGACCTCGTCGACGTCGCGGTGACGGTCCTCGATGAGCCCGTCGGTGTAGAGGACCAGCTGGCTGTTCTCAGGGAGGTCGACCTCGGCGGTTTCGAACGGCAGACCGCCGAGGCCGAGCGGCGGTCCGGCGGGCAGGTCGGGGAACCACACGGTGCCGTCGGGGCGGACCAGAGCGGGCGGGGGATGGCCTGCGCGGGCCATGGTGCACTGCTCTGTGGTCGGGTCGTAGATGGCGTAGAGACAGGTCGCGCCGACGATGCCTGCGTCCACGGCGTCGGGGTCCTCCCGGTCCAGGCGTCCCACGAGTTTGTCGAGGTGGGTGAGGACCTCGTCCGGGGGGAAGTCGAGTTCGGCGAAACTGCGGGCGGCCGTGCGCAGCCGCCCCATGGTGGCGGCGGAGAGCATGCCGTGGCCGACGACGTCGCCGACGAAGAGCCCGATGCGGCTGCCGGACAGGGGTATGACGTCGTACCAGTCCCCTCCCACATCGGATTCGGCGGGCAGGTAGCGATGGGCGACCTCGACGGCGTCCTGGTCCGGCACACCGTGCGGGAGCAGGCTGCGCTGCAGGGCCAGGACCATGGCGCGTTCGCGTGTGTAGCGCCGGGCGTTGTCGATGGACAGTGCGGCACGGGCGGCCAGTTCCTGGGCCAGCGACCGGTCGTCGTCCCCGAACGCCGGCGAGCCCTGCGCGCGGTAGAAGCCGGCCACGCCCAGGACCGCGCCGCGGGCGACCAGGGGCACCGCGATGAGGGAGTGGACGTGGCTCAGCAGCTGTGCGGAGTGCTCGGGGTCCTGCGCCAACCAGCCCGCGGCAGCCTTCAGGTCCGGTTCCAGCACTGCCTGGCCACTCGTCAGACACCGCGCCTGCGGCATCGTCGGACCGTAGTCGACCTGCTTGCCGACCGGATGGAAGGGACAGTCGTCATGGATGCCGTGGACCACCGTACGGCGTAGGTCACTGCGGGGATCGACAGACTCCTCGCCGCGGAGCACGGCTTCCGGCAGGTCGATGGTGACGAAGTCGGCCAGTTGCGGCACCGCCGACTCGGCGAGCTCCCGGGCGGTGGTGCGCACATCCAGGGTGGTGCCTATGCGGACGCCGGCCTCGGACAACAGTTCCAGGCGGCGGCGCGCGGCCAGGGCGTAGGTCCCCACGTGCGGCTCCCCCACCATCACGAGCCCTCTCGCCGGGGGCGGGGAGTCGGAGTGCTCGCCCGTCGTGCCGTCGCCGACCGTGACGCGCTCGACGCCCACGGCGACAGGGGCGTGCTCCGTGCCGGGAAGATACTCCGCCGGCGCGGTGACGTGGAGCTGCCCGGGCGCCACATCGCGAACAGCCCCAAAGGACGTGAGGGAGGCGGCGACGGCAAGCTCGCCAGACAGGTCCAGCCCCTCATGGACCTGATGCGGGAGGACGAGGGGCTCGTGCGGTGAGGGACCGGGGACAACGGCCTCGATGGCGAACCCCTCCACTCCGGAGGCACTCGTCGTCGGCCGGCTCACGAGCGTGACCCGACGGCCGTCGGACAGGGGCACGTCGACACAGGCCCGCTGCGCGCGGGCGATCAGCTCGGCGGCCTTCTCCATGAGGATCGCCTCGTCGCGGGGGCTCATCTCCGCGGCCAGCTCCCGCATCCCTGTGCGGTGCCGAAAACCTCCGGCGGCCTCGGCTCCGCTGTCCAGGTACGCCCGCAGCAGAGCGCGCTCACGCGAGGAACTCTGCCCCAGCAGCCGCCGCTCGATGGCCCCGGCCGCCTTGCGTATCACGGTGTCCAGCGCCGGGTCCTCGGCGCTGCGCGGATAGCCGAAGCACAGGACGCCCTCGATGCGGCCGCTGAGCGGGTCGCGGACGGGAAGCGCGCGGCAGGCACTGCCCTGGGAGCGCTCGGCGAAGTGCTCGGCACCGTAGACCCGGATGGGTTGGCGCTCGGCCAGGGCGAGACCGATGCCGTTGGTACCTGCGACCTTCTCGGCGAACACGAACCCGGGGACACTCTGGATGGCCGGGAGCACTCTGGCCAGCGACGCCTCTCCGAAACGGCGCAGGAGAACCGTCCCGCTCGCATCGGCGACGGAGATGTTCATCGCGCTGCCGGCGAACATGGCCTGCAGCCGGTCGAGCACCGGAACGGAGGCGCGGACGATCCGTCCGTCCGGTTCGAAGTCCTCCCGGAAGGGAAGGTCGGACTGGTCCGGCGACAGCCCCAGGGTCCGGCAGCGCCGCCAGGAATTCAGGATCGACGTGCGCACGCCCGTCTCGACCGGCTCACCCTGCAGGAACCGCTCACGGAAACGGACGGGCCCCGTGCCGCCTGGCGCACGCCCCGTCGGTATCGGATCTTCGCCGGCCCGAACCACGCTCCGCCTCACTCGCGCCTTCGACAGTCAACCCTTCCAAAATGTCTGATATGGACGAGGATACGGGCATTGGAGGCGCGAGTCACCGTTCACCAGGCCCCTCACACACGGTGACCGGGCCGGATCGGCGTCACAGGACCGCGACCGGGTTGACGGGCGAGCCCGTCCCGCCCGGGACGTTCAGCGGCGCCACAACGAGCATGAAGTCGTAGCGCCCCGCCGTCGCGGTCGCGGCGGACAGCGCTTCCAGGTCGAGGTTGTCCAGCAGTGGCATCCCCATCGCGGCCACGGCCAGGGCGTGGACCGGCGAGTGCACGCCGTCCACGGGTGAGGGCCGTACGTCACTGTCGCCGTCTCCGCCCAGCAGCGCGATGCCACGCTCGGCCAGCAGCGGCAGGGCGTCCACATGAAAGCCCGCGCTGGCCGTGTCGGGGTCCCAGGCACCGAGTTCCTCGCGGCGCCGGACGTGTCCGGAGCGCAGCAGCACCGCGTCGCCCTCGCCGATCGTCACGTCGAGCGCCTTCTCCGCCACGACGATGTCCCTCGCGTGCACCGCTCGCCCCGGCTCCAGCCAGCGGACCCCGAGGACGGCGGGCAGGTCGAGGAGCACTCCCCTCGTGACGAGGGGCCCGAGCGTCGACACCGCGCCGAAGCGGGCGCCCGCGGCATCGACGACCTCGTGTGCCGTGCGGCCGTCGTAGAGCTGCCCCCGATAGGCGATGTGGCACAGCGCGTCGAGATGGGTGATGCCCTTGCCGTGGTAGTCGGCCGCGATGAAGTCCTTGTGGGTGGAGGGTTCCGGCTCCTCCACGTCACCGAGGTCGGTCATGTGGTGCAGGGCAGGCTTGCGGTTGTCGGGGCCGGGCCGGGTGTTCCACGGCAGCGCCAGCGGCACGACCGTCCCGGTCCGCACGCGCGCTGCGGCCCGCCGCACATGGTCCGCGGTGACCCGGTTCCAGGCACCGCGGTCGGCCGGGGACCAGCGCCCCCACGTGCGAACCGCCTCGAAGAGTGCGTCGAACTCCCGACGGGAGACGGCGGGCCCGTTGCCGACGCCGGTCGGCGCGGGATTCGCGGCATCGGCGGAACCCGGACTCATCTGTACTCACCGCTCCCAGGCTGGAACGGCTCCGACGGCAGGACGTCACCGGACGCGACACGGATCGGGCTTACGGGGTGTGCGCCCGGCTGACGCCGTGACACGGAGAAGCACCGTCCTCGTGATCGGAAAACCAGCTTCGCACATTCACGGGTGCTCCGGGTCCCCCATCTCGGCTCAGGTCCACCCCGGTGCAGGTGCGCTCGCCGTGGTGGGAGAGTACGGCGAGTGGATCGAGTGCGGCCCGTTCACCGAGGTGTTCGACCACCATGTGCTCGTGGGCGAGTACATGGCGAAGTACCTGTCCCGAGACACCGAACGCCCGGATCGGGGCGCCCAGCCGCGCTTCACCGACGCCGACGGACTGCGCTTGACGGAGGGCGTGCGCGACGCGCCTGACCAGGCAGGGCCGGGAGTTCATGTGCGGCGCACAGCGCCCGGAAATCTCCGTATGAAGGCGGCCCCGCCGATTCCGTGCATCCGGGATGCCGACCATACAATCCTCGCGACCAAATCGGGGGCGACACCATCGGGGGAGTCCGCGTGGAAACGATCATCGTGCAGTTGCCCGGTACCACCCAGTGGGGGGTGGACGAGACGGGCAGTCCCGAACTGATCCACCTGGGGCCGGGGGACCTCGCAGACTTCGGACGCGGCGGGACGGGGGTCCGCATCGTCCTCACCGACCCGGGGATCTCCCGCCGGGCCGGGCAACTGGAAGCCGCGGGGGACTACTGGCGGCTGTCCAACTTCAGCCGCAGCATGTCGTACGTGGTGGAGAACCTGGAGGGGGCCGGCGAGTACCTCACCGTCGCGCCAGGACGGCTCGGGGCGCCCGTGCCCTTCGAGTTCTCCCGCGTGGTGCTGCCCGCCCTGTCCGGCACCGCCACGTTCAAGGTGTTCGCACCCCAACACGGCTATCTCGGCGAGCAGTCCGTTCCGGGCAGCGGCGAACAGACCGTTCACCCCTTCGCCCTGGACCCCACCTCGAAGTACTTCCTCGTCCTGGTGGCCCTGTGCGAACCCCGGCTGCGCGCCCCCTCCGACTCGGCGCTGCCCGGCGTCGGGCAGATCGTGGAGCGGCTGCGGCCGCTGGAGTCCTGCCGGGACCTGACGCGCTCCGCGGTCAACTACCACATCGACTACCTCGCCTTCGCCAAGCTGCGCCTGGACCTCGGTGAGGAGGCCCTGACCGCGACCGACGGCGGCCTCACCGGCGTCAAGCGCGCCCGGCTCGCCTCTGTCGCCCTGCGCTTCGGTCTGGTGCGCGAGGAGCACCTCAGCCTGCTGCCGCCCCGCAGCGCCGGCCGCCTCACCGGCGCTCAGGAGACCGGCGCATGACGATGCCCGAAGAATGGGCCGACGAGTGGGAAGCGCCCCGCCCGCCCGGTCTCCCGCAGGGCTTCCGCATCGAGGACTGGGAGGTGGGCGCGGTCATCGGCTCCGGGGGCTGGGGGACCGTGTACGAGGCCCGTACGGTCGCAGACGGCACGACCGTCGCCGTGAAGGTGCTCCCGACCGGTGCCCTCGGGCCCGGGCAGCGTGCCGCGCTCGGTGAACTCGTGGCTCGCGAGGTCCGGTTCAGCGCGGAGGCCGACCACCCCCACCTCGTCCGCACCCACGCGGTGTGCACCGTCGAGGCACCGCAACTGCCCGCCCTGGACGGCGCGATCGCGCTGGTCATGGACCGGGCCGAGGCCAGCCTGAAGGACGCACTGGACGACGCCGCCGGGACGGGCGGGCCGATCGCGGGCGCCGACCGTGTCCTGCGCGGGGTCGTCGCCGGTCTCGCCCACATGCACGACGCCGGGTGGGTGCACGGCGACCTCAAACCCGCCAACGTCCTGCTGGGTCCCGGCGGTCAGGTGTGGCTTGCGGACTTCGGCCTGGCCGCCGAACTCGACGGCACCCACGCCCACTTGCCGCCGCTCGGCACCCTCGACCACCTGCCTCCCGAGTGGTGGTCCCAGCGCACCGGCACGCAGGGCGCCGTCGTCCGCCCCACCGCCGACATCTGGGCCTTCGGCGTCCTCGCCCACCAGGTGCTCACCGGCGGACTCCACCCCTTCCCGGGCGCGACGGCCCGGGCCCGCTCCCTCGCGGCCCAGGCCTACGCCCGCGGCGCCGCACCCCTGCGGCTCGACGCCGGTCTCGACGAGGACATGCGCCGGCTGATCGCCGACTGCCTGGCCCCGGACCACGCCGCCCGGCTCCCGCACACGGCCGCCGATGTCGCCGCCCGGCTGAAGGCCGTCACCGGCGGGCCGCACCGGCGCCGAAGACGCCTGATACCCGCGGTCGCGGCCGGGCTCGTCGTCCTGACCGCCGCCACGCTCGCCGGGGCGGCCCTCCTCGGGGGAGGCGGGGGCAGCCAGGACGACGGCCGCGACCACGACACCCCCGCCGCCACCGGTGCGCACAGCCCGCCGGCCGGTGAGATCCCCGAGAACTCCGACGTACCCGAGGCGCTGCGACCCGTCATCGCCCGCGCGGCCCAACGCTGCACCGACGAGGAGATCACCCCCGTCCTGCTGGCCGCGTTGATCAAAGCGGAGAGTGACTTCGACGCGAAGGCCTCCCGCCCGGAGACCGAGGAGTACGGCATCGCCATGTGGACGCCGTCGGTGTTCCGGGCCTGGGCGGTGGACGGGGACGGTGACGGCGACAAGGACTACATGTCGCCGCCGGACGCGATCTCCACCATGAGCCTGTACGTGTGCTGGCTCGACCAGCGCTTCAAGAAGGCCGGGCTGCCGAAGAAGGACCTGCCCGCGCTCGTCGCGGCCGGATACCGCACCAGTGACCGCACGGTCATCGAGGAGCGCGGCGTACCGGAGCGGGTCCGGCCGCACGTGGACAAGGTGCTGCGTTACCTTGCCGAGTACGAGCGCTGAGCCGCACGAACGCGAGCGGTGGGGGGGGGGGGGGGCCCCCCCCCCCCCCCGCCCCCCCCCCCCCCCCCCCCCCCCCCCCCCCCCCCCCCCCCAATTAAGCCCCCCGCGGGCAAACCCCCCCGCCACCCCCCCCCACCT